>JBBRWT010000007.1:0-36636 GCA_038249035.1 Actinomycetales bacterium
GCCTCTCTCTGCTACGCGCACGGTGCGTTTCTCGATGCGCTTCTCGATGTCGATACCGACCTCGACGACTCGGGAGACATAAACGCCAGGAAGATGGATGGAGTCGGGATCGAGTTCTCCCGGCTCCACCAGTCGTTCGACCTGAGCGATGCACACTCGCCCCGCCATGGCGGCGAGCGGCGAGAAGTTGCGGGCCGAGCGCGAAAAGACGAGATTTCCGTGCCGGTCGCCCAGGGCGGCATGCACCAGCGCGAAGTCTGTCGTGATGGCTTCTTCGAGTACAAAGTCGCGTTCGACGCCGTTTACGAAGAATCGACGGACGTCCTTGGCCGGGGACGCCTCGGCGACCGAGCCGTCGGCGGCGTAGCGCCGTGGCAGTCCGCCTTCGGCCACCTGAGTTCCTACGCCGGTCTGGGTGTAGAAGGCGGCAATGCCCGACCCACCAGCCCGCAGCTTCTCAGCAAGCGTGCCCTGCGGTGTGAGCTCTACCTCAAGCTCGCCTGAGAGAAATTGACGCTCGAACTCTTTGTTCTCACCGACGTAGGACGAGGTCATTTTGCGAATGCGGCGAGCGGCGAGCAGCACTCCCAGCCCCCAATCATCGACGCCACAGTTGTTGCTGACGATGTTCAGATCATCGACGCCGGTGGCCAGTAACGCCTCGATGAGCACCATGGGGTTGCCGCACAGCCCAAACCCGCCGACAGCAAGGCTCGACCCCGACGTGATGTCGGCGACGGCCGCGCTCGCGCTTTCGACGGTCTTGTCTATGGTCATGCGTCTTCCTCATACTCGGATGTCTGTAGCACTGACGGAGCGGGCGATGAGCTGAGTGACGCGGCAAGCGCCGCGCGCACGGTGCTCGCTACTAGGTCAGCTCCGGCTCGATCAAAGATGATCGTGTAGTGGTTCACGTCGTTGACCTCGACGACTGTCATGCCGGCAATGCGTGGCTCGCGGTGCACCCGATCGACGGGATACAACGCCGCCGGCTCGTCGAGCAGCCCACGAGGTGCGCGCAACAGCGTCGTCGGTGCCTGGATGCTCGCCATGGCCTTGTCGTAGGCATCACCGCCATACAGCTCGATGACATCAGCACCGACAGCGTCGACCCGGCCGGATGGACGCAGGTGCGGCGCCGTGCCCTGTAAGTCATAGTCGACGTAGCCTTCGACTGACACATTCCAGTGATCGCGAAAAGCGGGGTGCTCACGCCAGAAATCCCGGTACGCGTCTCGACTCGCGAATTCCATGGAAAGCCGTTTCGCGGCTGGTCCGAGCAGGGCGGCAGCCTCGAATTCTTCCCCCTTCTGACCCTCGGGCAACGCGAGTGGAAGCCCCCCGTCGATGAGCGTGAGCGACGCGACCCGCTCGGGGTACCGCGCCGCCAGCATCACCGCAACGAAAGCTCCCATGGAATGGGCCATGATCGCCACGCGCGGCTCGCTCAGCCGATCGAGCACGGCGATCATGTCGTCAACGTGTTGCTCGAGACCGAACGGACCGCCGAGATTGTTGCTGTGTCCACGCCCGCGCAGATCGGGGGCGATCACCCGCACTCCTGGTAACTGCTCGGCCACGAACGGCCAGCACCGGTGGTTCGCCGTGATGCCGTGAATCGCGAGCACCGCTGGCAAGCCGGGGCGGTCGTCGTTCCAGACACCGACAGCGAGCTCGCCTCCGTCGACCGCCACAGAGACCAACGGGGGAACAAGAGTGCTCATCGCGCGCTCCACCCGCCGTCCATCGTGTACGACGCGCCCGTCACCATGCCAGCAGAATCCCCGCACATCCACGTCGCCAGTGCAGCGACCTCTTCGGGCTCCACAAGGCGCTTGATCGCACTTTCGGTCAGCATGATGCGCTCGACGACCTCTGACTCGGGAATGCCGTGCAGGCGAGCCTGATCGGCGATCTGCTTCTCGACAAGTGGGGTGCGCACGTAGGCGGGGTTGATGCAGTTACTCGTGACACCGTGGGGGCCGCCCTCGAGCGCCGTCACCTTCGAGAGGCCCTCGAGGCCGTGCTTGGCCGACACGTAGGCCGACTTGAACGCACTCGCGCGCAGACCGTGCACCGAGCTGATGTTGACGATGCGCCCCCATCCGCGCTCGTACATTCCCGGTAACACAGCTCGGGTTAGCAGAAACGGCGAGACGAGCATGAGATCGACGATGAGTCGAAAGCGTGCTGGGTCAAAATCGGCAATCGGGCTCACAGTCTGAATGCCCGCGTTGTTGACGAGGATGTCGGCGTCAAGTGAGACGTCGGCGAGAGCATCCAGGTCTGAGAGATCGACAACCCACGCCTCGCCCTCGAGCTCGTGAGCGACGCGGGATGCGCCGTCGGCATCGCGGTCGGCGACGACGACGTGTGCGCCAGCCGCTACGAGAGCGCGCGCGCACGCCTCGCCGATACCGCTTGCCCCGCCCGTGACGATCGCTCGGCGGCCACTGAGAGGTCGCTCACGATCCGCGCTGTGCTGATCAGTCATCGATCCTCCACGTTGACGGATACCGCGCGCAGTGCAGGATGCCTGCGCGAGGTGAAAAATGGGTGTGACACGGTCGAATTCGCCGCAGGGTGCTTCTGCCCTCAGGATAACGAGGGATTCGTTCACCACCGCAGGGGCCCGCTAAAAGAGGCTAATGGGCTTCACGATGTCGGCGTAGATCAACAGCGCGCTCATGAGCCCGAGCACGAGCACGACGGCGAGAGTCAACGGAACGAGCTTGGCCGTGTCGATCGGGCCGGGGTCGGGCTTGCCGCGCAGCTTCGCGAACCAGCGACGCAGCCCCTCGAACAGGGCTCCGGCGACGTGGCCACCGTCGAGCGGCAGCAGCGGAATCAGGTTGAAGACGAAGAGCGCCACGTTGAGAGATGCGAGCAAGCCGACCAGGAATGACACGCGCTCGACAACGGGGATCGTGTCGATACTCACAATCTCACCGGCAATGCGCCCGACGCCGACCACGCTGATCGGGCCGTTGGGGTCGCGCTCCTCGGGCCCGAAAGCCGCGTTCGCGACATCAATCAACCGCTGCGGCAAGTTGATGATGATTCCCACCACGGCCGACACGTTGTCGCCCACAGCGGGCAACACCGCGGTAACCGGCTGCTGCACGGTCTCGTAGGCAGGTGCTATGCCGATGAAACCCACCTGTTGGGTCAGCGGGGTGCCATCTGGCCCGTCGACAATGCGCCCTCGGTCATCGACCACGTAGCGCTCGCTCAGAAGAGGGGTGAGCGTGGTCTGCACTGTGCGACCTTCGCGATCGACAGTGAAGGCGAGGGGCTGTTCAGCTGAGGCGCGCACCGTCTCGAGCACGGCATCCCACGATGAGACTGAAGCGCCATCGATCGCGACGATGCGGTCGCCCGGTTGCAAGCCGGCCTCTGCGCCCGGGGCCAACGGGTCACCCGCCTCGCACTCTTGGCGTTCACTGGTCGCTGGCAGCACGCACTCGTTGACGCTGCCGAGGGTCGTCGACTGCTGAGCGACACCGAAGCCGACGAGAACGACCGCATAAAGCACGATTGCGATCAGCAGGTTCATGACGGGGCCACCGAGCATGATGATGATGCGCTTGCCGACTGGCAGTTGGTAAAAGGTTCGGTGCTCTTCACCCTCAACGATCGTATCCGCCGAGGCGCTGCGGGCGTCTTGCACGAGAGTGTCGAAGAAGCCTGTCGATGCCGTACGAGCACCCTGGCCCGCGACAGGCGGGTACATGCCCGCCATCGAGATGTAGCCGCCCAGCGGAATCCACTTGAACCCGTACTCGGTCTCGCCCCGGCGCCACGAGAAAATCGTGCGGCCGAAGCCGATCATGAATTGCCCGACGCGCACGCCGAAGAGCTTGGCGGGAACGAAGTGCCCCAGCTCGTGGAGCGCGATCGAGACGATAAGCCCCACGACTACCACGAGGATTCCGACGATGTACAGCAGCACGGTCTCCACGCGCTCACTGTACCCTCGGCAGTTGAGCAGTCGGTGACGGCCAGGTGGGGCGTTGACGGGCCATTCGGCGCAGCATCGTCGTGATCTCGACAGAAGACCTCGGGTCTGCGGGAGTACGCTTCACCCTTATGCGGCAGTCGAAGAACGGCCATCAAGATCTGACGCCGAGCGAACGGAACGATGAGCGCATCGGCTCGCTCGTAGCCGATCGATACAGAATCGACCGGCTAATCGGGCGCGGGGGCATGGCGAGCGTATACGCGGCGAACGACACCCAACTGCGACGCGATGTCGCCCTGAAGGTGTTTCGACCAGAACTTGCCGACCGCGACGACATGCGTCGCCACGAAGGCGAAGTCGGATTGCTCGCTGCGCTCAATCACCCCGCACTTGTCACGCTCTTCGACGCCGTTGCCGATGACGCCGGCGCGGTCGTGCTCGTGCTCGAACTGATCGAGGGCGGTGACCTGCGGGCGGTGATGGATGCGGGCGCGGTGTCGGGCGTCGACGTCGCCCTCATCGGCGCGGCGATCGCCGATGCACTCGCCTACAGCCATGAGCGCGGCATAGTGCACCGCGACATTAAGCCCGCCAACATCCTCGTTCCCACCAGCACAGCTGGGCATACCGGGGCGCGTGCGAAGCTCGCCGACTTCGGCATCGCCCGCCTTATCGATGAGAACCGTGTGACGGCGATCGGCTCGGTGGTCGGCACCGCTCACTACCTCAGCCCCGAGCAGGCGCTCGGGGGCGAGGTGGGGCCTCCGAGCGACGTCTACTCCCTCGGGCTCGTTCTCATCGAAGCCCTCATCGGCGCGCGCCCGCACCCGGGAACGGGCGTCGAGACTGTCGCCGCTCGACTCGTTAGCGACCCTGATCTGCCCAGCAGACTTCGCCCCGACTGGGTCGAACTGTTGCGGTGCATGACGAAACGAGATCCAGACGCGCGCACCACCGCGGCCGAATCCGCCACTCGCCTGCGCCTCGCCGCGGCTGATCCAGCACCGGCGATCGCCCTCGCGACCGATGACCTGCTCGAGCCCACCCTTCTAGAGCCCACCCTGCTCATGCCCGCGGCGTCCGCCACCGTGGCGTCCGCGACGGCAATCACCGAAGTGCTGGGAGGCCGTGTGGCGGCCGTGCCACTCACCGCGGCCACCGCGGCTCAGAAGCCACTTCGAACGGCGCGCCGCAAGCCGGCGGCGATCGCTGCCATTGTCGTCATCGCGGCGCTCCTGCTCGCCGGGGGTAGCGTCGCAGTCGGGATGCAGCTCTCTACCCCGGTCGCGCCCGCCGCGTCGACGACAGAGCCGCCGACCTACCCAGAGGTCGGCGGCACACTGGGCGATCACTTGCTTCAGCTGCAGCAGAGTGTGGCCCCGTGATGGGCCGCTCATCCCGCACCAGCGCTCGCGCCGTGATCACCGCCATCGCCATCAGCGCAGCCCTCTTACTTGCCGGATGCTCTGCGCACAGCGGCGGCGACTACTCCGCTATCGCGGCTCGACTGCAAGAGCGGGTTCTTGCCGTGTCGGCCGCCGTTGCCGACGAAAATTGGCAATCGGCGTCTGACGACCTCGATGCGCTTGACGCAGAGGTCGCGACGGCGCTCGTGCGGCAACAGTTGACCGCGGAGCGCGCCGAGGCAATCCGAATCGCCATCGACCTCGTGCGCGCCGACGTCACCGCGGCGCTTGACACCGAGCTCAACGATGCGCCCGACCCAACGCCCACCCCCACCGACACCGCCACCCCGAGCAAGCCCGGTAACGGCGACGACAACAAGAACGAGAACGGCAAGAAAGACTAGCTATCGCCGATCAACGCGTCGGCTTGCCGTCTGGACCATTGCTCGGCCTCGAGCACACCCTCGAGCGTCATCGGGTGCGGATCGTGACGGTCGACGACCGCGCGCACGGTATCGACAATGTCGAGGTAACCGATGCGGCCGTCGTGAAAGGCGTACACCGCCTGCTCGTTCGCGGCGTTGAAGACGGCCGGAAAAGTCGCTCCGGCGCTGCCCACCTGCTTCGCCAGGGCGACCGCCGGAAACGCGTCGTTGTCGAGGGGCGCGAAGCTCCAGGTGGATGCCGTGTTCCAGTCGAGCGGAGCACCTGCCCCCGCGACGCGGTGCGGCCAGTCGAGACCGAGCGAGATCGGCAGGCGCATGTCGGGCGGCGAGCACTGCGCGATCGTCGAACCATCGACGAACTCGACCATCGAGTGCACGATCGACTGCGGGTGCACTGTCACCTCAATGCGGTCGTACGGCACGTCGAACAGCAGGTGAGCCTCAATGATCTCGAGCCCTTTGTTCACGAGTGTCGACGAGTTGGTGGTGATGACCTTGCCCATGTCCCACGTGGGGTGTGCGAGTGCCTCGCCGGGCGTCACATCGGCCAGCTCAGCGCGCGTGCGACCCCGGAACGGCCCTCCGCTCGCCGTCAGCACGAGCCGGCGCACCTCGTGGCGCTCGCCCGCGAGTAGTGCCTGCGCGAGAGCAGAGTGCTCGCTGTCAACCGGAACGATCTGCCCGGGCTCGGCCAGCGAGGTCACGAGCGAGCCGCCAACGATCAAGCTCTCTTTGTTCGCAAGGGCCAGGATGCGCCCGGCGCGTAGCGCCGCAAGCGTCGGCGCGAGTCCGACCGAGCCGGTGATGCCGTTGAGCACGACATCACAGCCGACATCGCGCACGAGCTGGGCTGCCGCTTCGGCGCCGAGGGCGACGTGCTCCACGTCGTGAGCCAGCGCTTGCGCCTCGACGAGCGCGCGGTTGCTGCCCGCTCCAAGCCCCACCACGCGGAACCGCTCAGGGTTGGCGGCGATCACCTGCAACGCTTGCACGCCAATCGAGCCTGTGGAACCCAGAACGATGACGTCGCGCATGGTTCTCATCATGCCCGACCGCGGCCGCGCATCCACCCCGGAACGAGGCGATGCCGCGTCGCGCCGCAGCCGCGCCGCAGCCGCGCCGTAGCCGACTAGGAGACGCCGAGGATGTCGACGACGAAGATGATCACGTCGTTCGGCCCAATCGAGCCGTCGGGGGTGCCGCCTGCCGGGCCGTAGCCGAGGTCGGGCGGAATGATCGCGATGACCTGCGAACCCACCGTTTGACCGACGAGCGCGTCGCGGAAACCCTGAATGACGCCGCTGGTCGGGAATTCTGCGGGCGTGCCGCGGGCCCAGCTGGAGTCGAAGATCACGCCGGTGTTCCAGTTGAGTCCGGTGTACTGAACGGTCACGGTCTGGCCGTCTTCGACGACGGGGCCGTCGCCGAGGATGAGCACGGCGAGGTCGAACTCGGTGAACGGATCGCCCGCTGGCAACGTGATGGTGGGGGCACCATCTTCGCCGAGTTCAACGGTCGGGAAACCCTCGGGCGACTCCTGCGGCGCGCCCTCGGCGCGCTCGAGAGACGGCGCCACGATGCTGACCACATCGATGACGAAAACGAGCGCCTCGGCGCCGGTCAGGCCCAACTCGGGCACGCCCTCGTCGCCGAACCCCTCGACGGGCGGGATGACGCCGGCCAGTCGCGTGCCAGGCGACGCGCAGTCAAGCAGGAGCGAGAAGCCGACGAGCTGCTCGCTTGCCGTGTCGATGGGGAACCGTTCGGCGTTGTCACCCGTAATCCCGTGCTCGCGATCTCGTCGCCCGTCTCGCCATTGAGCACCGTGTATTCGATGACGACCGTGTCGCCGTTGCTGGCAACATCGCCGTCGCCCTGCTCGAGCACCGTGCGCTGGGTTGCTTCAGCGGTCAGCGGACCATCGAATGCGATCGCCGGAACGCTGCCGAACGCGCCGTCAACGGTCACCGCGTCGGATGCGGCGCCCGAGGGAACGCACTCGCCATCAGCCGGTGCGGTGCCGCCCGGGGCACACGCGGCAAGGGAAAAGAGAAGGCCGGCGCTGAGGCCGAGGGAGATGAAGGCGGAACTGCGGCGCACGGGAGGATCCTCACGGTGGAACGGGCACGAACTATCTATCTTCCCACGCCCCGCCTAGGACTCTGCTCTACGTCGAGTCGCGCAGCGTGGTCGGCTCGTGCCGCACCACAAAGTTCACCGAGTTGGCAATGAAGCACAGTTCGTTCGCCCGACCGTGGAGCGCCTCGGCCCGGCCCGCATCCGCCTCATCGTGATGCGCAGCCAGAGTCACGACCGGCCGCAGCGTCGCCTCGATCAATCGCCCCCCGTCGCCCTCCTGTTGCAGAGTGCCCGAGGCGTCATCCCGGTAGTCGACGACGACGATCCCGTTCATGGCGGCCACGTGCAGATAGCTCAGCATGTGGCACTGGGCCAGCGCGGCGATGACAAGCTCTTCGGGGTTCCAGCGGTCGGCATCGCCGCGGAACACCCGATCGCTCGATCCCTCGATCTCGTGGCGTTTGCCGTCGGCGTGGATGCGGTGGTCGCGCCCATAGGAACGGTACGTGGCCGTTCCCTCGCCCCGATTGCCGGTCCACTGGATCGCGACCTCGAATCCGTGCTGATTGTGCACTGCGAGCTCCTTTGTCTGCCCAGCCGCCGTCTACCCAGCCGCCATCTACCCAGCCGCCATCTACCCAGCCGCGCGTGAGGGGCCAGGAGTACAATGATCTCACCATGACTGACACTCTTTCCGCGCCTGCCGCACTCTCGCACGAGGGCTCTGCCCCCGCGGTCGCCCAGGAGCGACGCATCGTCACTGCTATCCCTGGTCCGGCATCTCAGGCCCTGCACGAACGCCGCTTGGCAGTCGTCAGCGCTGGCGTCGGCACCTCGTTGCCGGTCTACATTGACCGCGCGCACGACGCCATCGTGGTCGACGTCGATGGCAACCACTTCATCGACCTCGGCGGCGGTATCGGCGTCATGGGAGTCGGCCACACGAACGACGCCGTGGTCGCGGCGGTGCAGGCCCAGGTGGCCAAAGTCACGCACACACTGTTCACCGTGACTCCCTATGAGCCCTACGTGCGCGTGGCCGAACTGCTCGTGCAGCACACCCCCGGTGACCACGCCAAGAAGGTTGTGCTCGTGAACTCGGGTGCCGAGGCGCTCGAGAACGCCGTAAAGATCGCCCGCAAATACACCGGGCGCGCCGGAGTAGCGGTGCTCGACCACGGCTACCACGGCCGCACCAACCTGACCATGGCCATGAACTTCAAGGCCATGCCCTACAACCTCGGGTTCGGGCCGTTCGCGAGCAACATTTACCACGCGCCCAGCTCGTACCCCTTCCACGACGGTCTCTCGGGGGTAGCGGCCGCGAAGCGCACCATCTCGTATCTTGAAAAGCGCGTCGGCGCCGCCGACTTGGCCTGTCTCGTCGTTGAGCCGATCCAAGGAGAGGGCGGCTTCATCATTCCCGCCGAGGGTTACCTGGTGGCATTGCAAGAGTGGTGCACGGCCAACGGCATCGTATTTGTTGCCGATGAAGTGCAGTCGGGCGTCGGGCGCACGGGCGCCTATTATGCCAGCGAGCACTTTGGCTTGGTGCCCGACATGATCACAACCGCCAAGGGAATCGCTGGCGGCATGGTTCTCGCGGGCGTGGTCGGCCGTGCCGAGATCATGGATAGCTCGCACGCCGGGGGCCTCGGAGGCACCTATGGCGGCAATCCCGTTGCGTGCGCCGCCGCCATTGCCGTATTCGAACAGATTGAGCACCGCGATCTGCTGGGCCGGGCACAGCACATCGAGTCAGTGCTGAAGCCCTTGCTGCTCGAGCTTCAGGCCAAGCATCCCCGCATCGGCGACGTGCGCGGCATAGGCGCCATGCTCGCGATCGAGTTCGTCGACCCTGAGACTCACGAGCCCGACGCTGCCATCGTTGCCCGCGCGGTCGCCGCCGCCGCCCAACAGTGCGTGCTGCTGCTCAGCGCGGGCACCTACGGCAACGTCATCCGGTTTTTGCCCCCGCTCACCATCAGCGACGAATTGCTGCGCGAGGCGATCGGCGTGCTCGACGCCGCGCTGTCGGCCTAACCGTCGCAGTGAGTGACGACCGGGGTCACCCTCCCGCGTCGAATGGCGATGGTCCGCGACCGCTCACCGTTGACGGCGCAGTCGAAGTCGCGCGCATCGAGCGCTCGGGCCTGATCGAGTCGCTGCACCTCGGAGCCGCCGCGGTCGTCGACGCCTCCGGTCGTGTGCTGCGGGCAGTCGGCGACGTGCACGCCACGATCTACCCGCGCTCCACCCTCAAGCCACTCCAGTCGATCGCCATGCTCGAGCTCGGCGCACGCTTCGCCGACTATGAACTCGTGCTCGCCACCTCGAGCCACTGCGGTAGCCCCGCGCACCTCGCCGTCGTCGAGCAGATGCTGCGCGACGACGGGCGCGACGAACACGCTCTGCACTGCCCGGCCCAGTGGCCACTCGGAAGCGCGGAGCGCGCGGCCCGCCAGGCCAGCGGACTCGGTCCGACTCGGGTGACGATGAATTGTTCGGGCAAGCACACCGGCATGCTGCGCGCCAGCGACGCTGTGGGCGGCGACCCCGACCGCTACCTCGAGCGTGACCATCCCGTGCAACAGCGCATCAGGTCGGTTGTCGAGCGATACACGAGCCAACCCGTGCTGCATACCGGCTTTGATGGCTGCTCTGCCCCCGTGCACGCCACCTCGCTCGCTGGCCTCGCGACTGCGATCGCGCGTGTGGCGGCCAGCACGACGCCCGAGGCAGCGCAGTTGATGAGTGCCGTGCACGCAGCGCCGTGGGCAATCGACGGTGTCGGTCGGGCCAACACCATTGTCATCGAGCGCCTCGGCGGCATCGCCAAACTCGGCGCCGAAGGCCTCGTCGTGATCGGCACTCCGAACGGCACGGCCGTGGCCGTCAAAGTGCTCGACGGTTCGATGCGAGCGACTACGCCCGTGGCACTGGCGCTGCTCGCGTCCGAAGGTGCGATCGACACCACGACGGCGGCCGAGCTCATCACGCTCACGAGCGAGCGCGTGCTCGCCGGCGACGACGAGGTGGGCGCGCTACTCGTCAGCCTCGACTGACGCGAAGCACGCATCCATCGCCTCAAAGCCGACCGCGACCGGCGAGGCCCGCCGGCCGATCGTGGCTCTAGCCCGCCTTCGCCAGACGCCGTCGACGAGCGGCCGCAGTGAACTGTGCAACGAGCACGAGAGCGATCGCCAAGAAGAACACAGCCGAGGCAATGACGTTGGCCTCGGCGGGAATTCCTCGAGCCGCAGCCGTGTACACAAAGCTCGGGAACGTCACCTCGGCACCCCGATTAAAATTGGTAATGATGAAGTCGTCGAAACTCAACGCGAACGACAGCAGCGCCGCCGCCACGATGCCGGGCAGCAACATCGGGAACGTGATGCGCCAGAACACCTGAATCGGGCTTCCGTAGAGATCGCGGCCAGCCTCCTCGAGGGCTGGGTCGAGACTCGCCACGCGCGCGCGCACCGTCACCACCACGAAGCTCAAACAGAACAGGGTGTGGGCCAGGATGATCGTACCCAAGCCCTTGGGCACACCAGCCTGCAGAAACTGCGCCGCGAGTCCAGCGCCCAATACGACCTCGGGGGTCGTCATGGGCAGGAAGATCAGCAGAGTCGTGGCGCTGCGAAAGCGAAACCGGTATCTCACGAGCGCCAAGGCGATCATGGTGCCGAGCGTCGTCGCGAGTACGGTCGCCACAACGCCGATCAGGATGCTGTTGCCGAACGCCTGACACACGGTCTGCGCCTCGCACACTGACAACCAGTTGTCGAGGGTGAACCCGTTCCAAATGATGTTGGTGCGGCGCGAGTTATTGAACGAGAAAACGATCGTGTACGCGATCGGAATGAGCAAGAAGATGAACGCCATGACCGAGTACACCCAGATGGCGTACTTGCCGAAACCCCTCACAGCAGCTCCTCTGTTCCGCTGCGCTTCACGTAGAGAGCGACGAGCACCAGGATGAAGGCCATCAGCACGAGCGAGAGCGCGGCGGCGGCCGGGAAATTTTGCAGCACCAAGAAGTTGGTCTCGATCACATTGCCGATCATGGTCGTGTCGGCCGAGCCGAGAAACTCGCGCGACGCGTTGATGTAGTCACCTGCAGCGGGGATGAAGGTCAGCAGAGTGCCCGACATGACACCCGCCGCCGACAGGGGCAACGTGACGGTGCGGAAGGTCGTTGCCGGGCTGCCATAGAGATCATTGCCGGCTTCGAGAAGTCGCAGGTCGAGCGAGACCAGCGTCGCGTAGATCGGCAACGTCATAAACGGGATGAAGTTGTACGTCAAACCGAAGATGACCGAGAAGGCGGTGCCGGTGATGGCCTCACCTGGCCCCAGTATGCCGATTGACGACAGGATGCCCGAGACGGGCCCCTCGGTCGAGAAGATCTGCTTCCAGGCCAGGGTGCGGAGCAGGAACGAGATGAAGAACGGAGCAATGACGAGCACCAGTGCGAGTGATTGCAGTAGCGGGAACGGCCGAAGCGTGATGCCGATGAAGTACGCGAGCGGAAACCCGATGAGCAGGGCAAAGAGCGTTGCCAGGGCGGCGTAACCGCCCGAGCGAATGGCCTGCTCGCCATACGTCTCGATCACGGTCACGTAGTTCTGCCAATTGAAGGCATTGACGAACTGCCCGAAAATCAGCGGATCGGGCGTCTGCAGGCTCGTAATGATGAGCGAGATGAGCGGCGTGACGAAAAACAGGATGAGGTAGAACATGCCCGGCAGCAGCAGAAAGAGCGCGATGGGGCTCTTGCGCCGAACGACCGGCTCTGCCGCCGCTGTAGAGCTCGAAAAGGCGGTAAAGGCCATGGCCTAGGCCTCCTCGAGTTCCGCTTCGAGGTTTTTGCGTGACTGCACGGCGATCATCGACGTGTCGAGGTCGGCGTGGAACCGCGAGACCGGCTCGCTATCTGCCTCGTCGGCGAGCCCAAAGGCGTGATCGACGGCCCAGCTCAGCCACACCTGGTCGCCGTCGTGATGCAGGGTCGAGATCGACGTGTTCTGCACAAACACAGTGAGAGCGCCATAGTGCGGCACCGTGACCTCGTACTGGGTGCTCACACCACTGAACGACACGTCGGTGATGCGGCCGGGCCCGATCACGTTTCGGGCCGAGTCTGTCTTGGGCGCTTCGTCGTGGAGCGAGACCTTCTCGGGGCGCACCCCCACCGTGATGCGGCCGCTGTGGTGTTGAGCACGCTCTAGCGGAACCTCGATCTTCGCGCCCGCGGCGTCGATGACGAGCGACGTACGTGAGCTCGAGATGACCTCGCCCGTGAACAAGTTCGACTGACCGAGGAACTTGGCCACGAACGCGGTGTGCGGCAGTTCGTAGAGCTCCTGCGGGGCACCCATCTGCTCGATTCGCCCCTTGTTCATGACCGCGACCGTGTCGGCCATGGTCATGGCCTCTTCCTGGTCGTGGGTGACGTGCAAGAACGTCAGGCCGACTTCGCTCTGAATGTCTTTCAGTTCGACCTGCATCTGACGGCGCAGCTTAAGGTCGAGTGCGCCGAGGGGCTCGTCCAGTAGCAGCAACGCCGGGCGGTTGACCACGGCACGGGCCAGCGCCACACGCTGTTGTTGGCCACCCGACAGCTGGGTGGGCTTGCGCCCGGCGACGTGATCGAGTTCGACGAGACGCAGGGCCTCGTGAGCGAGCGGATCAGCGTTCTTGATGCCACGGCGCTTGAGACCGAACGCGACGTTCTCGAGGATTGTCATGTGCGGAAACAGCGCGTAGCTCTGAAACACAGTGTTGACGGGGCGCTGGTACGCCTTCGTAGCCGTGACGTCTTTGCCGCCGACAAGGATGCGACCCGCAGTGGGTTCCTCGAGGCCTGCGATGAGCCGCAGAGTGGTCGTCTTGCCACACCCCGAAGGCCCCAGCAAGGCGAAGAACGACCCCGCCGGAATGCTCAGATCGAGTTCTTCGATCGCCGTGAAGCCAGGAAATCGCTTAGTGATACCGACCAGTTCGAGGTCGGCACCCGCCTCGGCGAATCCCCCTTGCGGAACATCGTTGTTCGTCACCTGGGTGGTACTCCTTTTGGTGGGGTAGGTCAAGCGCCGAGAAGGATGGCCTGGAAGGCCGCCTGGTACTCGTTCTCCTCTTGAGCGGTTAGGCCGCGGAAGATCTTCGACTGAGCCAGCGTCTCGTCACTCGGGAAGATGAGCTGGTTCTCGGCGAGCTCCGGATCAATCGCCATCGCGGCGTCTCTTGCGCCCTCAACGGGAGTGATGTAGTTCACCCACGCGGCAACCTCAGCGGCGACCTCAGGCTCGTAGTAGTAGTTGATCAGAGTCTCGGCGTTCGTCTTACGCGTCGACCCGATCGGAATCATGAAGTTGTCGTTCCAGAGAGTGGCGCCACCCTCAGGAAGCGAGAACTTCCACTTCTCGAAACCCGCTTCGAGGTTCAGCACCGTGATGTCACCCGACCAGCAGATCGCCGCGAGCGTGTCGCCGTTCACGAGGTCTTCGGTGTATGCGTTGCCTCGCACGTTGCGAATCTGACCGGTTTCGACCTTCTCGCGGAAGACGTCAAGCGCCGCGTTGAATTGGTCGGCTGTGAAGTCTGACGAGATGTCGACGCCATTCTCGAGCATGATGACCCCGATGGTGTCGCGCATTTCTGACAGCACGCCGACGCGGCCAGCGAGGTCGGGGCGCCAGAGGTCGCTCACCGAGCGAACCTCATCGGTCTCTTCAACGTTGTAGCACACGCCGGCAAAGCCGCCCTGCCACGGCAGCGAGTGCACGCGACCCGGGTCAAACGAGGGGTTCTGCAGGCTAGCGACAAGGTTGCCGGCGTTGGGGATGTTGGCCTTGTTGAGCTCTTGGGTGTACCCGAGCTGAATCCAGCGGTTGACCATCCAGTCAGTAAGGCACACGGTGTCGGCGCCAATGTCTTGACCGAGAGCAAGTTGGTCACGAACCGTGGCGAAGTAGGAGTTGTTGTCGTCGACGGTGACGTTGTAGGCGACCTCGATACCAAATTGCTCCTGGAAAGCGATCAGGGTCGGGTATCCACCGTCGTCGTCTTCATCGATGTAGAACGGCCAGTTGGCCCAGTTGAGCGTCTTGTCGGTCGCCGACTGGTCTTCGGCCGGCGAGAGGTCCGTGCCGCCGGTGGTGCACGCGGCGAGCGCAAGAGCGGTAGCACCGGCGCCGGTACCCGCGAGCATCGTGCGGCGTGTCAACTGCGCACGCTTCGCTTGCGCGATGAGGCTGCGGATCATCGGGTCTTCGGGAAGGGGACGGTTCATGGCGTGCTCCTTAGACGATTGCCGGTACATCGGTGTCCGAACCGCAGGGGAACGGTCCTCCGATACTGGCATACGCGATAGGCGCATCGCACCCCCGAACACTTGATTCGTTGATCCTGAAACACAAATGTCACGAAATCAGCACTTCCAGGCAAAAAAGAGTGCGGAATCCATTGCCGACAGCCGGTACGCTTGTGCCGCAACGCAGCGCGGCGGTGCCGATTCCCCGTCGCGTCCATCGCGAGGAGAACTGATGAAAATCGCCGTTCCGGCAGAGGTCAAGAACAATGAGTACCGCGTCGCGATCACGCCCGCGGGGGTGCTCGATCTGGTCGCCAACGGCCATGAGGTGCTGGTCCAGGCGGGCGCGGGACTCGGTTCATCCATTACCGACGACGAGTACGCCGCACAAGGCGCGCGCATCGTCGCCCATGCTGCCGCTACATGGGCTGAAGCCGATCTGCTCCTGAAGGTTAAAGAGCCGATCGAGTCGGAGTATGCGCACTTCCGCGACGGGCTGGTGTTGTTCACCTACCTTCACCTCGCCGCTGAGAAAGAGCTCACGCATGCTCTACTCGATAGTCGCGTCACGGGCATCGCCTACGAGACGGTTCAACTGCCCTCGCGCGCGCTCCCCTTGCTCGCCCCGATGAGTGAGGTCGCGGGTCGACTCGCTCCGATCGTGGGTGCGAATGCGATGATGCGCCCGAACGGAGGACCGGGACTACTCGTTCCCGGCGTACCGGGAACGGATCCGGCAAACATCGTCGTACTCGGCGGCGGTGTCGCGGGCACGAACGCGGTGGCAATGGCTGTTGGCCTCGGCGCTGAAGTCACCGTGCTCGACACCAACATTCAGCGATTGCGTGAGCTCGATGCGCTGTACAGCGGTCGAATCCGCACCATCGCCTCCAACGGCTACGAGATCGAGAAGGCGTGCGTACAGGCCGACATGCTGATCGGATCAGTGCTGATCCCGGGGGCAAAAGCTCCCAAACTCGTGAGCAATGACTTGGTGTCGCGCATGAAGCCCGGCAGCGTGCTCGTCGACATCGCCGTCGACCAGGGTGGTTGCTTCGCTGACACCCGACCGACCACTCATGCCGACCCGACCTTTCGGGTACACGACAGCATCTTTTATTGCGTCGCAAACATGCCGGGCGCGGTTCCAACGACGTCGACATACGCGCTCACGAACGCGACGATGCCGTACGTGCGCGCGATCGCGAACCATGGCTGGAAAGACGCGCTGAGGGCTGACGGCTCACTCGCGTTGGGACTGAACACACACGAGGGCCAGGTGACAAACGACGCGGTCGCGACCGCTCACGGCCTCGAGTCGATCTCACTCGCGATCGCACTCTCGTAACCTCACCCGCGGGCTGACCCTGTCACCGTCAGCCCGCGGCGAGGACACTCCAGCGCCGGCGGCGCACCGGCTCGCCGGGCTCCACCACCCAAACGTCGCCTTTCACCTCGTCGAGAGGCGGAGGCATCGCACGGTGACCGAGCATCGTGCGCACGTCGACCGGGTCTGCGTGTGCCATCACGACCGGTGACGCGCGCCGCGCTGCCGAGAAGAGCGACCAGGCCGCCTGCCAGGCCTCGGGGTCGGCGACAAGAACGCGCGGCGCGAGCGCGACAGCCGCGGCTGGCACTACCCCCGCCGCTGGCTCGCTGGCCAGGTCGATGACCACACGAAGCTCTGGATGCGCGGCCCGCAGTGCACCAGCCACCGCCGCCGTTCGGCGGGTCACGACGACGACGTCACGGCCTTCCGGCGGTAGCCAGTCGGGGGCGGGGCACGGGGTGGGCACGAGCACCGCCACCGGGGATTCAACCACCTGCACCTGTCGGTCGGCCCACCAGCCCCGACCCGCCGGTGCGGAGCGGTCGAAGAGCCCGCGCGGCGCCCCGGCGAGGTGATGATCGTTGGCATCGATACACCGCAACAGCAGTCGCGATTCGAATCGGGCGCCGAGCAGGGACCGGGCCGCCGAGGCCGACCCGATCGCGGCGACTGCCGCTCCGCCGACTCTACGAAGAGACCGAACAGCGGCATCCCATCGAACAAGCAGTTCTGGTGCGAGCTCATCAGCGTCAGCAATCAGCAACTCGAGATCGTCGGCGACCAGTAGTCCGCCCTTCACCGGCTGCTCGGCGCTCTGTTCGAGCAACGCCCAGGCCTCAGTCACCGAACCCGGTAGTACCACTGTCGGTACGCCAACGCGCTGCGAGGCGACGACGAGCGCAGCGAGGGCCGTGCTGCGTCCGCTCCGCGAGGCGCCCACGACGGCAAGAGTCCCGTGCCGAGCTGGGTGCCACTCGGCCGCAATACGACGCTGCTCGACCGGGTCATCGAGCAGACCGAAGACCAGCGGCGGTAGCCCAGGATCGTTATGCCGGGGCGTCGCGCTGTCAATCATCGGGGTCGCGTGCGCGCCATCGTCGCCAAGCGCTGCCCGGCCCGACTTCGACTCGCGTGACTCCTGTAGTGCGACCTCGAGTGCCGCCGCCGACAGCACCGTCGGCAACGGCAGCAGCCACGGACTCGCCCCAGCGCGTGCACCGGCCCAGCGCCGCCGCACCGCTGCGATGTCGTCGTCATCGACCGTGGCGATCTGAACCGCGCGGGTTTCGTCAGCTGTGACGATCATGGCGCGACCGGGAGGCGATGCCATGAGCTCTCGGCCCGCCGTTCCGATGAACCCCGATCCTGCCGAGTTGGTCAACCTAAAGGCGATTCGCACGGCGCAATTGGCGGCCACCGCGTCGCGCACGGCACCGGCCGGGTTCTGCGTGCACAGCACCAGGTGCACGCCGAGCGAGCGGCCACGAGCCGAGAGGTCGGCGAACGGAGCGTGCAGCTCAGGGAAGGTGTCGATGAGCGCCTGAAACTCATCGACCAAGACAACTAGGCGCGCAAGAACGCCGGGCCGTTGGGTGACATCGCGTAGCCCCGCATCGACGAGAACTCGCTCACGGCGACGCAACTCGGCACGCAGACTGAGAAGGGCGCGTTCGGCCACGAGAGGATCAAGATCGGTCACGAGGCCGACGGTATGGGGCAGCTCGGTCAGCCCCGCGAACGTGGCCCCACCCTTGAAGTCGACGAACAGTAGATGTAGCTCGCTCGGCGAGCGGTCGGCAGCCCAGCCCAGCGCAAGCGCCCGCAGGAACTCGCTCTTGCCACTTCCGGTCGTTCCTCCCACCAGGGCATGCGGACCCTCGCGCTCGAGATCAAGCAATACCGGACCACTGCCGTCGAGGCCCACGGGCACGCCTGCCCACACACGGCGGTCATCACCCGCAGAGGCAATCGCTTCTCGCATCGCGCGCCAGCCGACTGAGTTGGGTGGAGTCGTCGCCTCGACCGCCGAACGGCGTGCTCGCACAGCGGCCAACTGATGCCGGCTCAGCAATTCGGGGCGGACTGCGACTGTCTTGCCGCCCGACACGCTCACGTCAGCACGGGTCGCCGACAGAACATGCACCACGACCGCTTCGGGGCCAGCGTGCTCGTTTGAACCGAGGCACACCACCGACATTCCGGGTTCGTGCTCGAGCCGTCGGATGAGCGCCTCGGCCGCCATTCCCGTGCCGCGCACGTAGACGGTGCCACGGGGAACAAGAACGGGCAGGCTCGCGTGCTGGCGAGCCCGTGCCAGTAAGTCGCGGAGCCGCTCCTCATCGACCGAGTCTCCTGGCAAGAGAAACTCGTCAGGAGCGATCCCACTCATGGCCGGCCCCGTACCGAGCCGCACGGATTGACGAAGGTCGGGCGACGAGCTGCTGACAAGCACCGGATGGCGGGCATCGGCCACGACTCGCTCACCCGCGTGAGCACGCACGATCGCTACCTCATAGGCGCCACACTCGCGCTCGAATCGAGCGGCTTCGTCGCGGCGGGTGCGACGGGCCACACGGCGGGCGTCGAGGGTCGTCGCGATGGCGATGAGCGGACTGAGCAGGGCGAAAACGAGCACGAACGGTGAGCCGGTGAGGAGACCAATGACGACCGCACCGACCACTGGAGCCACGACGGCGATGACCGGGAACGGAGCGCGAATCGAGGCACGGGGCAGGGCGGGCAGTGGCGGGAGTCGGTGCACGGGCACGAGCAGAACACGGGCGGGAGTGCTTTGGCTGGTGTGCGACCTGCGGCGAGCATCCCGTGCCCGCATTCGGTGGTGGGGAGGACTCGTTAGCTCACGACAACGAACTGCTCGCCGATGTCGATGCGCGCGCCACGAACGATCGGATACCGACGACCTGGCTCGCAGGCGCGCGGCTCTGTTGCCGGCTCGCGGATTGTCGATCCGTTGCCCGAGTGTCGGTCACTAAACCAAAAGACACCCTCTAGCTGGCCGAACTCGAAGTGGGTCTTCGAGACCGAACGACCCGGATCAACAATCGTGACGAGGTGGTCAACGTATTCCCCTGGTTCAGGATGCGGGTTGCGTCCGGCCAGACCGGAGCCGAGCACCGTGTAGCTTTCGCCGGTACTGAACTGAAGAACGAAGCGGGCCCCGCCCGTGCCGCGCGGCACGATTCGCGTGCCCTCCACATCCCGGGGAGGCGTGCGTGCTGCCTCGGATTCGGGTTCAGGTGTGGGCTCAGGTTCAGGTGTGGGCTCAGGTTCAGGTGTGGGCTCAGGTTCAGGCGTGGATTCGCGCACCAAGACCGCGGCGCCCACCGGTTCGATAATGCGGGTGTCGCCAGGCAACGGGCTACCGCACTCAGCGCAGAACAAGTCGTCGGGCTCGGGCACGGCTGCGCACACAACGCAGACAGCCAGAGCGGGAGCGGCGGGCGACGCAGGCGACGCGGGTGACGCAGGCGACGCAGGCGACGCAGGCGACGCAGGCGACGCAGGCGACGCAGGCGACGCAGGCGACGCGGGTGACGCAGGCGACGCAGGCGACGCGGGTGACGCAGGCGACGCCAGCGACCCGGGCGGAGATGGTGATTCTGGCGAGTCGATTGACAGCGATGCGTCAGCCGACCATGGCACCGCAGGTGGAGGCTCGGGAAGAAGTGCCGGAAGCGGTGCCGACACCGGGGCAACCGGCCGCTCGACCACTGGCGGCGCAACGGGTGGCGCGACGGGCCGCGCGACAGGCGGTGCCGACACCGAACGGCCGCACTCGCCGCAGAACAAGGCGAACGGCGGTAACGCAGAACCACAGTGCTGACACGTCATGCGCTTCGACCACCCGTCGGCCCTCGTCGGCCAGGATATCGTCGCAATGATCGGGGCGAGATCGCCGCCCGCCAGCGTTCGCGCCGGGATCGGCCCTCGGCGAGAGACGCCCGGAGGGCATCGGCCGTTGCCCACACCCGCTCAGCCTCGAGCACGTCGGGTTCCTCGGGCGCGTACACAGCGCGGTCGGCGACGCGAGCGAGCACGAGCGCCTGCGGTCGCCCGATCGCCCCAGCGACCTCGCTGCGTGTAGCCGCAACGGGGAGCTCGAGGCCATAGTCGCGTGCCTCATCGGTGACGTCGCGCCAGCCGCCGAGGATGCGCACGGTCGGGTCGCCCGCTGTTCGCCGACGTTGGCGCCGGCGCAGCTTGACCGCCACGATTCCCAGCAACGGCGACGCGATGAGTCCGGCAACCAACAGCACCGAGCCAACCGCGCGAAGCAGGCTCACCACAGCCTGCCAGAACGGATCGAGGCCCGGGTCGTCGGTTTGCTCGATTGCGGGAGGAGCAAGCTCTTCGAGCGGCGGCGTGTCTTCGACCGGCGGTTGCACGACGTTCTGCGGCCGCGAGACGGGAATCGGCTCGTCGGGCTCAACGGGTGGCAACTCGCGGCGGACGGGCACGACGTCAACGGGCACCCACCCTGCTGCTGCGGTCGAGATCTCGACCCAAGCTGTGCGATCGCTTTCGACCAGCACGACAGGTTCCCCGCCCTCGATCGGCCCGAAGCCGAGTACGACACGGGAAGGAAACCCCAGCTCGCGAGCGATGAGCGCGGCGGCCACCGCGAACTGCTCAGCGTCTCCGACCATCGGACGGTTGGTGAAGAGCGCATCGAGGCGTTCGATCGAATGGCCAGAACGGCTGGGAGCTTCGTCTTCGGCGATACCGTGGCTGAGATAGCCGCCGCTGCGAAGCGTCTCAAGCGCGCGCTGCAAACGCGGACCCGAACCCTCCACGCCAACGAGCACGTCGTCGAGCCACGTGCTGAGCGCGTCGGGAACCGCGGTGATGCCGGGTACGGCCGCAATACCCGGAACCGCCGCGGCCAGCGGGGTCGGGCTGGTGGACGGTAGCACAGCGTCGACCGTGTACTCGAGCCCAACCGGCACCCCCCCGACGAAGGCGGCGGAGCCCGTGACCGCGTTGAAGATGAAGCGATCACGGAGGTCAGCGGCATCGTCACCCTCGATCGCGATGCTGCCGAACTCTCCGATAGTGGGCAGCCAGACCCCTGTGCTCCGGCTCACCGAGAACGACACGGCAACGGGCTCACCGTCGACGCCCACGAGGTCTCGCTGGGTAGGGATGGGCACGAATCGCCCGGAGGCGCTGTCGACCCGATCACTACCGACGGCGAAGACCGCACCGTCGTAGCTGTCAAGCACGGCGATGCGAATGCGCGATCCTGCGGGGGCGCCGCTCACGGCGAGCACCGTTGACTGAGCGACGTCGGGTGCGAAGGATGCGCGATAGGCGGCCAGCGGGCTGGGCTGATCGAGCGGGTTGAAGGGGCGCTCAATGACCGTGCGGATCACTGTTCGGTCACCCGCCGGCGGAATGACCGCAACCGTGGCAGCGCCTATTCCGCCCGCCACGAGCAACAGCGCGACGCCAGCTGCGAGAGTGCGCGCTCCGAGCCAGCGCGAGTCGCTCGACACTGCGGTGCCCACTGCGGCCGCGCGTCGGTGGCGGCGCCAGACCGCCATCCAGAGCAGCAGTGTGGCCGCGAGCGCGATCGCGGTCGATATGGGAAGCACCGGTTGCTCGGGACCGAGCGCGACGGCGAGAGGAAAGACCGCGAGGGGAACCAGGGCGGCCAGCTCACCGCGCGCGGCACGCAGCGCGGTGGAAAGAGTTACCACGGGCCCAACCAGCAGCAGCACAAGCGCAGGCACAAGCAGTGCTTGGTAGGCGCCCACGGGTAGGTCGATCGTGACGAGCTGCCGCCAGCCCAGCACGACACCCGAGAACAAGTCAAGTAGCCCGGCGGGTTCAGGCAGAATGCCATACACCGTGCGGGCAGGCACAGCAAGCGGTACGCCGACAACGGTGAACGTCGCGACGGTGGCGAGTAGCACTCCCCACGCGTGCCAGCGCGCGAGGGTTCCGATCAACGCAATCGCGACGCCGAGCGAGATGGCGACGACGGCGAGCAGCACGAACGCCGCATCGCGGTAGATCGGCCACAGCACGACCGCGATGATGGCCCAAGAGAGCACCGTAAACGCACTGGCCGAAATGATGACCGTGACCGTCGGCCGCGGGCGCTCGGCGGGTCGACGGGAGGGCGGTCGACGGGAAAACGGCCGACGTGCGGGTGGTCGAGGCGTGGCGCCGGATGCTCTCACCACGATTGGGCCCCCCTCATGGCGCGCCGCAGGTCGGTGAGTGAGCCGATCGTCACCACCGAGAAGCTGCCGAGCCGACGCCGCCCCGGCACATGGTCGGGGTCGCACACGATGATGACGACCTCGACGGCGGGCGGGAACCCCGCCGCGGCCGTGCGCAGGCGTGCGGGCGTGACGGTCGAGCCGACCACCAGGAACGCGACCGAAACACCACGAGCGTTGTCGCCTGAGAGCCGGGCAACGTCGAGGATTCCGAGGGCGGCCGGCCCGTGCTCGACCATGGCGAGCTCGTCGAGCAGCCGCGACGGCGTGAGGGTGGCGAGTGGCCGCAGCGCCACCACGGCACGTTTCGCAAACTCGGGAGTGACGGCGCTCACGATGACCGATACCTCTCGCGCATCGCGGATCGCGCGGGCACCCAGGCTGCCGGTGACACTCACGGCGAGCTCGAACTCCTCGTCGGAGCCGAAATCGATGCTCGCAATACTGAGGGCGACGATGAGATGGCTTCGGCGGGTCTCTTCGAACTGGCGCACCATAAAGGTGCCAGTTTTGGCTGTCGACTTCCAGTGGATATGCCGTCGATCGTCACCGGGGACGTACTCGCGCAGGGCGTGGAAGGCGAGGTCGCTCGGGGTCAGGTCACGGGTAGGTTGCCCCTCGAGATCGCGGACCAATCCACTGGACGTTGATGGGATGTCAATGGTGCGCGGGTGGATGATGAGCTCGACGGCCTCGGTCCACACCAGTTCGCGACGCACGAGGCCGATCGGATCGGCCCGCACCGTGCGCACCGGGCCCAGCGTCAGGCGCCCGCGGCGCGCGGTCGGCACGAGCAACTCGCGGTCGACAGCCGCGGTCGGCGCGAGGCCAGAAACCGAGACGGGCACGATGTCAGCGCCGACGGGAACGTCAACGACCTGCCCAAACGACCGTCGGCGAGAGGGGTTACTCACCCGCAACCGGGCGACTGCCGGATCGCCCACGGCGACACGCTGCGGCGGGGGAACGAGCACTACCGAGAGCCTCGCGCGACCGATCAGGTACACGGCGGCGACGATGCCCAGGGTCGCCCCCACCACGCCGAGCACGATCAACTCCGTCCAGCCCCAGGTGTATCCCGCCAGGAGAGTTATCGGCACCAGCCCCGCCACGATCCAGCCGAGAGGGGTGACGATCGACGAGATCGCGCGCCGAGTGCGCACGCCGAGTGCGCGAACGGCGCGACCCGCCCGGACGAACGCCACCACGGCATCCGCCGCCCACCCAGTGCGTTCGCCAACGATGCGCGTGCGCGCCGTCGTGACGGTTGACCCGAGGGTTGACTCGTCAATGGAACGTCGCGCGCGCTCCGCCGCGCCAGTGGGCGACGCGGCAGGTGCGCCGTATGCGGCCGAGCGCGGCCGATCGGGCGGGGCGCTCGTCACACGGCGACCCGATCACTCGGCGGAGGCGTTTCGATCAGAATCTGCGCGATCACGCTCGGCGGCGTGACGCCGTCGAACTCCGACTCGGGGTCGAGGCCGAGTCGGTGAGCGAGCACCGGCTCAGTGAGCGCCTTGACGTCGTCCGGCACCACGTAGTGCCGGCCCTGCAAAGCTGCGAACGTCTTCGCGCAGCGCACGAGCGCAAGAGCCCCGCGTACACTCGCTCCCAGCCTGACATCGGGGTGCGAGCGCGTCGCATCGACGAGCCGCGCGACGTAGTCGGTGATGACAGAGTCGATGTGCACCGTGCGGGCCACCGAGATCATGTCGCGCACTACGTCCAGTTCGACCACCGGCTCGACCACGGCGGCGCGCGGTCCACCCGCGGCGTCGAGGATGCGCACCGTCGCCGCGTGGTCTGGGTAGCCAATGGCGGTCTTCATCAGGAATCGGTCGAGCTGCGCCTCGGGCAGGCGATAGGTGCCAGCCTGCTCGATCGGGTTCTGGGTGGCAATGACGAGGAACGGTGGCGTGACCGGGTGCGTGACGCCGTCAATGGTGACGTGCCCCTCCTCCATGACCTCCAACAGCGCAGACTGAGTCTTGGGGCTGGCTCGGTTGATCTCGTCGGCAAGCACAATGGTCGCGAAAACAGGCCCGCGGTGAAACTCGAACTCGCCGGTTCGTTGGTCATAGACGGTCATGCCCGTAATGTCGCCGGGCAACAGGTCGGGAGTGAATTGCACACGCGTTGTGGTGCCGCGAATGCTTTGCGCTAGCGCGCGCGCCATCGAGGTCTTGCCGGTACCGGGCACGTCCTCGAGCAGCAGGTGGCCTTCGCTGAGGAGCGCCGTGAGGCTGAGACGGATCACATACGACTTGCCGAGCACGACGTGCTCGACGTTGTTCACGATGCGCTCGGCCATGTCGGCGAACCAGGCGGCCTGCTCGGGGGTCATAGTCATGATCGGTACTCCCGGGTGTAGGTGATGGCGTTCTCGGTGACGGTCACGACCAGGCGCGGATCGTCGGGGGGTGATGCAGTGATGAGGCAACTGGAGGCGGTGGGATACTCCACCGCCGGGCCACCCGTACACACGTGATCGACGGTGTCGTAGTCGCCGAGCTCGACAGGCGTCCAGCTAATGGAAATACTGCGGTCATTGGGGGCCGCATCGGTCGCCACGATCGTCGGCTGCACGTCGATGCGCACCGCGACGCCCAGGTCGATTGCGGTTGACCACGGCCCACACAACAGTTGCTCGTACTGCCGGCAGCCGCGAACCTCGACCTGCAGCGTTCGACCGTAGTGGGTGATGCCGGCGGTGAGAAACGTCGGCAGCGCTCCGGGCGCGGACTCGGTGCCGTCGACACCCACTCCGATCAGCCGATACTGCACCGAGTCGAGCGCGTCGCCCCCCGACGTGGTGACGCCCAGCAGGCGGAAGTCCCACACCCCCTCCCCCGACGCGACAGGGCCCTCGACGTCGATCGCGGTCACGGCGGTAGGGCGCTCTCGGGGGGTCGCGGTGACTTCATCGCTCATCGTGCAGCCCTGGCCGTTGTATGCGTAGACGACGACACGATAGGTCGTGTCAGCCGTGAGGCCACTCACGACGGTCGTTGTCGTAGCGCCCGGAAGCGCGGTCACCCCCGGTGGTGGGCTGTGAACGGGCGCGCCCGCCTCCACACCGGTAACCGCACAGGCAGGCGGGGTGCCCGCACTCTCGATCCACACGTAGTAGGCCTGCACAGCACGGCCGTTGCCCGCGAACGCAGAAGCCCAGTCGACGCTGACCGAGGCATCTCCCGCACCCGAGTCAGAGGTCGAGCCGAGCGCAGTCGGCGCCCCGAGCACGAGCGGAGCGCCGGCGGGCGTCCCGGTCGTCGTTGCCGTGTTCCACGCTGTAAGTGGATCGAACGAATCGTTCCGCGCGCTCACTCCCACCGAGTAGGCAGTGCCGTTGGCAAGTGCTCCGACGTCGACCACGTTCAACCAGTAGACCGTGCCGGCAGGATCGGAGGTCGGCACCGCGACGGTGCGGACCACGGGGCCAACGGTCACGCGATAGCTACGGACGGGGGATGCCGCGGCACTCTGCGCGGGCGCGGTCCAGCCAATACGCAGTCCGCCGTCGAGCGGCGACACCCCAAGGAGGGGCGGCGAGGGGGGCACTAGGTCACTCCACACCGCCTCGGAGATTTGCGTCGGAGGCGAGGCGCCCTGGGAGTTGACGGCGATCGCGCTAATACGAACGCGGTTATCAGGCCCGTTGCCCGACGTCGGCACGGTACACGGCGAGGTCAAGCAGATCGTGGTTTCTCCGCTACCGTCGCTCACCCGGGTAACGGTGATCTCGAACCTTTCGATGGGCGCGTTGTTCGATGCGCCCGGCGCCCAGGCAACCGTGAGGCTCCGGTCACCGAAAGACTGCACTCTGAGGTTCGTCACCGGGTCGGGCACGTCTTGCACTGAGATGCGGATCGCTCCCCACACAAAGCGTTCGGGATCGTTAGTGGCGTCAGCAACCTGATACTCGAGGTTCGTGTCGACGGGCTGGGCTGACGCGGCGACCGTCACAAGAAGGGTTTGGCCATCGGCACTCGGCACGATGCTCACGCCTGCGGGTAGGTTGCCGCTGTCGAGCCCGCGCACAGCAACCACCCGCAGGGGTCGGCCGGGGAATGGGTTGGTGGCCTCGTCGTTGTCGAGTACGCGCACCGTCGTCGTCTCAGAGCGGGGAGCGATGACCGAGTCGGGTGCCGGGCGAGCGAGCAAGCGCGTCGAGGGCACGACGGTCACCTGGATGCGGCCGGCGGTGCCCTGCGCCGCGTCATCCCGAACACCGAGCGTCACGCCCGTCGTCGTACCTCGCGGCGTACTCTCGGAAACCCGCACTCGCAACGACTGCCCGCTCAGCTCAACCTCGAGTCCGGGCGTGGGGTCGTTGATGATCGTGAAGGCCAACTCATCGACGTCGTCGGGGTAAGGATACGAGGTGACCCGTACAAGGTCGATGACGCGATCCTGACCGGGCTCTAGCTCGAGTGCCGCACCGATCAGCACGGGGGGTTGGTTCTCGCGCGGGGTCACGTCAATGGGCAGGACGATCGTAGCGACCCGGCCTTCGGGGTCGCTCGCCGATTCACCGTCTGTCACCTCGAAGGTGAGCGAAGCGGGTCCGAAGTACAGGTCCGCCGAAGTAAACCGCAGCGTGTCGTCATCAACGACAAGCGGCGCGCCGTTCGACTGCGTGGCACTGACCGTGGCCGTGTCGGTGAGCCGCACGGGCGCCCCGCCGACAGCGAGTACGTAGTCGTTAATGTTGATCGTGACGGTTTCTTCACTGATGACTTGAATGCGCGGAGCACGGCGGTCAAGCTGCGGAAGGGTATCGTCGGTGCCCGGCACCCAGATGAACGCGGTCGACCGCACGGTCGGGTCGGCGGGGTGCACGACCTGGAACGGGATGATCTGGCGTTGCGTGCCGACCTGCACGCGGATGCGTCGATCCGGCTGCACGCTGGCACCCGACTCGTAGCCGGGAACTAGTTCGAGTCCCAGCTCGCCCACCTCTCCTTCCGAGAAGAAAACCCTGGCGAGCACATCGACATCGAGCTCGTCGCGATCAAGAATGTCGGTCAGGGAGAGCACCGTGTCGCGCGCCACGGGGGCCGCGAGTGGAGCGTTCGGCCGCACAGTGATCGTGATGAAGGCTTGCGAACTGCCGGCGAGCGCGTTCTCGATCGAGTAAACAAGCCCGTACTGCCCCGGCGTCGTCGGGGGAACAACGCGCACGTACTGGCCGTCGACGACCTCTGCCGTGAACTCGGCGGTGTTCGCCTCGACGCCCGTGACCGTGAGCGGCGAGCCATCGGGGTCGGTGTCGTTGTCGAGCACCGGCACCAGCACCGTGAAGCCGGGGCGGATCAGCACCTGGTCGTCGTTGGCCACCGGGTTGCGTGCGCCTTCGAGTCTCGGGCTGATGCCGATGCGCACCAGGCCCGATGATCGGGCGCCGAGTGCGTCGACGACGGTGTAGCGAAAGCTGTCGGTACCGGCCGAGTAGCTGCCCGCCTGGTAGTCGAGGTAGTCGAGACCTGTCTCGACCACGGCGCCCTTCTCGGGACTCGACTCCTGCCCGATCACCTGCACCGAGTCGCCGTCCGGATCCATGCCATCGACAGGGATGCGCACCCGCACCGTGTCGCCAGCGATGACTCGCGCGATCACTGTGCGAGTGATCGGTGCCTGATTCGTCGCCTCATTGACCTCGCGCACGCTGATGCGCACGCTCGCCTGCGCGCGTTGTTCACCGAGCGGTCCCAGCACCTCGTAGACCGCGGTGAAGTCACCCGGCTGGTCGGGTGCGAGGTAGCGCAAACGATCGCCCGCCACGAAGAGCAGACCCGACTCGCCAGTCAGCCCCTGCACGAGGATCGACGAGAGGGTGATCGGCTCGTCGTCGGGATGCTCGTCATTGGCGAGCACGGGGATGGTTACGGCGTCGCCGACGCGCACCGTAATAGCGTCATCAACGGCGACGGGCGGCTGCAATCGGTCAGGGCGCGGGATCTCGATGACCGTGATCTCGCCGGTGGTCTCGGCGAGGCCGTTACTGATGCGATATACGACCGTCTGCGGCCCGTCGAGCGGGCGGGTGAGGGTGATACGTATGTCGCGCTGCTCGAGAACCTCGGCACGAATACCACTCGCGGGCGGTACCCCCACCACACCGGTCACGACAAGCACGCCTCCCCCTGGGTCAATGTCGACCGTGGCCACGGAGACCGTTGTGTTACTAAGCGTGCGCACGAAGGCGGTTTTCGGCACCGTGATCGGAGCGGAGCCGGCGGCGGGCGGCGCGGCGACATCCACCCGAATGATGCCCGTCGCGGTCGTGGCATTGTCGGTGACAACGTATTCGAGATAGTGCGTGCGCACTTCATCGCTCACGAATCGGAACACGCCGCGGTCGAGGCTCGGGGTAATGGTCGCGCCGCTCTTCTCGGGCACCGCGCTCAACCGAATGTTTCCCGTGCCACCGCGCACATGCACGAGTGGCTCTATGCGAACTTCTTGACCCGCATAAGCGAGCACCACAAAAGGCTCGGCAATGATCGGCGTCTGGCCCGCGGGTCTTACTGTCACGGCGAGCTCGCCCACGCCGGTCGCGCTGCCGTCGGTGACCGTCAGTGCCACCGTTCGCAACTCGCCGATTCCGCCAGCCTCAGCCACGGTAACCCGGCCGTCGGGCCGGAACGTCACGACATCGGGCGGCGGGATGCTCGCGGCCTGAAGGTAGATCGGGTCACCATCAGGATCAACCCATTCGCCCAGGACGGATGCTGTGGCTGTGCCGCCCTCGGCGACAGTGGTCTTACTCGCGCGCACTTGCACGGGCACCGAGTTCTCGTCTGCCGAACGCACAGTGACCTGCACGATGGCCGAGTCAGACCCCCCGCGCCCGTCGGTGATCGTGTACTCGAAGGTGACGAGGCCACTCGCCCCGCTGGCGAGCGTGAGTTGCAGTTGCTGCGCACTGCTGATGAGGTCGAGCCGCCCGAGCACCGGATCGATCGGGGTGACTTCGCTGATGACCAGCACGTCGCCGTTCGGGTCGGTGTCATTCAGGAGCACCGGCAGCACGGTTGCGCGACCCGGCCGCGCACCGAACTCGTCATCTACCGCGACCGGTGGCCGCTGAGTGCGCTCGAGCTCCGGCGGCGTGTCGAGTTGGTCGAGTTGCTCTTCGCGTTGGTCTTCCTCGTCGCGGATGAGGTCGTCCCAATTGTCAATGAGTTGGCCGTCGCTCTGCACTGCCCATGAGGCCCCGGCGCGGCGGTCGTTGAGTACGAGCCGGTCATCGCGCACCGTGAAGGCGAGTTCGGCATCGGCGGGCACCGCGCTGAGCGGCAGCTGTCGTACTTCAGCCCCGCACTGTCGCCACGCGACGCCGTCGGTCCAGGCGGCGTACGAGCATGTGCCGATGACGACCGGCGCGGTGGGGGTGCCCTGACGGTCGGTGACGAGCTCGGTGATTGTCCCGCCATCGAGCGACACCGACACGAGTCCGGCGCGATGGGCAATAAGTAGTTCACCGGCATCATTGCTCGCGAGCGCCACTCGCGGGTCACCTGCGGGTGAGATGAAGCCCGAAAGGTCGATCACGCCCGACGCGGTGTGCACTAGCCGGGTGCCCGAGTCAAGCACCGCCCAGCGATCGCGGACGATCGTGATCTGCAGGGCGGCGGTATCGGCGACGTCGATGCTCCAGGTGCGTTCGACTCGATCGACGCCGTCCGGCGCCACTCGGTAAACCTCGCCCAGCCCGGGTGAGACGGCGACGATTCCATGTCGGTCGGTCGCCGCCACAGTACTGTCGGGGCCGAACTGGAAGGCTGCGACTGACGACGGATCGAAGTCGGCGAACTGCGAGCGAGCGGTTACCCACGTCTCGCCCGAGCCGCCACTGTGCACGACGACATTCGTACCCGAGAACATCAGCGTGGGCTCGTCGGGCGGCAGGGGTACAGATTCGACGACTTCCGATCGAGCGCCGTCAACGAGTTCTGCCGTGGCGTTGACAGCATCAACAATGATGACATCGCTGCCGCGCTGCACCATCTGCAGCTGCGCCCCCTCTCCCGGGATGACCGAATCGAGCACGCCCACTTGCAGGTTCGCCCGCCCCACCGCCTGGCGTTCGCCGTTAACCACCCACACGGCGCCGTCGTTGAGGTCGAGTCGCTGAGCCTCGAAGCCCGGGTACACGAGAGCGAGCGTGACAACGGTCACCGCCACGATCCCGCCGCTCAATGAGGTCAGGGCAGCGGATCGGTGCCGCGCGAACCAGCGCCGGATCACGAACTCACGCTCCCGCGACCTCGGCGCATTTCTCGTCGCTCGCGGCTCCGAGTCGGCCCTCCCGTGCAACCCGAACGGTCACGCACACGCGATCGCCGGTCGCCGCTGCCACCGCGAACTCCGTCGTGCGCTGGAAGGTCTCGGCGCCGCTCGCTACGCGCACCTGGTAGGTGTCGGCGGGTTCGATGCCCGGATCGCTCCACGAGAAGACGACTGTCGTTCCATCGAGGACAGCCTCGACATTACTGACGCGCGGCAATGCTCGGTCGCCACCCTGGATAGCGAGCATCGTCGCCGTTGCTCCGAGCGCGATCACGGCGAGCGCCACCAGCACAAGGCCTCCGGCGAGCAGGCGGCTGCGCGCAGCCAAACGACGAGTGGCGGTACCGACCAGCTCGGGCGAGGTATCGACCGCAGAGGCTTGAGCGTTCAGTACCCTGCGTCTGCGCCGACGCCCGGTCGACCATCCCGGGGCCCGCGGAGCGATAGCGCGCACGATCGTGCGGTCACCCGGATCACCGATGGTGGCGAGTGCCCAGTCGTCCATCGCGACATCTGCTTGGGTGGTCACGAGACCGAGTTCAGCTTCAACGCGTTGCAGATCACGCACGATTTCGAGCACCGACTGCTGGCGTTTGGCCGGGTCACGGTTCAGCCCGTGGCGCAGCACAGTCTCGAGTGACGTCGGCACGTCGTCACGGTCGATCCCGGGCACGCGCGCGCGGGCGATGCGGCCGATGAGTTCGTCTGAGGCGTTCGAACCGTCGAGAACCTCGAAAGGTGAGCGTCCGGCAAGAAGCGTGTAAATGGCAGCGGCGAGCGACCACACCTCGCTCAGCACCGTGCCCGCAGTGTCGTCGAGCAGAACCTCCGGAGCCGACCACGGGATCGACATGCCCACTGTGTCGGTCGCACTCGCCGCACTCAACGACGATGCAATACCGAAGTCACTGAGCACGGGGTGCCCGTAGGCCGTCATGAGGATGTTCGAGGGCTTGATGTCGCGGTGAAGCACCCCGCTACGGTGAGCCGTCTCAATCGCGCTGCCGATCTGCACCCCGATTCGCAGAACCTCCGACACCGGGATTCGCTCGACGCGGTAGCGGCTGGCGAGCTGGGCAGAGCACAACTCCATCACCAGGTACGGTCGGCCGTCAGCCGAGATGCTCGCCTGATAGACCGTGAGGATCCCCGGGTGCGACGACAACTGAGCCATCAGGTTCGCCTCGACCTGGAACATCTGGCGAACGTGCTCGGTGACCACGTCTGAGAGCAAGACTTTGACGGCCACCTGACGGCGGGGCATGTTTTGCTCGTAAAGGAACACGTCGGCGAACCCGCCGCTGCCGAGCAGTCGTACATGACTGAATCCGGGCAGGATGGGGGGTTCCGACGGTCGACGTCGCGTCACGATCCCCCCTCCCAGACGGTGTCCCCCCAGTGTAGGGAGTGACCGGGGGTCAACGACCTGAAGTCAGTGGCCGGGGGCACGCACCACATCGATCACGATCACGGTGATGTTGTCACGTCCGCCTTGCGACAGCGCGGCATCCACTAACGCATTCGCGGTCTCGCGTGCGCTCAGGCGCGCGGCGAGATGCAGACGAAGGCGCTCGCGCGGAACCTCTTTGGTGAGGCCGTCAGAGCAGATCAAGAGGCGCATGCCGGCTTCGAGCGGCAGCACTCGCACATCGACCTCAGGCTCGATCGAGAACCCGACAGCCCGCGTGATGACGTTCGAGTCGGGGTGGTTTTCGGCCTGATCCGAGCTCAGTTGCCCCGCCTCGATCATCTCTTGCACGATCGAGTGGTCGGTAGTTACCTGACTGAGCTCGTTGCCCGAGAAGCTGTACACGCGCGAATCGCCGACGTTGAAGGTGGTCAGTTGAGGATTCCCGTCGACCAGCGTGAGCGCCACGCCGGTGACCGTTGTGCCGATACCGTGATCAGCCTCGTCGAGCTGGTGGATGTCCCAGGTGGCGAGATTGAGCGCCTCAATGATCGCAATGGCATCGATGAAGTCACCGTCGACGGCGGCTTGCAGGCGCCGCACGACAGCGTCACTCGCGCGTTCACCATGCGAGTGCCCGCCCATGCCGTCGGCAACGGCGAACAAGGGCACATCGGCAAGGTAGCTATCTTCGTTGCCGGCTCGGCGGTAGCCCGTATGGGTGACGCCGTGCCATGAGAGTTCGACGACCTCGCCCCGCTCGGGCAGCGCGACGATGTGACGAACGCTACTGCGGCCAAGTGCGGTCACGAAGGCTCCGACGATTGAGGGGTGTGCGAAAAAATTCTGGCGACGAATTCAAGCTCTACGCCGTCGCCCAGCGCAATGATCGCGTCTGGCAGCACGGCGCACGATTCACCCGGCCGCAGCCGCAGACTCGCCCCCGTCGACCAGTGTACGACCACGCCGTTGGTCGACCCGAGGTCGACAACCACGAGCGAGTCACCCAGCTGCTCGATGCGTGCGTGGCGCGCCGAGACATCGCCTTTGGCAGCCGGAATAACAAGGCGCCGAGGCGGAGGCTGCTCGTATGGGCGAGGCGGGCCCGGACGGCGGCCGACCACAACCGGCACGTCGAGCGGCACGATCGCCGTCGTGCCGCGCACGCGCATCGACCAGCGTCGCGTGGTCGATGAGGGAGCCACGGACGCAGGCGATTGGAGGGGCTCAACGCTCGGCTCGACGCTCGGCTCGATGAGCCGGATGATCGTGTCGTCAAGATCGGGCGCGTCACGGTCAGAGACATCGCGGGGGCCGGGCGACACGGGCGCACGCGGGCGCACCACAGTGTCATCTCTGTCGTCGAACCGTTCATCCACGGCGCCCCCGCCCCGACCAGAAACTTAGCTGCCGATAAATGACATTACGTGCTTGACGCGCGTGTAGTCCTCGAAACCATAGTGCGAAAGGTCTTTTCCGTAGCCGGAGTGCTTGAAGCCCCCGTGGGGCATATCTGACACGAAGGGAATGTGCGTGTTGATCCACACGCAGCCGAAGTCAAGGTCACGCGCGAAACGCATGGCACGAGAGTGATCCCTCGTCCAGACCGACGACGCGAGCGCGTAGCGCACACCGTTGGCGAACGCGAGGGCCTCGTCGTCAGTGCGGAAGGTTTGCACGGTGAGCACTGGCCCGAAGATCTCTTCTTGAACGGCTTCGTCATCCTGGCGCATGCCCGTCACGATTGTGGCCGGCCAGAAGTAGCCGCGGTCGCCCTGGCGCGCACCACCCGCCGCGATCGTGGCGTGCGACGGTAGTCGGTCGACGATTCCGGCTACCCGCTCAAGTTGCGCGGCGTTGTTGAGAGCGCCGTAGAAGACGCCATTCTCGTGCGGGCCGCCCGTGACGGCGTGGGTCGCCGCGCGGGCAACGAGCGCCGCAACGACCTCATCGTGCACCGATTCGTGCACAATCACGCGCGTCGCGGCCGTGCAATCTTGCCCCGCGTTGAAGTAGGCAGCGAATACGAGGCCCTCGGCGACCTTCGCCGGGTCGGCGTCAGGAAACACGATGGCTGGCGCCTTGCCGCCGAGCTCGAGGTGCACGCGCTTGAGATCACTCGCGGCGGCCTTGGCCACTTCCATGCCGGCACGCACCGAACCAGTGATCGCTACCATCTGGGGGGTGGGATGCTGCAGCAAGGCCGCGCCCGTCGTGCGGTCACCCAGAACCACGTTGAGCACGCCCGCGGGCAACACGCCGGCAGCAAGCTCGGCGAACCGCACGGTCGACAGCGGAGTCGTGTCTGACGGCTTGAGCACGACGGTGTTGCCCGCCGCAATCGCTGGGGCGATCTTCCAGATCGCCATGTTGAGCGGATAGTTCCAGGGCGTGACTTGGCCGATGACGCCGATCGGTTCACGGCGCACGTATGAAGTGTGGTCTGCGAGGTACTCACCAGCCGAGCGGCCGTCGAGGTCGCGCGCGGCTCCACCAAAAAAGCGCAACTGGTCGACGGACTGGTCGATCTCGTCGGTCACCAGGGTGGCTCGTGGCTTGCCCGTGTCGAGCGACTCGAGATCGGCGAGCTCGTCGGCATGCTCTGCCATCACGTCGGCGAGACGGAACAACGCGAGTTGCCGCTCAGCGGGCGTTGTGCGGCCCCAGTGCAAGAACGCAGTTTCTGCCGCCTGGTACGCCGCGTCGATCTCGGCGGGTGTACTCACGGGGGCTTGGCCGTAGACTTTTTCGGTCGCCGGGTCGACCAGATCGATCGCAGAATCGGAGGTGCTTGCGACGGACTCGCCGCCGATGACGTTGCTCAACATGGGGGCGCTCATGGCGCCACTGTATCGCGCTCGAGCGCGAGCATCCATCCCCATGCGACGGATTCCGTCGCCTGAAGCCGCCGTCTCCTGCGGATTCACTTGTATTCCACGCTTCACACTGTCAGAATCGGCTCATGGTCTCTCGAAGCAAGCCGATTCACCTCGACGACGTGTCGAAGGCGATTGTCGAGCAGTTGCAGACCGACGGCCGTCGGTCGTACGCCGAGATCGGCAAAGCAGTCGGACTCAGCGAGGCTGCCGTGCGCCAGCGCGTGCAGAAGCTGACCGAAGCCGGGGTCATGCAGGTGGTTGCTGTCACCGATCCCATGCAACTGGGTTTCTACCGACAGGCGATGATCGGCATTCGCGTGGTCGGCGACACCACCCACGTCGCCGAAGAGCTCAGCAGTATGCGCGCTGTCGACTACGTCGTGCTGACCGCTGGCAGCTTCGACATCCTCGCCGAGGTCGTCTGCGAAGACGACGACGACCTGATCGAGTTGCTCAACAGCAAGATCCGCGCCATCAAGGGCGTGCAATCAACAGAGACTTTCGTTTATCTGCGACTGCAGAAGCAGTTCTACAACTGGGGGACCCGATGAGTATTTTCCGCAAGAAGTCCGCGACCGCGACGCTCGATGCCGACAAGCACGACGGCACAGCGCACACCGCTGAGCACCACGAGAAGCACCACGAGACGCACCACACGAAAGAGAGTTCCACCGTGACCATCGACACTGCCATTGCACCCGCAGGCACCTCGCTCGACTCCGCAACCGAGGCCGACCTGCAGCAGAAGGCCAAAGACCACCTGTGGATGCACTTTGCGCGCCAGTCGGGAATGGAAGACGGCAAGGGCGTGCCGATCATCGTGCGTGGCGAAGGCCACCACATCTACGATTCGAAAGGCAACAAGTACATCGACGGGCTCTCGGGTCTCTTTGTCGTACAGGTTGGTCACGGCAACAAGCGATTGGCCGAGGCCGCGCGCAAGCAGGCCGAAGAGCTCGCGTTTTTCCCGCTCTGGTCATACGCGCATCCGGCCGCGATCGAGCTGGCCGACCGCCTCGCCGAGTACGCACCCGGAGACCTCAACCGCGTCTTCTTCACCACCGGTGGAGGCGAGGCCGTCGAGTCGGCCTGGAAGCTGGCCAAGCAGTACTTCAAGCTCATGGGCAAGCCCATGAAGCACAAGGTCATTTCGCGGGCGATCGCGTACCACGGCACGCCGCAGGGCGCGCTCGCAATTACGGGAATTCCCGGCATGAAAGAGATGTTTGAGCCGCTCACGCCCGGTGGGTTCCGCGTTCCCAACAC
>JBBRWT010000008.1:0-35576 GCA_038249035.1 Actinomycetales bacterium
CGATCTTGTCGACCGTCAGGTCAATCTCGCGGCCAATGTCGTCACCCATGCTGCTCACCCATGCCCCCAGCCTAGGTGCGGCCCGTGTTCGCAACTCAGGCTGAGCAGACGCCGGTGCCCACAGAACCCCGCACATTTGGCACTTCAGCCTGAGTTACGAACATCACCGCCGTACCATCGCAGCGTGCGCCTTTACCTCGCCTCGACCTCTCCCGCCCGGCTCGCGACCCTGCGGGCGGTCGGCATCGAACCTGTCGCGATCGCGCCGGGTGTCGACGAGCAAGCTGCAGTGGATGCGGCCGCCGCCGCGCATCCCGACGGCCGCCTGCCGGCGAGCGAGATGGTTCAGTTGCTCGCGCGGCTCAAGGCTGAAGCGGTGCTCGACCTGGCCCTGCTCGCTGCGGCGGGGCTCGACGAAGTTGCGCTTGACGGCTTCGTTTTGGGCGGCGACTCGGCGTTTGAGCTCGACGGCGTTGTGTACGGCAAGCCGCACGAGCCCGCCGTCGCCCGCGAGCGCTGGCTCGCTCAACGTGGCCGCAGCGGCGTACTGCACTCGGGCCACTGGCTGATCGATCACCGGGGGGGTGAGGTGCGAGGGGCCGTGGGGCGAGCATCCCGAGCGATTGTGCACTTCGCCGACGACATCGAGACGGAAGAAATCGACGCGTACATCGCCACCGGCGAGCCCTTGAGCGTGGCCGGCGCGTTCACGATCGATGCGAAGGGGGCCGGGTTCATCGACCGCATCGAGGGCGACCCACACAGCGTTGTCGGACTCTCGGTGCCACTCGTGCGCAAGCTCGTACACGAGCTCGGCGGGCGCTGGACGGATCTCTGGAACCGCTAACGGTTTCGGGCTCCTTTTGTGGGGCAGCGCCAAACGCGGGGGCGGTGCGCACCCCTAGGCTGGTGAACCATGGCCCGCATCACGAAGATTCTCATCGCCAATCGTGGCGAGATCGCCGTTCGCGTCATCCGTGCCGCTCGGGACTCGGGCATCGCCACGGTGGCCGTCTACGCCGATCAGGATCGGGATGCTCGCCACGTGCGCCTCGCCGACGAGGCTTACGCACTCAACGGCACGACGAGTGCCGAGACGTACCTCGTGATCGACAAGCTGCTCAGCATCGCTCGCCGGGCCGGAGCCGACGCGGTGCACCCTGGCTACGGGTTTCTCGCCGAGAATGCCGACTTTGCCCGCGCGGTGATCGACGCGGGGCTGATCTGGATCGGGCCCAGCCCCGAGGCGATCGAGAAGCTCGGCGACAAGGTCAGTGCTCGACACATCGCTGAGAAGGTGGGGGCGCCACTGGCTCCCGGCACCCTGAACCCCGTCAGCGGCGCCGACGAGGTGCTCGCCTTTGTCGACGAGTACGGGCTGCCCGTGGCCATCAAGGCCGCGTTTGGCGGCGGCGGGCGCGGGCTCAAGGTGGCCCGCACGCGCGAAGAGATCCCTGAGCTGTTTGACTCGGCCACGCGCGAGGCCATCGCGGCTTTCGGTCGCGGCGAGTGTTTCGTCGAGAAGTACCTCGACAAGCCGCGCCACGTCGAAACCCAGTGCCTCGCCGACGCGCACGGCAATGTCGTTGTCATCTCGACGCGCGACTGCTCGCTGCAGCGTCGCCACCAGAAACTCGTCGAAGAGGCGCCCGCGCCGTTCCTCACCCCCGAGCAGACCGAGCTGCTGTACCGCTCGTCGAAAGCGATTCTGAAAGACGTCGGCTACCTCGGCGCTGGCACGTGCGAGTTTCTCATCGGCGCCGACGGCACGGTCTCGTTCCTCGAAGTCAACACGCGCCTGCAGGTCGAACACCCCGTCTCTGAAGAGGTCACGGGTATCGACCTGGTGCGCGAACAGTTTCGACTCGCCGAGGGTGAAGAACTCGGCTATGACGACCCGGTGGCGCACGGTCACTCGTTCGAGTTCCGCATCAACGGTGAAGACCCGGGGCTCAACTTCATGCCAATGCCAGGCCCCGTGCACGTTCTGCGGTTTCCGGGCGGGCCCGGCGTACGCGTCGACTCAGGCGTCACCACGGGCGACGTTATCTCGGGCGCGTTCGACTCGTTGCTCGCCAAGCTCATCGTCACGGGCAAGACGCGCGAGGATGCCCTAGAACGTTCACGCCGTGCCCTCGCCGAGTTCGAGGTAGCGGGCCTTCCGACCGTGCTGCCGTTCCACCGCGCGATCGTTGACGACCCCGCCTTCGCCCCCGCCGATGGCGCGCCGTTCACCATCTACACACGCTGGATCGAGACCGAGTTCGACAACCAGCTCGAGCCCTGGAGCGGTTCGCTCGCCAAGCCCCTGGCCGCGCCCGCAACCAGGCACACCGTGGTGGTCGAAGTCGGCGGCAAGCGCCTTGAGGTTTCGTTGCCCGAGACGCTCGTCTCGACCTCATCGTCGCGCGCCTCGGCCGCGCTGGCCGCGGCGCCGAAACGGCGTGCGGGCACCACAGTCTCTGCCGCCGCATCCGGCGACGCGGTCAAGAGCCCGATGCAAGCCACCGTCGTGAAGCTCGCCGTTTCGGAGGGCGACAAGGTGGTCGCGGGCGACCTGGTGGTTGTGCTCGAGGCCATGAAGATGGAGCAGCCGTTGACCGCCCACAAAGATGGCGTCGTCAGCGGCATCGGCGCTGCGGTCGGCGAAACCGTGGCCTCGGGCCACGTGTTGTTGAGCATCACCTCCGACTAGCCCAGGGGTCTGAAACGCGCTCAGACCACCCGCACGTTCGCGCCGAGCGCACCCGGGTTGTAATCACGCGCGTGCACGAGCAGCGTGTGCAACAGGACGGCCACACCGAGCATCTCCATCGCTTCTTCTGTCGTGTACAGGATCGCGCTCACCCAGTGGGCCACGACCGGCTCCATGGCTTGCCGTAACTCGAAGGTCGCACTGTCGACCATCTCCATGCCAATCGCACCGGCTAGCCAGAGTGCCACCGCAGCTATGACCCACACGCGGGTGCGCGTCGGCAATCGCACCACGAAGGGGAGAAAGACCACGGCGAGCACTGATGACAGCGCGATCGCCGGAATGACCCACGCCAAAATGAACGGCCCCGTCGTGATTCTGAAGATCTCGCGGAACGGCTCAACCCACATCTCATGCAGCTGAATCTGCTCGTCGAGAGACGCGAAACCGAACACGGCTGCCACCGCGATCCATTGCCGCCAACCGCGCGGCTGCGCGGCCCGTTCGGCGAGACCAATGAGCACCGAGACGAGAACTATCGAAAGCATCATGATGATGGTGACCCAGGTCGTCAAGCCCGATTCGGCACCGATCGAGAAGATACGAAGCACCTCCCCTTGCAACAGGCTCGGCTCGGGCCACGCGAGAACGAGACGCGACCTGAACGCGTGAGCCGAGACGAGCAGGCCGATGGCGATCAGCGTCACGAGCAGGATGCGGCGGGCCGAGAGCGTGAGCCGCACATCCGACGCACGGTCGTCTGCCCCTGGCAAAGCGGCTGTGCGCTCCGTCATTGGGTCACCGATGCCCTCGTGGCCGACCATCAGTCGCGAGGCAGATGCATGGCGCGCGCAGCATCCGTGATGCCGCCCGATAGCGACGGGTAGACCGAGTACGCGCGCGCCAACTGGTCGACCGTCAGACGGTGCTCGATGGCGATCGCGATCGGCAAGATCAGTTCTGACGCCCGCGGCGCGACGACCACCCCTCCGATCACGGTGCCCGAGGTCTTGGCCGCGAAGAGCTTGATGAATCCGTCGGTGACGCCCTGCATTTTGGCCCGCGGGTTCGACTCGAGCATGAGCTTGTGCATGACGCCCCGCGTCTCGCCGTCTTCGATCTGCTTTTGCGAAAAGCCGACGGTTGCAATCTCGGGGGCCGTAAAGATGTTGGATGTCACGTTCCGCAGCTGTATCGGGGTCACCGCGTCGCCCATCGCGTGATACACCGCCGTGCGGCCCTGCATCGATGCGACTGAGGCGAGCGGCAGAGAGTCACTGCAGTCGCCGACGGCGTAGACGCTGGGGATCGAAGTGCGCGCCACCTTGTTCACCGCGATGTGACCAGACTGAGTGAGCTGCACACCAGCCTCTTCAAGGCCAATGCCCGCCGTGTTCGGAATCGAGCCGACCGCCATGAGGCAGTGTGAGCCCTCGATGACCGTGCCATCGCTGAGGGTGACGTGCACGCCATCGCCCGTGTTGACCACCGAGTCAGCGCGGCTCTTGGCGAGCAGGGTCATTCCGTTGCGGCGAAAGACCGCCTCGATGAGGTGCGCGGCATCAGCATCCTCACCCGGAAGCACTTGATCGCGACTCGAGATAAGCGTGACCTGCGCGCCGAGCGCGCGGTACGCCGACGCGAACTCGGCACCCGTCACACCCGAGCCCACCACGATGAGGTGGTCGGGAACCTCGGTGAGCGTGTAGAGCTGGGTCCAGGTGAGAATGCGGTCGCCGTCGGGCTTCGCCGAATCCAGCTCGCGCGGCGAGGCCCCGACGGCCACGATGACCGTGTCGGCATCACACTGGTCGAAGTCGGTGCGCTTCTTGCCGTGCCCGGTCGCGACTACGATGCGCGTCGGGCCATCAAGCCGCCCGTCTCCGGCGATGATGCGCACGCCCGCCTCGAGCAACTGTTCGCGCATGTCATCACTCTGCTCTTGCGCGAGGCGCAGAAGCCGCTTGTTGACCTGAGAAAGGTTGACAGCCACCTCAGGCTTCAGGGCTCGACCATCTCCGCCCCGCGCAAAGAACTGCACGCCGAGCTCGCCTGCGCCTTGGATAGCCCCCGCGGCCTCGGCGGTCGCGATGAGCGTCTTCGAGGGCACGACGTCAGTCAGCACCGCCGACCCGCCCACGCCGACCCGCTCGACCAGCGTTACGTCGGCCCCGAGCTGGGCTCCGGCGAGCGCGGCTTCGTAGCCACCCGGACCGCCGCCGAGGATGGCGATGCGGTGCTTGCGGTCAAAGTGGGTGGTCATGCGCTCCATCCTTCCGCATACCCACGGTGCCGCACGCATGCGTGCGACGTTCGCGGTTCAGGATGCGCGGCGTTCGCGGTTCAGGATGCGCGGCTCAGGAGTGCGCGACACGCCGCGTGAGCATCCCGGCACCGCGCGACTGCGCGCCTCGTTCCTGAACCGCGAACACGTGGCTCTCAGTAGGCTGGCGGCTATGTCCGACACCGCAGTGAACCCCCTCGACGACCCGCACGCCGACCCCTTCGCGATCGCGGCCCACGCCGCCGCGCAGCTGGCCGAGATCACGGGGGTCGAGCACCACGACATCGCCCTCACGTTGGGGTCGGGCTGGGCGAAGGCCGCCGACCTCATCGGCGAGACCACGCACACCATTGCCGCCACCGACATCGCTGGCTTCAGCAAGCCCGCGCTCGAGGGGCACGTCGGCACGCTGCGATCGATCTTGCTGCCGAGCGGCAAGCGCGCGCTCGTCATCGGCGCCCGCACCCACTACTACGAGAACCACGGAGTGCGGCGCGTGGTGCACTCGGTACGCACCGCGGCGGCGGCGGGGGCATCCATCATGATCCTCACCAATGGCGCGGGCGGCATCAAAGAGCACTGGACCCCCGGAACCCCCGTGCTCATCAGCGACCACCTGAACCTCACGGCCAACTCGCCGCTGGAGGGCGCGACGTTCATCGACCTGACCGACCTGTACGCCAAGCGCCTGCGCGACATCGCCCACACCGTTGACGCGAGCCTCGACGAGGGCGTCTACGTGCAGTTTCGCGGCCCGCACTACGAGACGCCCGCCGAAGTGCAGATGGCCAAAACCATCGGCGGCCACATCGTGGGCATGTCGACCGCGCTCGAGGCCATCGCGGCCCGCCAAGCCGGCATGGAGGTGCTCGGGCTCTCGCTCATCACCAACCTTGCGGCGGGCATCTCGCCTGAGCCGTTGAGCCACGGCGAGGTCATCCAGGCCGGCAAAGACGCCGAGCCCGTCATCAGCGCCCTGCTCGCGCGCATCGTCGAGAAGCTCTAGGAGGCCGGCATGACCACTCTCGATCTCGCGAAGGCCTGGCTCGAGCAAGATCCCGACCCTGTCACGCGCGCCGAGCTCGAGCAGCTCATTCCGGCCGCCGAGGGCGGCGATGGCATGGCCATGGATGCCCTGCGCGACCGCTTCGACACCCGACTTACTTTCGGCACCGCGGGCCTGCGCGGCGAACTCGGCGCGGGGTCGAACCGCATGAACCGTGTGCTCGTAGCCCAGGCGGCGACCGGATTCGCCCGCTGGCTACGTGATCGCGACGAGAACGCCAGCATCGTGATCGGCTACGACGGTCGCGTGAACAGCGACGTCTTCGCCCGCGACACGGCCGAACTCATGACGGGCGCGGGAGTGCGAGCGATTCTGCTGCCGCGCATGTTGCCGACCCCCGTGTTGGCGTTCGCCGTGCGCGAGCTCGGTGTGAGCGCCGGTGTCATGGTGACGGCAAGCCACAATCCGCCGCGCGACAACGGCTACAAGGTGTACTTGGGCGGCCGCGATCACGGCTCGCAGATTGTGCCGCCGGTCGATGGCGAGATTCATGAGGCCATCGTGGCGGTCGCCGACACCGCGAGCGTGCTCGAGTTGCCGCGCTCGAGCGACTACACGATCGCCGATGAAACGGTGATTGACGCGTACGTCGAGCGCACCGCGTCTCTCGTCACCCACACCGCCGAGTCGATCGTCATCGAGCCCGTTCGGGTCGTTTACACGCCCATGCACGGCGTCGGATGGGAGGTCGCCGAGCGAGTGTTCCACGACGCCGGCCTCGGCACGCCGACCGTCGTGGCCGAGCAGATCGAGCCCGACGGCGCTTTTCCGACCGTGGCGTTTCCCAACCCCGAAGAACCGGGAGCGCTCGACCTCGCGTTTGCGACGGCCCGCGCGGCCGATGCCGAACTGATCATCGCGAATGACCCCGACGCTGACCGCCTCGCGGTCGCGATTCCCGACGCCTCGGTGCCCGAAGGGTGGCGACAACTCAGTGGCAACGCCGTGGGGGCTCTGCTGGGATGGCGGGCCGCGGAGCGCCTGGAGCGAGAGGAACGGCAGGCGAAGTTTGCGGCATCCCTCGTGTCGTCGCCCGCGCTCGCGGCCGTCGCCGCCGCGTACGGCTTCAGCTACAGCGACACCCTGACCGGATTCAAGTGGATATCGCGCGTCGGCGGCCTCGGCTATGGCTATGAAGAGGCACTCGGCTACCTCGTCGACCCCGAGAAGGTGCGCGACAAAGACGGCATCTCGGCGGCCGTCGACTTCATGGCCTTGGCCGGCGAGCTGAAGGCCGCAGGGCACACGCTCGACGACCACCAACGAGACTTCGACGGGCGTTTTGGCGCGTTCGCGAGCGCGCAAGTCTCGCTGCGGGTCACCGACCTGAGCCGAATCGGCGCCATCATGGCGGCGCTGCGCGACAACCCTCCGAACGAGGTGGGCGGCGTGCGCGTCACCCAAGTCGACGACTTCATCGGCGGCTTCGGCGTGTTTCCGCCGAACGACATTCTGCGGTTCTGGATGCACGGCGGCGCCCGCATCGTCGTGCGGCCGAGCGGCACCGAGCCCAAGGTCAAGGTATACATCGATGCCTCATCAGACGCGGGCTCGGTAGACGAACGGCGAGCGACGGCGGCGGCCGAGGTCGCGGCGCTCGAGGCGGGCATGCGCGCGCTCATCGTGTGAGCGTGCCGCGGCGTGGTGCGCTGCCCGTCGAGCCGCGCCGCGCCCGCCCGCGGGTTTCGGCCGCGGAACAACGGCACGTTGGCCCGAAACTCGCACTCTGGCCCGAACCTTCTGGCCATGATGCGAGAAACGGGCCAGAACGCACGCACACATAGGGTGGAAGGCGTGACCAACCCGACACCCGAAGCCGCACGGCCATCGCCCAAACCCGCGCGGCCGACGCCCGCGGCTCCCGTGCGCGCGCGGTTACTCTCGACCCCGGTCACCGTGCTCTGGTTCGCGGCGCTCGTGGTGTGGGCATCCGGTCGCGCCCTCGAGGTCATCGGCGTGACACCGGGGGTCATCGTGCCCGGCATCAGCGGAACAAGCCTCGCCGTGCTGTTCGGGGCGATAGGCCTCGGCGCGCTCTACCGTCGCCGCGGCTTCGACGCGCTCACGCGCACACCCGCCGTCTCGGCCGTCGTTATGGCGATCGCGAGTGCCCTGGCATCAGTGGGAGTGCTCGCCCTGCTCGTGATCGGGCCAGACCGCCCGATCGGCGCCATCGACCTCGAGATCGGCGCCACCGTCGCGCTGACCACGGCGGCCGCCTCGGCCTCGACCGTCGTATTGATTCGCCCGTACGTCGACCCGATGGTCGCGCACGTGTGGGCCGGTATCGCTGGCGCTGGCCTTGCTCTGCCGTTCATGATCGCCGGGGTCAGCCCCGCGTTTGTCATGGGCGCAGCGATCACGCTCGGCATCGTCGACCGCGCGCGCGGTGCGCGCTTCGAACGCGAAGTGGCCTTTCGCAAGCAGCTCGAAGCCGAATACGCCGCCGAACACGGCGACGACGGTCGTGGCATCGGCGTCTCGGGGTTGCCCGGCATGCCCCCGCTACCGCGAGCTCCGCAACCCCGGCGGCCCTGGTCGGTCGGCGAGCGCCGTGCGACCCTCTGGCTGGGAGTTGCCGCAGTGCTCATCATCGCTATCGCGTGGACGACCGGATCTGCCCTGGCCGAAGCCGGTCTACTGGTGCCGGGCCAGGGCTTCGGGCTCGCGTCGTTCGGTGCGATTCCCCTGATCGCGCAGGTGGCACTGTTGCTGCGCGTGGCGAGCCACCTGCGCCGGGCTCTGATCGTTGCCGGCGGGATGTTCCTAGCGGCGAGCCTACTTATCGTGTTCGCTCCCCTGGCGTCAGTCGAGGGGTCGCTCAGCCCGGGCCTCAGTGCGATTCTGGGCACGGTTCTCGGCGCAGGTCTCAGTGCCGATCTTGGCTCCGCACTCGGCGAAGCCGGAATCGCCCTGCAGTCGATCTCGCTGGCGGTGCTCACCGCCATGGCTCTGCGTCAGTTGGGTCGAGGCAGTGCCCCAGCACTCATGCTCGCAGTCTGTGCAGCGATCGTGTGGTGGCTGATCGTGCTTCCCAGTGGAGCGCTCGTGCTCGCCTTCGCCGCCGTCGCTACTACGCTCATCGCCCTGCGCAGAAAGGTGCACTCATGACTCTGCTCGAACGCCTCGCTGGCCCGCCATCCCGACGTGCGGGGATCATCGCAGCCGTTGTTGCCGCCGCGGTCATGCTCATCGGGGTCGTACTCATTCCGACGCTCACCGGGCTTCCCGCCGCGGGAGGCGAAGTGATCGTTACGAGCGACACAGCAATCGTCGCGGACGGTCAATTACTCGCGGCCAATCGCGCCTTGCTCCTCGGAAACGCGCTCGCTTTCGTGGGCTTCGTTCCGTTGCTCACAGCGGTGCATGCCGTCATCGGGCGCCGCGCGGCACCCGTCTCGCTACTGCTCGCCGCGTACCTGGTGCTCTTCATTCGGCCGCTAGCCCTCGTGACGGAGGCAGCGGCGCTGCCGGGGTCGGTGCTCGTGCCGCTGGGCCCGCTCGTGCCGTGGGTGCTGCTGGCGACGTCGGGCGTTGCTGCCGGGCTCGCTGCGGCCGCAATACTTCCACTCGCGCAGAGCGCCGCGAGCCCCGGCCGCCGCGCTGCGGTGGCCATTGGGGTTGGCCTACTTGTCGCACTCGCGCTGTTTTCGTTCGCGCCCTACATCGCGCCGCTCAGCGCGCTGGGCGTCGCCGTGGCACTCTCGCTTCGGCGGGGGCCCGATGGCCCCGCGGGGCAGGACTAGACGCTCGCCGAGCTCAGGCTGCGGCATCCACCGCGAGCGACGACGATCTCCGCCGACGGCCACCTCAGCCGATCGCGGCCTCGAGCTTGGCGCTCAGCTCGTCTGAGTCGAAGTAGTTCTCGATGACGACGACGTCGGCGCGCGTTGGGCCGATTAACTCCACAAACTCGGCGCTCGTGAGAATGACTTGCGCGTCGGCAGCGACCCGCCCGACTGACGCGATATCGGCCGCGACAACGGTCGCAGTGAGTCCGAGGCGCTGTAACACCCGCTCAGCATTGACTTTGAGAATGCCGCTCGAGCCGATGCCCGCGCCGCAGATTGTGACGATCTTCACGCGACTCCGCCGCCGGCGAGGATCTGCCGCACGGCCTCTCGGCTCGTCGCGGCCGCGAGGGCAGGAATCGCCGCCGCGTCGTTGAAGGCGTTCGCGAGCTGCGCGACCGCTTCGAGGTGACCGTCGGCGGCGACTCCAGCGAGGCCGATCACGACGCGCACGGGGTCGTTGTGCGCGTGGCCGAATTCGACGGGCTCGACGAGCGTCACGACCGACAGTCCGTCGGTGCGCACCTCGGGCCCGGGGCGAGCGTGGGCGAGCGCGAGGCCAGGAGCAATGACGATGTAGGGCCCGTGGTCATCGACCATGCGGATCATCGCTTCGGTGTACTCAGCCGTCGTGCAACCGCTGTCAACGAGCGCATCGCCGGCGAGGCGCACGGCGTCTCGCCAGTCGGCAGCGCGAGCCTGCAGAACGATCGCACGATCGGCGAGGGCGGGCAGGGTCACAGCGCGGCCTCGAAACCGTCGATGATGGTGTCCATGAGCGCCTCACGGTCTTCGACCGGCAAGAACGCGGCTTGGGCTGCATTCAGTTGCAGGGCGAGCACATCATCGAGGTCATAGCCGAATGCTTCGGCAACGAGACGCAGTTCGCGGCTGAGGGTCGTGGCACTCATGAGCCGATTGTCGGTGTTAACCGTCACCCGAAAGCCGAGCTGGTAGAAGAGATCGAGCGGGTGGTCTTCCATCGTGTCGCCCCAGGCTGCGATCGCTCCCGTCTGCAGGTTCGAGCTCGGACTGAGCTCCAGCGCGATCTGCCGGTCTTTCACCCACTCGGCGAGCACGCCGAGCGTCGCGACCGTCGCGTTGTCCTCCGGCCGGAGGTTGATGTCCTCGGCCAACCGCACGCCGTGGCCGAGGCGCAGGGCGCGCCCATCGAGCAGGGCACCCCGAATCGACTCGAGCCCGTCGGCTTCGCCCGCGTGAATCGTCACGGGAAAGAAGTTCGAGGCCAACAAGTCGAACGCGTCTTTCATGCGGCCTGCAGGGAACCCTGCCTCGGCCCCCGCGATATCGAAGCCCACGACTCCGTTGTCGCGATGGCGCAGGGCGAGTTCGGCGATCTCGCGTCCGCGATCGGCGTGGCGCATGGCGGTGATGAGCTGACCGACCCGGATGCTGTGACCGGCCTCGCGCGCCTCCTCGACCCCCGCATCCAGACCCGACTGCACGGCCTCGACTGTCTCGTCAATGGTCAAGCCGCGCGTCACGTGTTGCTCTGGGGCCCAGCGGATCTCGCCCCAGATCACCCCGTCTGCCGCGAGGTCGAGTACGAACTCGCGCGCGACACGTTCGAGCCCCTCGCGCGTCTGCATGACGGCGGTGGTGACTTCGAAGGTCTTCAGGTATTCCACGAGAGACCCGGAGTCGCTCTTCGCAGCGAACCAGGCGCCCAGGGCAGCCGCGTCGATGGCCGGCAGCTCGAGGCCAATGCCGTCGGCAAGCTCAATGATCGTCTGCGGTCGCAGCCCGCCATCGAGGTGGTCGTGCAACGACACTTTCGGCAGCGACTCGATCGCGATCTCGGTGTCGGGAAGGAGGTTCGCGGGCGCCATTGTCATGGTTCTAAACCTACCGGTTCGTTACCGAGTCGTGACCCCGCATCTACGGTCCGGGTGGACCCGCAGGCTCGCCCAGCCGCTGTGTAATAGCCAGTGCCGCGGCCCGCGCGCACGCCACCACCGCGTCGTGCGCCACGGTGCTGAAGCTCGTGCTGACATAGGGCACGGTGAGCGCGGCCACAGTCGCGCCATCGGGCGACTGAATCGCGACCACGACGTCGGTAATCCCGTTCTGCAAAGCGTCGGCTCGCACCACTTCGCGAGCACCGCTGAGCACTTCTCCGGTCGCGGTCGATGCCGCATCGAACAAGGCACCAACCCGCACGCGGTACCCGAAGTCGGCCGGTGACTCCACTTGCGCGACCACCCGCACCCGGTCGCCGTCGAGCACCGCAAGGTTGCAGCTCTGCCGCACCTCATCGGCGAGCTCATGCATCACGGGCGTCGCTGCGGCGAGCAGCCCCCGCATCGGCTCATGACGGTGCGCGAGGTCGAACATGCGCATTCCGAGCAGGTAGCCGCCGGTGCGCTCGCGCACGAGAAACCCCCGTCGCTCGAGCGTGACGAGCACGCGGAAGAGCTGCCCCACGCTACGGCCCGTCGACTCGGCGATCTCGGTCTGGGTGAGTGGTTCCGGTGACGCGGCGATGAGCTCGAGAATGTCGAGCGCCTTGTCAACCGCCGGAACGCTGTATTCGGGAGCCGGAAGACTCATCGGTCCGCGCCCATTGCGGCGAGCATCCGGCGGGCAATATCGCGCTCGATATCGTCGGGAACCGGCTGAGCTCCGGCCACGAGCCAAGCCGTGTCGCCCGTGCTCGCGCCACCCGAATCACCGGAACCCGAGTCACCGGCACTCGCATCACCGGTACGTGCACTACTCACGACACGCTCAAGCGAAAGGGCCTGCAGCAAAAAGCCCAGGTCCATCGCTTCGATGGAGTTGCCTTTGGGCTCGCGGCCCGCAAGATTCATCATGCGACCCTCGGCGAGCAAGAAAATGCTGCGACCGTCGGGTAGGTCAACGCGCTCGATCGCGTCGTCGAGCATCGTGCGCGCGGTTGCTTGGGCGTAGAGCGCGGGCACGTCGATCTCCCACGGAAAGTGCCCGGCGTTGGCGAGCACGGCTCCGTCGGCGAGTGCGTCAAACACCTCGGCGGTGACCACGTCGGGATGCCCGGTCGCCGTAATGACGACCTCGGCCCACCCCGCAAGGTCGACGATGCCGCCCACGCGGTAGCCGTCCCACGCGGCCTCGAATGCCTTCAGCTCGTCGACCTCAGCCACGGCGACCTTGCCGCCCATGGCCCTGAGATACTGCGCGATACCGCGCCCGCACCACCCGTAGCCGACGACAAGAAACCGGCGGCCCGCGATGCGCAGGTTCGTGATGCGCATGATGCTCTCGACAACCGATTGCCCCACTGAGTGCTTATTCTCGCCGATTGCCTTCAGCAGCGAGTCGTTGATGACGATGATCGGAAAGGGGATGAGACCGGCAAGCTCGGTGCGCAAACGCATGCCGCCGCTAGTGGTCTCTTCGGTGCCGCCAACGATTCCCGTACCGCCGGTGGTATCACCCGCCGCGACGGCGTCAGCATCGATGCGAGCCGCGGCGAGCGCGGCGAGGTCGCCCCCGTTGTCGAGCAGGATGCTCGGCCTCGCAGTATCGACCGCAGCAACGTTCGCGTGGTGGTCGTCGATGGTGTCCGTGCGCTGGCCGTAAACGGTCATGCCCTGCTGGCGCAGATACGCGACGATGTCGTCTTGGGTCGAGCCGTGATTGCCCGTGGCGACGATCTCAGCACCGCCGGCTTGCAAAGTCTCGAGCAGTACCGCCGTCTTCGGCTCGAGGTGCAACGACATGCCGATGCGGTGTCCATCGAAGGGGCGCTCATTGGCGAACCGCGTACGCACGTTGGCGAGCAAGGGCATGCGCGAGCGAATCCAGTCGGTGCGGGAGGCACCGCGCGCGGCCAGATCGTCTATGGCGTTGATGGCGGCCAGTGTGTCGTGCTCATGGCGGTCGTGCGGGGCGATCGGACTCATGAGCGCACTCTACACATGCGCAAGTCATTTTCATATACGCGCACCTGCGCTAGGCTCGACACATGCCCGAGAAGATCATCCTTGATTGTGACCCCGGCCATGACGACGCGGTGGCAATGCTGCTCGCCCACGGTTCCCCCAAGATCGACCTGCTGGCCGTGACGACGGTGATGGGCAATCAGACGATCGACAAGGTCACGCGCAACGCGTTGTCGGTGGCGCGCGTCATCGGTATGGATGCTGTGCCGATCGCCCGCGGAGCCCACCGCCCGCTCGTGCGCACTGCCGAAACGGCACCCGATATTCACGGCGAGTCGGGGCTCGACGGTCCCGTGTTGCCCGAGCCCGCCGTGACGCTCGACCCGCGGCACGCAGTCGACCTCATCATCGACATCGTGATGAGCCACCCGCCGAAGACCGTCTCGCTCGTGCCGACCGGAGCGCTCACCAACATCGCCCTCGCGGTACGCAAAGAGCCGCGCCTTGTGGAGCGAGTAAAGCAGGTGGTGCTCATGGGCGGTGGCGTGCATGTCGGCAACTGGAGCGCGGTGGCCGAGTTCAACATCATCATCGACCCCGAAGCCGCACACATCGTGTTCAACGAGCCCTGGCCACTCACCATGATCGGGCTCGACGCTACTCACCAGGCACTCGCGACCGACGAGGTTGCCGCCCGCATCGCAGCCGTCGGCACTGCCCCCGCACGCTTCGTCGGGGAGTTGCTCGAATTCTTTGCGCACTCGTACAAAGACGCGCAGGGCTTTGATCACCCGCCCGTGCACGACCCCTGCGCGGTCGCCTACCTCATCGACCCCACGCTGCTGCGGGTCGTGAAGGCCCCCCTCGACGTCGAACTCACTGGCACCCTGACGCTCGGCATGACCGTGGCCGATCTGCGCAGCCCTGCCCCCGAAGGATGCACGACCCAGGTCGCCCTCGACATCGACAACGACCGCTTTTGGGCTCTCGTGGTCGACGCGCTCGAGCGAATCGGCGCAGTGGATCTATAAGCGACCGCTACGCCTCGACGATGCCCGCCACGAGCGGGCCGCCCGTGTGCACTTCGTCGCCCGCGTCGCCGATGCGGTACCCGCCCTCGAGCGCCTCAAAAGCTCGGTCGAAGCGCGCCGCTTCATTGGTGTGCAAGGTGAATAGTGGCTGACCTTTCGTGACCGTGTCACCCGGCTTAGCGTGCAGGTCGATGCCCGCGGCGTGGTCGACCGGGTCTTCTTTGCGCGCGCGACCGGCACCGAGACGCCAGGCGGCGATTCCGAACGGTAGTGCCAACTGCTCAACGAGCACACCGTCGCGGTCCGCGGTGACGACATGGTGTTCGTTTGCCGTCGCCATGGGCGCCTCGGGGTCGCCGCCCTGGGCGCGGATCATGGAGTTCCACGAGTCCATCGCTAGACCGCTCTGCAGCGCACCCTCGACGTCGGCGTCGGTGATGCCCGCGAGTTCGAGCATGTGACGCGCGAGCACCACCGTGAGCTCGATCACATCGGCGGGTCCACCGCCGGCGAGCACCTCAACCGATTCACGTACCTCGTTCGCGTTACCGATCGCGAGGCCCAGCGGCACGTTCATGTTGGTGAGTACCGCACGCGTGGCGACGCCAGCATCCTCGCCCAAGCGCACCATAACCTTCGCAAGCTCGCGCGACTGCTCGATGTCTTTCAGAAACGCCCCCGAGCCGAACTTCACGTCGAGCACCAGGGCAGCGGTGCCTTCGGCGATCTTCTTCGACATGATCGACGAGGCGATGAGCGGAATGCACTCGACCGTGCCGGTGATGTCGCGCAGCGAGTAGAGCTTTCCGTCGGCGGGGGCAAGGCCAGAGCCTGCCGCGCACACCACGGCCCCGACCTCCTCGAGTTGCTGCATCATCTCGTCGACCGTGATGTTCGCACGCCATCCTGGGATGCTCTCGAGCTTGTCGAGCGTGCCCCCGGTGTGGCCCAGCCCGCGCCCGCTGAGCTGCGGCACCGCGACACCGAATGAGGCGACGAGCGGAGCGAGCGGCAGGGTGATCTTGTCGCCGACGCCGCCAGTTGAGTGCTTGTCGGTGGTCTTCTTCGACAGGCCTGAGAAGTCGAGACGGATGCCCGTGGCGACCATCGCCAGGGTCATGTCGCGCACTTCGTCACGACTCATGCCATTGAGGAAGATGGCCATGGCCATGGCAGCCATCTGCTCGTCAGCCACGTAGCCGCGCGTATAGGCGTCGATCATCCAGCTGATCTGTTCGGTACTCAGTGCGCCCTTGTCACGCTTGGTGCGGATCAGGTCGACAACGTCGAACGGTTCAATGCTCATGACCGGTACTCCTCCAACGTGCGCGGCCCGAAAGCGTCAGGTAGCACTTCGTCGATTGTCTTGATTCCCGACACCGTCTCGAGCAACATGCCCTCGGCCGAGTGTTCGAACAGCAGCTGGCGGCATCGACCGCACGGCATCAGTGGCCCGCCGTTGCCATCGACGCACGTGAAGGCCACGAGCCTGCCGCCGCCCGTCATGTGCAAACTTGACACCAGTGCGCACTCGGCGCACAGCGTGAGCCCGTACGAGGCGTTCTCGACGTTGCAGCCCGAGATGACCCGGCCGTCGTCGACGATCGCGGCGACACCGACCGGAAACTTCGAGTACGGCACGTACGCGTGCGACATCGCGTCGAGAGCGATGGCGCGCAGGGCATCCCAATCGATGTCAGTCACGGATGCCTGCTCACGATTTGATGTACGGCTTACCCGAAGCCGCTGGGGCCCGAGACATGCCGACCAGGCCAGCCACGGCGAAGATCGTGACCAGGTACGGCAACATCAGCATGAACTCACTCGGTACCGGTGATCCCACAATCGACAGCGTCGACTGCAGGTTCGTGGCGAAACCGAAAAGCAGAGCCGCGAGTGTGGCCTTGATGGGGTTCCACTGACCGAAGATCACGGCGGCAAGAGCGATGAAGCCCGCTCCGTTCGTCATCTCTTTCGTGAACGAGCCGATGGCCGCGAGTGTGAAGAACGCCCCGCCGCCGCCGACGATCGCACCGGCGAGCAGCACATTCCAGAACCTCGTCGCCCGCACGTTGATACCGACAGTGTCAGCCGCTGTGGGGTGCTCTCCGACCGAGCGCAGGCGCAAGCCCCAGCGGGTCTTGAAGAGCGCGAACCACACCGTGGGAACGAGCGCGAACATGATGTACACGATGATCGTCTGGTTGAACAAGATCGGCCCCGCGATGGGGATGTCGCTGAGCAACGGGATCGAGATTCGGTCAAAACGCGCCGGCTTGTTGAATAGCTCCGGGTCGGCGACCATGACGGTCGAGTAGAAGAAGCTCGTGAGCCCGATGACGAGCACGTTAAGCACCACGCCCACGATCACCTGATCAACCAGATACTTGATCGCGAACGCCGCGAGAATGACCGAGACAAGTGCCCCCGCGAGCATCGCGCCGAGCAGCCCGACCCACGCAGAGCCGGTGAGGGTCGCGACCATCGCGGCCACAAAGGCGCCGGCCAGCAACTGTCCTTCAATCGCGATATTGACCACGCCGACGCGTTCAGAGATAACTCCACCGAGTGACCCGAAGATGAGCGGCGTGCTCACCGTCAGCGCACCGGCCAGCAGACCGACGAGGGGCACCGTCGAACCGGCGGCCGCCCACGTGAGAAACCCGAGCAGGAACAGGATCGCGAAGATCGTGGTGAGCCACAGCGGAACCTTGCGGGCGCCTCGCACGAGGAGGAATGCGTAGACGGCGATCGCCGCCATGAGCACCACCGTCACAACGCCCGTGGCGTCTGCCGGCAGCACGATCGACGGCAACACAATGGCGTCGCGGTCATCGCTGAGCCGATACGTGGTGTCACCGCCGCGCGCGAGGGCAATGAACAACACTGCGCCCAGCACGGAGAAGATGGCGAAGGCGATGGGTGCCTTCCAGCTTCGGACGGCGATTGATGCCGGGGCGAGTCCCGACGCCGAGTCGCGGGTCGTGGTCACGACGCTCACTTGGTCACCTCCGCCGCGCGGGCGAGCTTCGGGGTCCGCCATTGGAAGAGCGGATCAGGGGTGGGCAATCGGAAGATCGACCGCACGAGGGGTGGCGCGGCGATGAACAGCACAATGAACGACTGCACGACGAGAACGATGTCGACAGGAATACCTTCAGCCGCCTGCATTGTGTAACTGCCGGCCTTGAGGGCGCCGAACAGGATGCCCGCAAAGAAGACTCCCCACGGCTTCGAGCGCCCGAGCAGTGCCACGGTGATCGCGTCAAAGCCAATGCTCGCGTCGAGCCCCGAGGCGAACCCACCGGTGAAGTTGCCGAGTACCTGGTAGACGCCCGCAAGCCCCACGAGCGCGCCCGCGATGAGCATGACTTGCACGTACACACTCTTCACATTGATACCGGCAACCTCTGCGGCGTGCGGGTTGTGACCCACAGCACGGAACCGGAAGCCCAATGCTGAGCGGTTCAGCAGATACCAGGTGAAGATCGTCGCAAGAATCACCAGAATGAAGCCGAGGTTGAGGTTGTACTGGTCACCCAGCAGAGGCGGAAACTGCGCCGTTTCGAGAATGGGGCCGCTCTTGGGGTTGTTCTGGCCCGGGGCCTGCAGGGCACCTGGCGTGCGCAACAAGAACGAGACGAGGTAAAACGCGATGTAGTTGAGCATGATCGTTACGATCACCTCGTGCGCACCGGTGCGGGCTTTGAGCAGACCCACGATTCCGCCCCACAGCGCGCCACCGATAATGCCGATGATGAGCGCGACCAGCAGGTGAATCACTGGCGGCATGGGAATGTATGCACCGACGTATCCCGCTGCCGCCGCTGCGATGAGCATCTGGCCGCGACCACCGATGTTGAACAGGCCGACGCGAAATGCGAGCGCGACGCCGAGCCCGGCAGCGATCAGAGGCGTTGCGTTGGCCAGCGTTTCGGTGATGGGCCGGAATGCGGCGACCAGGTCGTCCGCCCGCAAGTAGTTGAAGATGGAACCGCGGAACAGCGCGCTGTAGGCCCCGGATACGGCATCCCAGATCGCTGCCAGCATGTCGGTCGGTCGTGAGAAGAAGTAACCGCCCGCTTCGGCGACCGCGTCGTCGGTCATCACAATGAGGACGCCTCCGACGACGAGAGCGATAACGACGGCAAGTACGGAGATCGCGGCGCTTCCGCCGAAGATCTCTTTGAGAATCTGGTTGCCGCGCGGCACGGGCGGTTCGCTCGCATCGTGCCCGGTCTCGTGCGCGACCACTTCGTCGTGCACTCGTTCGGTAGCTGTCTGCTCGTGCGGCTCAGTGCCCGCTGATTTCGTGCTGTCGTCGCTCACGCTGCAACCTCCGTCGGCGCCTCTCCGGCCATCATCAATCCGAGTACGTCGCGGGGCGTATCACCGGGCACGATACCGACGATGCGACCTCGGTACATCACCGCGACGCGATCGGCAAGCGCCGCCACTTCGTCGAGCTCGGTCGACACGACAATGACGGGAATACCCGCATCGCGGGTCGCGACGATGCGCTTATGCACGAACTCGATCGAGCCTACGTCGAGCCCGCGCGTGGGCTGGGCGGCCACGAGCAGGCTCAGATCGCGGCTCAACTCGCGAGCGAGCACGACCTTCTGCTGGTTGCCACCCGAGAGGCTGTTCGCCATCGAGGTGATCCCCTGCGTGCGCACGTCGAATTCGACGATGCGCTCGGCAGCGAATTGCGCGAGCTCAGCGAGTTGCAGCGTTCCCCACTTGACGAAGGGCTCTGCGGTCGAGCGGTCGAGCATGAGGTTTTCGGCGATCGTGAACGAACCTACGAGACCGTCCTCGGTGCGGTCTTCGGGAATGAAACCGACTCCGGCGTCGAGCACCTGTCGCGTGTGGCTGCCGACGAGTTCTTTGCCTTCGAGAGTGATCGAGCCGAGAACCCGGTCTTGCAGACCCATGATCGCTTCGGTCAGCTCGGTCTGCCCGTTGCCTTGAACGCCGGCGATGGCGAGAATCTCGCCGCGGTGCAGTGTGATGTTGACCGAGTCGACGAGCACCTGACCGACGTGATCAGTCACCGTCAGGTTAGTAATCACCAGGGCAGCCTCACCCGGCTTGGCAGGCGCTTTCTCGACCGTTAGCTCGACAGCGCGACCGACCATCAGCGAGGCCATTTCGACGTTGGTGGCGCTGGGCGAGGCTTCGCCGACGACCTTGCCGAGCCGAATGACGGTGATGCGGTCGGCCACTTCGCGCACCTCACGCAGCTTGTGCGTTATGAACACGATCGACGTGCCCTCGTCACGCAGTTGACGCATAATTCCCATGAGTTCGTCGGTCTCTTTCGGCGTGAGCACGGCGGTCGGCTCATCAAACACGAGCACGTTCGCGTTGCGCGACAGGGCCTTGATGATCTCGACTCGCTGTTGAACTCCGACGGGCAGATCTTCGATCTTGGCGTCGGGGTCGATGTTGAAACCGAAGCGACTCGAGATTTCGCGCACCATCTCGCGAGCAGCCTCGAGATCAAGCACCCCACCCCGTTTAGTCTGTTCGTGGCCGAGCATGACGTTCTCGGCCACCGTGAAGACCGGAATGAGCATGAAGTGCTGATGCACCATGCCAATGCCAGCACCCATTGCGTCACCAGGCCCAGAGAACTTTTGTACGACGCCGTCGAGCAAAATCTCGCCCTCGTCGGCCTGGTAGAGCCCGTAGAGCACGTTCATGAGCGTGCTCTTGCCCGCCCCGTTCTCGCCGAGTAGGCAGTGAATCTCGCCGGGCTCGACCACGAGGTCGATGTGATCGTTGGCGGTCAGCGCTCCGAAGCGCTTGGTGATGCCGCGAAGCTCGAGCTTCATGCTCCATGGCCTTCCTGCGCCGGCGACGAGGGCGGCACTGAGTCGGATGCGGGTATGGCACGCGCGACCGCCGAAAGCGACCGCACTGTGCACGTCAGAACACTGTGCTCGTCAGAACACTGTGCTCGTGAGAACACTGTAGAGGAGAGCGGAGGGGCGAATCTGAGCAGAGTTGTGCGCATCTGAGCAAGGGTTCATGTTGCGCCGCGCAGCAAGCAAAAACGGGCCGAGGGAGGCCAGCAGCGCTGACCTCCCTCGGATGAATCCGTGCGGTATTACTGACCGGGCGAAGCCGGCGAGGTGACCGTGATCGAACCGTCGATGATGCCGGCGATCAGGCCATCGAGCTCGGTCGCGAGCTCCGGGTCAACCAAGCCCTCGAAGTCGTGGAACGAGGCAACGCCGACGCCCTCGTTCTCGAGCGTTCCGATGTACGGAGACGAGTCAAAGCTTCCGTCAGCGGCACCCGTCACGACGTCAAAGACGGCGTTCGAGATGTTCTTCAGCACCGAAGTCAGCACCAGGTCAGCGATGTCGGGGTCAGACACGAAGATGTCCTTGTCAACACCGAGCAGCGCGATCGAGCGGCCAGAGTCGCGGATCGCCTCAGCTGCGCTGAAGTAGATCGGGCCACCGACGGGCAGCAGCACGTCAGCGTTCTGGTCGATCAGGCCCTGAGCCGTGGTCAGCGCCTCGGTGCCGGGGGCGAAGCCACCGGTGAATGCGCCGGTCTGAGCCGCGACATCCCAGCCGAGCGCCTGAACAGCGGTGCCCTTGACCTCGTTGTAGTAGCTGACGCCCTCGACGAAGCCGTCCATGAAGATCGTGACGGGGGGAATCGGGATGCCACCGAAGGTGCCGACAACGCCGGTCTCGGAGTAGCTGGCCGCGACGTAGCCCGAGAGGAAGGCTGCCTCAACCGTGTTGAACTGGATCGGCTTGACGTTCGGAGCATCGATGAACTCATCGATGATCGCGAAGTTGATGTCGGGGTTGGCCGCTGCAGCGTTCGTGGTCGCCTCGCCGAGCAAGAAGCCCACGGTGACGATCAGGTCGCAGCCCTGGTCGACCAGGTTCTGCACGTTGGGCTCGTAGGCGTTCTCGTCAGCCGACTCGACTGCGACGTACTCGACGCCAAGCTCGGCGGCAGCCGACTCAATGCCGTCAAGTGCGGCCTCGTTGAACGACTTGTCGTCCCAGCCACCGGCGTCAGAGACGATGCAGGGAAGGAAGTCGAGCATTGCGGTCTCTTCGGGCTCCGCCTCAGGGGCTGCGGCGCAGCCGGCGAGCACGAGAGCGCTCGCGCCGAGCAGGGCAAGCCCGCCCACGGTGCGCTTACGGGTAGTGATGATCACTGTGTCCTCCAAAATTGCTGCCCAGCACGACGCTGGAGCGAATTGGGTCCACGTTATCGAACGTGCGGGCCCTCTCGTAGTGCCGAAGGGCCCTGGTGATGCAAGCGTTACGAATCCGGGACTCGGCCGTAATCCCCCAGAAACGCTGGCGTCGACCTGATCGATGCGCACAATGGTGCGCGAATGAGCAGACCGGATGCCCGGCTCGAGCCGCTCCCGGCCGCCACGCAAGGGCTAGAGCAGGTCGTCGCGTCCCGCCTGCTTGATGGCGTCGACAACACTCTTGACGCGCTGCGCGTGCTCGCGCGTGGTCACGAGAAGAGCATCCGGAGTGTCGACGACAACGATGTCGGTCACCCCAATGAGCGAGATGAGCCGCTTGCTCTGGCTCACGACGACGCCGCTCGACGAGTCGGAGAGCACGCGCGCACCCTCGCCGAGGATGGCGAGGTCGCCCGGGCGGCCGCCCGAGAGCAGCTTGGCGAGTGACGAGAAGTCGCCGATGTCGTCCCACGGAAAATCGCCGCGCACGACCGCGAGCCGGCCGGCTGCCGCCGCAGGCTCGGCAACGCTGTAGTCGATGGCCATCTTGGGCATGAGCGGCCAGATCGCATCGACCACGTCTTGGCGCTGCGGGGTGTCCCACGCGGCCGCCATCTCGAGCAAACCTTCGTGCAAGAGCGGCTGGGTCTCGGCGAGTTGGGCGAGCAACTGGTCAGCGCGCGCGATGAACATGCCGCCGTTCCAGAGGTAGTCGCCCGAGGCCAGGTAGTCGGTGGCCGTCTTTCGGTCGGGCTTCTCTACGAAGCGCTGCACGAGGTGCGCGTGCGGTGCCCCGTCGACCGACAGCTGTTCGCCGCACAAGATATAGCCGAACCCTACCGAGGGCTCGGTCGGCGTGATGCCAATCGTCGTGATGTAGCCCTCGCGCGCCACGGCGACAGCTTCGGTCACAGCGTGCCGAAACCGCTCGCCGTCGGTGATCACGTGGTCCGCCGCGAACGAGCCCACAATCACGTTGGGATTGCGCTGATGCAGGATGGCCGCCGCGAGCCCGATCGCCGCCGACGACTCTTTCGGCTCGCTCTCGAGAACAATGTTCGCCGCGGTGAGCTCGGGCAACTGCTGTTGCACGGCGGCGCGGTGAGCGCGCCCGGTCACGACCATGATCCCGTCGGCTCCGGCGAGTGGAAGCACGCGATTCCAGGTGTCGCGCAAGAGCGTGAAGCCGCTACCGGTGAGGTCGTGCAAGAACTTCGGTGCCTCAGCACGCGAAAGAGGCCAGAGCCGGGAGCCCACGCCCCCGGCAGGGATGATCGCGTGGAAATCGACCAGGGTGCCCTCAATGGACTGCATGGGCGTCACCCTATCGGGCGGGCTTCCACGGGGGTCGCTCGCCGTTCGGACCACTCAGAAAAGTCGACGTAGACTGGGCCTATCGGCGACCACCAGTCGAGAATCGGAATCCAGTTGGAGTCCACGCGCGCGGGCGATCGCGCGCGTCGTCACTGCCCTGAGGAGGGTTTCTCGTGCCAGCGAAGGCAGCGGGAGCCGGAGCTTCGAGCTCGTCGGCAACCATCGAAGTACCTGTTCCGCGTCGATCACTGATCCCTGGCGGAACTCTCTACCGCGGTAACGAAGGCATGTGGTCGTGGGTGCTGCACCGGATCACGGGTGTGGCGATCTACTTCTTCTTGCTCGTTCACATTCTCGACACCGCGCTCGTGCGGGTGAGCCCGGAGGCGTACAACATCGTCATCGGCGCGTATAAGACGCCGATTATGGGCGTGGGTGAACTCGCTCTAGTCGGTGCCATCGGATTCCACGCGCTCAACGGTTTGCGGATTATCCTTGTCGATTTTTGGGGTGTCGGCACACGGCACCAGAAAGCCCTGTTTTACGGGGTTCTGGGTGTCTGGCTGGTGCTCATGATCGGCTTCACCCCCCGCCACTTGATGCACGTGTTCGGAGGCTGATCATGACGACCGACGTGACTCTCGACGACCCCCGCTCGCCCTATGCCCGCACCAAGCGCGGGGTCAACTGGGAGAAGTGGGGCTGGATCTACATGCGCGTCTCGGGCGTGCTACTCGTGGTGCTGATCTTTGGCCACCTCTTCGTCAACCTCGTCATGGGTGACGGCGTGAGTCAGATCGACTTTGCTTTCGTGGCGGGCAAGCTCAGCGACCCGTTCTGGCAGTGGTACGACTTCTTGCTGCTGACCCTCGCCCTGATCCACGGCACCAACGGCATGCGCACGATCGTCAATGACTACGTCGCCAAGGCGAGCATCCGGCGTATTCTGCACAGCGCGCTCATCGCGTCGACCGCCGTGCTTCTCGTACTCGGCACGCTCGTGCTGTTCACCTTCGACCCCTGCCCGGCTGGGGCCGACCCCGAGCTCGTCGCTTCGTTTTGTGAGGACATTCTGTGAGTACTGAGTCTGTGAGCACCGCTTCTGTGAGTACTGAGTCTGTGAGTACTGAGTCTGTGAGTACTGAGTCTGTGAGTACTGAGTCTGTGAGCACCGCTTCTGTGAGCACCGAGACCGCGACCCCCTCGAACGCGCCTGCGGCGCCCGTTGTTCATCAGCACCAGTTCGACGTCGTGATCGTCGGCGCCGGTGGTGCCGGGATGCGAGCGGCGATCGAAGCGGGCCCCAACGCCAAGACGGCGGTCATCTCGAAGCTCTACCCGACTCGGTCGCACACCGGTGCGGCTCAGGGCGGCATGGCCGCTGCCCTCGCCAACGTCGAAGAAGACAGCTGGGAATGGCACACCTTCGACACGGTCAAGGGTGGTGACTACCTCGTTGACCAAGACGCGGCCGAGATTCTCGCGAGAGAAGCGATCGACGCGATCATCGACCTAGAGAACATGGGCCTGCCGTTCAACCGCACGCCCGACGGCAAGATCGACCAGCGTCGATTCGGCGGGCACACGCGCGATCACGGCAAGGCACCCGTGCGTCGCGCGTGCTACGCCGCCGACCGCACCGGCCACATGATTCTGCAGACGCTGTTTCAGAACTGCGTCAAGCTCGGCATCGAGTTCTACAACGAGTACTACGTGCTCGACCTCGTGATGAACGAGGGCAGGCCCGCTGGCGTTGTCGCCTACGAGCTCGCGACCGGAGACCTGCACGTCTTTCACGCGAAGAGCATCGTCTTCGCCACCGGTGGTTTCGGCAAGATCTACAAGACGACCTCAAACGCCCACACCCTCACCGGTGATGGCGTGGGCATCATCTGGCGCAAGGGTATTCCGCTCGAAGACATGGAGTTCTTCCAGTTTCACCCGACCGGGCTGGCCGGCCTGGGCATCCTGCTCACCGAAGGAGCCCGTGGCGAAGGCGCGATTCTGCGCAATGCCAGCGGCGAGCGCTTCATGGAGCGCTACGCGCCGACCATCAAAGACCTCGCGCCGCGCGACATCATCTCGCGGTGCATGGTGCAAGAAGTCGCCGAGGGCCGTGGCGCCGGCCCGAACAAGGACTACGTGCTGCTCGACTGCACCCACCTCGGTGCCGAAGTGCTCGAGACCAAGCTTCCTGACATTACCGAGTTCGCGCGTACCTACCTCGGCGTCGACCCTGTCGTCGAACCGGTACCCGTCATGCCGACGGCGCACTACGCAATGGGCGGTATTCCGACCAACATCAAGGCCGAGGTGCTGAGCGACAACAACACCGTGATTCCCGGGCTCTACGCCGCGGGCGAGTGTGCGTGCGTCTCTGTGCACGGCTCGAACCGACTGGGTACCAACTCACTGCTCGACATCAACGTGTTCGGCAAGCGCGCCGGTCGCTACTCGGTCGAGTATGCGAACAGCGCCGAGTTCGTTCCGATGCCGGCAGATCCCGAGAAAGAGGTACGCGAGCTCGTTGAGCGCCTCCGAACGTCTAACGGCACCGAGCGGGTCGCCGTGTTGCGCCGCGAGCTGCAAGAAGAGATGGACAAGAACGCGCAGGTGTTCCGTACCGAAGAGAGCCTGTCGAGTGTGACCCGCACCATCCAGGGTCTTCGCGAGCGTTACCAAAACATCGGCATTCAAGACCGCGGAAAGCGCTTCAACACCGACCTGCTCGAGGCGATCGAGTTGGGCTTCTTGCTCGACATCGCCGAGGTCGTCGTCTACTCAGCGCGCAACCGCAAAGAGAGCCGCGGCGGCCACATGCGTGACGACTACCCCGACCGCAACGATGCCGACTATATGGTGCACACGATGGCCTACCTCACGGGCGACGCGCACAGCGCCGACGCCAGCGACCACATCCGCATGGACTGGAAGCCCGTCGTGATCACCCACTACCAGCCGATGGAGAGGAAGTACTGATGGCCACCGCCGCCCCCGCCGAAGCTGGTGTCGTTCAAGAATTCACCGTCACCGTCATCATCCGCCGGTTCAACCCCGAGAATGACACTGAGCCGTACTGGCAAGACTTCGACGTGCAGATGTATTCAACCGACCGTGTTCTGGATGCCCTGCACAAGGTCAAGTGGGAACAAGACGGCACGCTCTCGTTTCGTCGCTCGTGCGCTCACGGTATCTGTGGCTCCGACGCCATGCGCATCAACGGCCGCAACCGCCTGGCGTGCAAGACCCTGATCAAAGACCTCGACGTTTCGAAGCCGATCTACATCGAAGCGATCAAGGGCCTGCCGCTTGAAAAAGATCTCATCGTCGACATGGAGCCGTTCTTCGCGTCATACCGCCAGGTGCAGCCGTTCTTGCAGGCAAGCTCGAAGCCCGAGAAGGAGCGCATTCAGACCATCGAAGAGCGAGCTCGCTTCGATGACACCACCAAGTGCATCCTGTGCGCGGCGTGCACCTCGTCGTGCCCGGTGTTCTGGACCGACGGCCAGTACTTTGGCCCTGCTGCGATCGTCAACGCGCACCGCTTCATCTTCGACAGCCGCGACGAGGCAGCCCAGGTGCGCCTCGACATCCTCAATGACAAAGAAGGCGTGTGGCGCTGCCGCACCACCTTCAACTGTTCAGAGGCGTGCCCCCGCGGCATCGAAGTCACCAAGGCGATCTCTGAGGTCAAGCAAGCGATTCTTCGCGGGCGCCCGTAGCGCCTGACCCCGTATAGCGCCGAAGGCCCCGGAGTTCTCCGGGGCCTTCGCTATGGTGGCGAGGTGCCCGAATCGACCGCCCCGACCTCAAAAAACTGGTGGGTGCGCACGATCGATCGCATCGTGGCGTGGGTGACACCGATCGTCGAATGGGTCATGGCGCTCAAGCCTGTGCGGGTGTTCATTGTGTTCGGCGAAAAGCGTGGATACCTGCTGTCGGCAGGGCTCGCCTACCAGGCGGTGTTCGCGGTCTTCTCAGGACTCTGGGTCGGATTTTCGATCGCCGGGCTCATCGTGTCGAGAGATATTGGGCTGCGAACAGCCCTCCTTGACGTGCTCGCAGTGAGCGTGCCGGGGCTGATCGCCAACAACGGTTCTGACGGCGTCATTGACCCGAACGTGCTCTTGTCGGCGACGATCTTTGGCTGGACTGGTGCTGTCGCGTTAGTCGCGCTCGTGTTCTCGGCGCTCGGCTGGATGGCCGGATCACGCGATGCGGTCCGCATCATGTTTGACCTTCCCGGGTCACGCATGAACTTCCTCTTGCTCAAACTGAAGGACGCGGGCCTCGCCGTGGGTTTTGGTGTGTTGCTTTTCATCTCTGCCGCCCTCTCGGTGAGCGGCACGGTCGCCCTGGGCAGCATTCTGGAGTGGTTGGGAATCCGCGATTCCACGACCAGCACTGTCGTGGGTCGCATTGTCACGCTCGGCGTGATGTTTCTCCTCGACGCCGTCGTGCTCGGCCTGCTCTATCGCGTGTTGTCGGGGATGAAGATACCGATTCGTCGCTTGATCCCCGGAACCATCATCGGGGCAGTCGGGCTCGGCGGACTCAAAGTGCTCGGGGGCTCGTTGCTGGGCGGGGCCAGCAACAATCCCCTGCTCGCCTCGTTCGCATTGTTCGTCGGCATCATGATCTGGCTGAACTTCGTGAGCCAGGTGATCTTGCTTGTCGCGATGTGGATCGCCACCGGCATTGCCGACGACGGGTTCGTCATTGACCATGTCGCTGAGCAACAAAGGCTTGACAAGGCCCGGGCGTTTGTTGCTCTCCACGAACCCACTCCGGAGCCACACCAGCCGTGGTACCGACGGCTCTTCAGCCGAGACTGAGCACATCAGCGCCACTCTAGAATTGCTGTCATGCCGACACCCGTGCGCATTGCCTCTGTCAACGTCAACGGCATTCGTGCCGCGTACCGCAAAGGCATGGGCGAGTGGCTAGCCGCCCGCGATGTCGACGTGCTGGCCATGCAAGAGGTGCGGGCGTCAGACGATGACGTGACCGGGCTGCTGGGCAACGACTGGACAGTGCTGCATGACGCGGCGACCGCCAAGGGCCGCGCGGGCGTCGCCATCGCCACCCGGCGCCCCATCGCGGTGCACCGCACCGTGTTCGGTGACGACGACTTCGACTCAGCGGGGCGGTGGCTCGAAGCCGACATCGAGATCGGCGACACCACCCTGACCGTCGTCAGTTGCTACGTTCACTCGGGCGAAGTTGACACTCCCAAGCAGGTCGAGAAGTACCGATTCTTGAGCGCGCTCGAAGAGCGACTGCCACAACTGGCCGCACACACCCCGTACGCACTCGTCGTCGGCGACCTCAATGTTGGGCACCGCGAACTCGACATCAAAAACTGGCGAGGCAACCGCAAGAAAGCCGGGTTCTTGCTCGACGAGCGGGCCACCTTTGACCGCATCTTCGCCGACGCTGGCGCAAGCATCGAGTGTGTCGATGGCACGACCGGTACCGGCCTCGGCTGGGTCGACGTGGGGCGACGCTGGGCCGGAGAGGTCGACGGGCCCTACACCTGGTGGTCTCAGCGCGGCCAGGCCTTCGACACCGACACCGGCTGGCGCATCGACTATCACGTCGCCACCCCCGCACTGGCAGCGACAGTGCAGTCGTACACGATCGACAAGGCCGCCTCGTGGGACACGCGCTGGAGCGACCACGCCCCCGTGGTGGTGGACTATCTGTTGCCCTGACGCGCGCGAACCGACGAGCGCGCTGGAGCTAAAGAGATCGCATCGCGATCTGCGACGCCAGCGCCGACGAGGCTGTGCCGCGTCGGGTGACCTGAGCCGAGCATCCGCTGAAAGAATCGACGCATGAGCCTCCCCCGCCTGTTCTCGGGCATGCAGCCCTCCGCCGCCAGCCTGCACCTCGGCAACTACGCCGGGGCGCTGCTGCAGTGGCGCGACATGCAGGCGAGCCACGACGCCGTGTTCTGCGTCGTCGACCTGCACGCGATCACCGTGCCGCAAGACCCGGCAGTGCTGCGCGAGCAGACTCGTCGCACGGCTGCGCAGTACATCGCCGCGGGAATCGACCCCGAGCACTCCACCCTGTTCGTGCAGTCGCATGTCGCCGCCCACGCCCAACTCGCCTGGGTTCTCAACACGATCACGGGGTTCGGCGAAGCCTCTCGCATGATCCAGTTCAAAGACAAGTCAGCGCGCGCCGGAACAGACGCGGCGTCGGTCGGGCTCTTCACCTATCCGATCCTGCAGGCCGCCGACATCCTGCTCTACGACGCCGTCGTGGTGCCCGTCGGGGAAGACCAGCGGCAGCACATCGAACTCACCCGCGACCTCGCCGCGCGCTTCAACACGCGCTTCGGTGACACCCTCGTCGTTCCCGAGGTGCGCATCCTTCGCGAGACAGCCAAGGTTTATGACCTGCAAAGCCCCGGGTCCAAAATGTCGAAGTCGGGCGAAAGCCCGGCCGGCATCCTGTGGCTACTCGACGAACCCACCGTGCTCGCCAAGAAGGTCCGGTCGGCCGTCACCGACTCGTCAGGCGTGGTCTCGTACGATCCCGCCGAGAAGCCCGGAGTCTCGAACCTTCTGTCGATCCTGTCGCTTCTGACCGGTCAGGGTATGGATGCTCTCGTCGCCTCATTCGACGGCCAACAGTACGGCGCGCTCAAGGGCGCTGTTGCCGACGCCGTAGTCGAAGCCTTCGCTCCCATTCGCACCCGCACCTTGGAGTTGCTCAACGACCCCGCCGAACTTGACCGCTTGCTCGCCGTGAACGCGGATCGGGCATCCGAGATCGCCGATGCCACGCTGACGCGGGTGTATGACGCGCTCGGGTTTCTGCCGCGCAATCGTCCGTGAGCGACTCCCCCACCGCAGCTCGCGGGCCTATCGCCGCAGTGCTATTCGACCTCGACGACACGCTCATGGCGCACACCCGGGCAGTCGATCTCGCGATCGAGCGAGCCCAAAAGTCGGCCGGAGGAGCGTTTGCCGACGACGACCCCGCCGCCGTGCAGCGTCACTGGCGTGAGCTCGAAGAGCGGCACTACACGCGCTATCTCACCGGTGAACTCACCTACCTCGGCCAGCGCATCTGGCGGGCCCGCGACCTGCTCGCTCCGTACGGGATGCTGGTCGACGATGCTGAGGCCCTTGCCTGGTTCGATCGCTACCTCGTCGGTTACCGCGACGCCTGGCGACTGTTTGACGACGTGCTGCCCGCACTCGACGCGCTCGGCGTCGCGCTGCCCGACGCGCGCTTCGGCATCATTACGAACGGCGACCTCGCCTTCCAGACCGACAAGCTCGCCCGCATCGACCTGTGGGATCGCCTCGAGCTGACCCCCGTGCGCGCAGACGGTTCGATCGACGAGCCTGATCGGCGCGGTCGCCTCATCGCCTCAGGCGAGCTCGGCGTGACCAAGCCCGACCCCGGTATCTTCCACGCCGCGGCCGCGGCGTTCGGGGTCGCACCCGCGCAGTGCGCGTACACGGGCGACCGCGTGCGCACCGACTCCGTCGGCGCGCACGCCGCCGGCATGCTCGGAATCTGGCTCGACCGCGGCGGGGATCGCAACCCGGTGACCGACCACGCCGAAGGCGAACTGCCGGCGGGCGTGCCGAGCATCCGGAGTCTGCTCGAACTGCCGGCCCTGCTCACCCCCTAGCGAACTCGAGCGTTGAACTGCTCGCCGGCCGCCGTCAGCCAGCGACCCCCGCGCCCTTTTTGCCGCACATACCGATGGCGCCGCGCACCTCGTGTGTTCGCAACTCAGGCAGATTCAACACACGTGACTAGGGAACCGCACACAATGGTCACGTGAGCCTGAGTTGCGAACGGCGGTGCCGCAGTGAGTTACCCGCTGTGCGGCTCGCACGCACGGCGACGACGACGGCGCGCACAACCTCGGCGCGTTGGCGCATTGCCTGCTCGTAGCTGACTCGGACGACGACGTAGCCGAGGCGGTGCAGCTCAAGATCACGTCGGTAGTCCTCCGCGCGCTGCTCAGGCGTCGAATGCCACGACTCGCTATCGACTTCGACCACCACCCGCGTTCCGACGAGAAGGTCGACAAGCCCCACTCCTGCAACATTCACCTGCGGTGTCACCCGAAGCCCGGCATCGTGAAGTGCCAACCTCACCAGAGTCTCGGTTCCCGACCCAGCACGCGCATCCGCAAGGGAAATCAACGACCGCTGTCGCGCCGGTAACGCCGTGGCGAGAGATGCAAGTTCGTAGGGCCCGACGACGGCAGTTCGCAGCGCACTGTCGAGCACCGCTAGCGCGAAGTCGCGAGGAAGAAAGCGAAGACACTGGGCCACAGCGTCGTGCGCTCCCACACGCCACGAGGTTGCCGCCGCCGGGTCGAGAAGAGGCGACCAATGGGTGCGCAGACCGGAACGATCTGCGCGCGCGAGCGGAAGCCGGCGATTGTCGGGACTTCTGAGGCGCGAGGCGGGGCGTGGCAACCAGACCTCGGTCAGGCGCCGTTCTGGAACCCACAGACCGAAGACCTCGGCGGCTGTCGTGCCAGCGGCGAGACCGCCAACGCGCAGTGCACGAATGACATGCGTGGGTGCAGAGACGGGGCAGTAAACGCCGCGGCGCGCACGAACGACTGCTCCGGAGTGAACGGCGGACGCGATTGCGCGTGGCGACACACCTGTCGCTAGCAACTCTTGGCGATTGAGGCAGAGTGTGGAACGTATGGCGAAGGCAGTGAGGGCATCCATGGACGCACTCTGCCCGCCCTCGACAGTGGGATGAGCACGCGGCCGACGATCGCTCAAACCCAGGTTCCAGCGACCGCCTGTGGAGGTGGCGTGTTCCCAACTCAGGCCGAGCCACGAGATGTGATCGGTCAACACCACACGAACGGACGCTGAGCCTGAGTTGCGAACGAAGCGCGCTCGGCAAGCGGGGCACTAGGGCACTAGGGCACGGGGGGACGGGGGCACGGGGGGACGGGGGCACGGGGGCACGTGGGCACGGGCCGAGCCGGGCTACGCCGAGGTGTCGTCGTCCACCCAGTCGAAGGTGCGGGTGACCGCCTTCTTCCAGACCCGCAAGTGGCGCTCGCGCTCGTCGGCGGGCATTGCGGGCAGCCAACGCCGATCTTCGTGCCAGAGTGCGGTGAGCTCGTCGCGCGACGACCAGAAGCCGACGGCAAGACCCGCGGCGTAGGCGGCACCGAGGGCGGTCGTCTCGATGATGCGCGGGCGCACGACGGGAATTCCGAGGATGTCGGCCTGAAACTGCATGAGCAACTCGTTGCCCGTCATGCCGCCGTCGACGCGCAGCTCGGCAATCGGCACGGGCACCTCGCTATCGGCGGCGTCGAGCACTTCGCGCGTCTGGAAAGCCGTCGACTCGAGGGCCGCGCGGGCGATGTGCGCACGTGTGATGAACCGGGTGAGTCCGACGATCGCTCCTCGGGCATCCGGCCGCCAATAGGGAGCAAAGAGGCCGCTGAAAGCCGGCACAATGTATGCGCCACCGTTGTCGGGCACCGAGGCGGCCAGGGTCTCGACTTCGCCCGACGAAGAGATGAGTCCGAGGTTGTCGCGCAGCCACTGCACGAGCGAGCCCGTCACGGCGACCGAGCCCTCGAGCGCGTAGCGAGGCGCCTCATCGCCGAGGCGGTAAGCGACGGTCGTCAGCAGTCCGTGCTGCGAGGCGATGATGTGCTCACCCGTGTTGACGATGAGAAAGTTGCCGGTGCCGTAGGTGTTCTTCGACGCCCCGGCCTCGAAGGCGGCCTGACCGAACGTCGCTGCCTGCTGATCGCCCAGGATGCCCGCGACGGGCACCTCGCGCAGCAACGAACCCGGATAGACGTGGCCGAACAACTCGGACGACGACCGCACCTCGGGCAGCATCGCGCGCGGCACGCGGAACGCCGAGAGCAGCGCTTCGTCCCAGTCGAGGGTGCGAAGGTTCATGAGCAACGTGCGGCTCGCGTTGGTGACGTCGGTGGCGTGAACGCCCCCGTTGACTCCGCCGGTGAGGTTCCACAGCAGCCAGGTGTCGATCGTGCCAAACAGCAGCTCGCCCGCCTCGGCGCGCGTCCGGGCACCCTCGACGTGGTCGAGGATCCAGCCGATCTTGGTGGCGCTGAAGTAGGTGGCAAGCGGCAGGCCCGTGACCTCGGCGAAGCGGCGCACTCCGCCGTCGGCGGCCAGCTCATCGACGAGTGACTGGGTGCGAGTGTCTTGCCAGACGATGGCGTTGTAGACCGGCAAGCCGGTTGAGCGATCCCACACCACGGCCGTCTCGCGCTGGTTGGTGATGCCGACCGCGGCGACATCGTGGCGAGTGAGCCCCGCCTTGCCGAGGGCCATGCCGATGACCTCTTGCGTGTTGTGCCAGATCTCTATGGGGTCATGCTCGACCCATCCAGCACGAGGAAAGATCTGCTCGTGTGGATGCTGTCCGACCGAGACAATCGCACCGGCGTGGTCGACGACGACCGCCCGCGTGCTCGTTGTTCCCTGGTCGATCGCGACGACGTGCGTGGTCATCTTCGGCCCTTTCTGCTGGGGCGCGGCGCTGCGCCCACCTGCGTGCCGACCGACTCGCCGACGTGAGTGTTCGCCAGATCGATCCCGTGCCGGTCAGCCAGGTACAGCCTGGCATCGTCGTGCTCCTGCGCGCGACGGTCGGCGTCCCACCCCAGCACCTCGCCGAGCAGCTCGGCAAGCTCCACGAGCAACGCGTCGGTGACAAGCCCGCGAAAAGCGAGCGAGGTGCGGCGCAGCAGCACGTCAACGAGACGCACGACCTGCTCGGTCTCAACGAGGTGAGCGATCTCGGCACGCGAGTAGTGGGGCGCCGACTTCAGCGGTGCATCGGGGGCGCTGTCAATGCGCTGGATGATCGCCTCGGCGCTCGTGCCATACCTCTCGAGTAGCTCGGCTGCGCGCTCAGCACCGACCGCGCCCCCGTGCACGGCGAGCCACTGAACTCGTGACTCGGGGGTCGTCGGGTAGCCCACGGCACCGCCGATCAGGCGGCCGTCGGTGCTGGCCGTGCGCATGCGCCCGAGCAGGGCGAGCACGCGCCCGCCGACCTGCTCGCCGAGGGCCCGAAAAGTCGTCCACTTGCCGCCGACGAGGCTCAGCACGGGAGTGCCAGCCACCTCGCCCTCTTCAACCCGGTAGTCGCGGCTGATCTGCGCGTTCGAGGCCGCATCCGTGCGCGGTAGTGGCCGTACGCCTGAGAATCGAAAAACGATGTGCGAACGGTCGAGGGGGATTCCCGGAAAGACGTACTTCACAACGTCGAAGAAGTAGTCGACCTCTGCCTCGGTACAGCGAATCGGCTCGGCCATGTCGTGCTCGATGTCGGTTGTGCCGATGAGTACGCGCCCCTTGAGCGGGTAAATGAGCACGATGCGACCGTCGGTGAACTCGAAGAAAATTTCGCGACCGTTGCAGGCGGCGAGCAGTTCGGGGTGATCGACGACGATGTGCGACCCCTTCGTGCCGCCCATGAAACTCGAGGGTTCGCCGAGCGCACCGTTGGTGAGGTCGGTCCACGGGCCCGATGCGTTCACCACAACTTTGGCCGCGATAGTAAACTCGTCGCCGGCGATCGCGTCGCGCAGACGCACCGAGCCGTCAGCATCCATGCCGACTGCTTCAACATAGTTGGATGCTCGCGCGCGGTCACCGACCTCAACGCCGTCCATCAGCACGTCGAGGGCGAGCCGCTCGGGGTCGTGCATCGAGGCGTCGTAGTAGGTCGCCGTCCACTTGATGTCGCGACGCAGCGCGGGCAACAGGGCGCGCGAGGCCTTCGCGCCGCGAAACTGGTGACGGGGCACCCGACCGCCGTCGCGCGAGAAGGTGTCGTAGATCATGAGACCGACCTTGATGATGAGCGCGCCGCGCTCGCGGTGGCCCTTGAGTTTGATGCCGATGAAGTTGAGGGGTGCGGCCAGCAGGCTTGAGAAGGTCGAGAAGATCGGAATTGTCGTGGGCAACGGGCGCACGTAGTGCGGGGCGAGCCGCAGCAGGGCGTTGCGCTCGTGCACCGACTCTTTGACGAGGCGAAACTCGCCGTTCTCGAGGTAGCGGATGCCGCCGTGGATCATGTGCGACGAACCTGACGACGCACCGGCGACGTAGTCGTCACGGTCAACGAGCATGACGTCGACGCCGTTCAGTGCCAGGTCGCGGAACGTGGCGATGCCGTTGATGCCGGCGCCGATAATGAGTACTTCGCACTCGGGGCGGTCACGAAGAGCGGTGACGGTGGTGCGCGGCGGGGAGTCGGTGGTGCG
>JBBRWT010000009.1:0-34630 GCA_038249035.1 Actinomycetales bacterium
CGAGCCGGTCACGATCGGTTCGCCCGACGGCCTCGCGATCCTTCGCCACTCGGCTGCACACGTGCTCGCCCAGGCCGTGCAGTCGATCAATCCCGAGGCGAAGCTCGGTATCGGGCCCCCCATCACTGACGGCTTCTATTACGACTTCGATGTGGCGACCCCGTTCACGACTGACGACCTCGTGGCGCTCAGCAAGGCGATGGATCGCATCATCCGGCAGGGCCAGCGTTTTGTGTGCCGTGTCGTGACCGACGCCGAGGCGCGCGCCGAACTCGCCGGGGAACCCTACAAGCTTGAGCTCATTGGGCTCAAGGGCTCGGCCAACACAGGAGACGACGGCGAGAGTGTTGAGGTGGGCGGCGCCGAACTGACCATCTACGACAACATCGAGCCGAAGACCGGCGAGGTGCACTGGAAAGACCTGTGTCGCGGCCCCCACCTGCCCAACACGCGAATGATCGGCAATGGCTGGTCGCTCACGCGCGTCGCCGCGGCATACTGGCGCGGCAGCGAGAAGAACCCGCAACTGCAACGCATCTATGGCACCGCCTGGCCGACGAAGGATGCCCTGCGCGAGCACCTCGGCCGCCTCGAGGAGGCCGCCAAGCGTGACCACCGCAAGCTGGGCGTCGAACTCGACCTCTTCAGTTTTCCCGACGAAATCGGAAGCGGCCTCGCTGTGTTTCACCCGAAGGGCGGCATCATCCGCTCCGAGATCGAGAACTTCATGCGCGAGCGCCTGCTCGCCAATGGCTACGAACTCGTGTACTCGCCGCACATCACCAAGGGTCACCTGTTCGAGACGAGTGGGCACCTCCAGTGGTACGAAGAGGGCATGTTCCCCGCGATGCACCTCGACGAGGAGCGCGATGCCGCCGGCAACGTCACCAAGCAGGGGCAGAACTATTACCTCAAACCGATGAACTGCCCGTTTCACAACCTGATCTTCCGTGCGCGCGGCCGAAGCTACCGCGAGTTGCCGTTGCGGTTAGCGGAGTTCGGCACGGTCTATCGCTATGAAAAGAGCGGCACCCTTTCGGGTCTGACGCGCGTACGAGGCCTGACACAAGACGACGCGCACATCTATGCCACGCCCGATCAGGTGAAAGATGAAGTCGCGAGCCAGCTCGAGTTCGTGCTTGAGACGCTTCGCGGCTATGGCCTCGACGACTTCTATCTTGAGCTGTCGACCCGCAACCCTGATAAGTCGGTGGGCAGCGAAGAGCAGTGGGCTGACGCGACCGAAACGCTTCGCGAGGTCGCCGTACAGTCGGGCCTCGAGCTCGTGCCCGATCCGGGCGGCGCAGCGTTCTACGGCCCCAAGATCTCCGTTCAGGCACGCGATGCAATCGGGCGCACCTGGCAGCTGTCGACCGTTCAACTCGATTTCAACCAGCCCGAACGTTTCGACCTCGAGTACACAGCCTCTGACGGCACGCGCCAGCAGCCCGTCATGATCCACCGCGCCCTGCTGGGCTCGATCGAACGTTTCTTCGCGATTTTGCTGGAGCACTACGCTGGCGCGTTCCCCGCCTGGCTCTCGCCCGAGCAGGTGGTCGGAATCCCCGTCGCCGAGGACTACGCCGAGTACCTTGAGGGCGTCATCGCGAAGCTTCGGGCCGCTGGAGTGCGGGCTCACGTTGACCATTCTGATGATCGCATGCAAAAGAAGATCCGCAACCACACGACCGGAAAGGTGCCCTACCTGCTGATTGCGGGGGAGGAAGACCGCGCCAACGGCGCCGTCAGCTTCCGGTTCCGCGACGGTTCTCAGGTCAACGGGGTACCCGTCGAGCAAGCGATCGCTCGCATCACCACAGCGATCTCGACGCGGTCAGCCGAGCTGTAGGTGAGCATCCGCCCATGACCGATCAGGATGCTGCCGGCGCCGGTATCGACGGCGCGACTGCGGAAAGCGCAGCCGGGTTCGCCGCCGTGCCGGACGCCTTCCAGCGATTGTGGACCCCACACCGTCTCGTCTACATCGAGAACGGTCAACAGGCTGACGACGATGTGTGCCCGTTCTGTCGCGCTCCCGGGCTCGACGACTCTGAGGCGCTCATCGTGGCCCGGGGTACACATGCGTACGTCTTGCTGAACCTGTACCCGTACAACAGCGGTCACCTGTTGGTGTGCCCGTACCGGCATATTGCGCAGTATGACGAAGCAACCGCTGACGAGGTCGCCGAGATCGGCGCTCTCACTCAGATCGCGATGCGCGTGCTCGCTGCGACCTCAGGCTGTCAGGGTTTCAACCTCGGCATGAACCAGGGCCGCATCGCGGGCGCGGGTATTGCTACCCACTTGCACCAACACATAGTGCCGCGGTGGGCGCTCGATTCGAACTTCTTTCCCATCATCGCCTCGACCAAGGCCGTGCCGCGCCTGCTCGGGGAAGTGCGCAACGAGATCGCTCGCGCCTGGCCCTCAGACTCGCCGCAGTAGACTGGCGAAGCCGCCAAATCACTGCAATTCTTCTCGCGCACTATCCGTGCGCACTGTGCCAGAAAGGGCCGATACACGATGACCGAGACCACGTCGACGAGCGTGCAGGGCACGAGCCGCGTGAAGCGCGGACTCGCCGAGATGCTCAAGGGCGGCGTCATTATGGACGTCGTGAACGCCGACCAGGCACGGATCGCCGAAGACGCTGGGGCTGTGGCTGTCATGGCCCTCGAGCGCGTGCCCGCCGATATCCGCGCGCAGGGTGGCGTCGCGCGCATGAGTGATCCTGACCTGATCGACCAGATCATGGCCACCGTTTCAATTCCCGTCATGGCGAAGGCCCGCATCGGCCACTTTGTCGAGGCTCAGGTGCTGCAGTCGCTCGGCGTCGACTACATCGATGAGTCTGAGGTGCTGAGCCCCGCTGATTACGTCAACCACATCGACAAGTGGCCCTTCACCGTTCCGTTTGTGTGCGGCGCCACCAACTTGGGTGAGGCACTGCGGCGCATCACCGAGGGTGCCGCCATGATTCGCTCCAAGGGTGAGGCTGGCACGGGCGACGTCTCTGAAGCTACTAAGCACATCCGGACCATCCTCGGAGAGATTCGCGCGCTCTCGGCGAAGACCCCCGACGAGTGGTACGTGTCGGCGAAAGAGCTGCAGGCGCCCTACGAGCTTGTTGCTGACGTTGCCAGGACCGGAAAGCTTCCTGTCGTGCTGTTCACGGCCGGTGGTGTCGCCACCCCAGCCGACGCCGCGCTCATGATGCAGCTGGGTGCCGACGGGGTGTTCGTCGGTTCCGGTGTGTTCAAGTCGGGCAACCCCGTTGCCCGTGCCGCCGCCATCGTCAAGGCAACTGCCGGCTACAACGACCCGGCGATCATTGCCGACGCTTCGCGCGGCCTGGGCGAGGCCATGGTGGGCATCAACGTCGCCGACCTGCCCGCGCCACACCGTCTCTCTGAGCGTGGCTGGTAAGGCACTTCCGCCGGTCGGCGTATTCGCTCTGCAGGGCGATGTGCGCGAGCACATCGCCCTGCTGAGTTCCCTCGGCGCCGACGTGCGCGAAGTGCGCACACCACAACAGCTTGCCGGGGTCGGTGGCCTGGTGATTCCTGGTGGCGAGTCCAGCGTCATGGACAAGCTCAGCCGCCTGTTTGGGTTGCGGCAACCACTGCGTGACCGTATCGCCGCTGGCATGCCCGTGTACGGCACCTGCGCCGGACTCATCATGCTCGCCGATCGGGTGCACGACGCCATCGCCGGTCAGCAGACCCTTGGGGGGCTCGACGTGACCGTGCGGCGCAACGCATTCGGTACTCAGCTCGACTCCTTCGAGACCGACCTGCACGTGCCCGTGCTCGGCGACCCGCCCGTGCACGCGGTCTTCATCCGGGCGCCCGTCGTCGATGAAGTTGGTCCGGGTGTTGAGGTGCTTGCCGCTCTCGAGGATGGACGCATCGTTGCGGTCGAACAAGGCAGGTTGTTAGCCACGTCGTTTCACCCCGAGGTCGCGGGCGAAACCAGATTTCACCAAAGGTTTCTCGACCACGTCGGCGCGGCATCGTGACCTGAGTCACTCCCGCAGGGTGACTCCTGGCACCATGGGGTGCATGAGCCTCTATTCAGATTTATCGGGCGCCCGTGCCCGCCAGATCTTCGCCGACGTTGTGGGAATCTTTGCGGTGATCATCGTCATCAGTGTCGCCGCGTCCGTGACGGCAGCCATCCGAACACTCGGGGCTTTCGGTCGCAACCTCGAATCGGCCGGTATCGACTTCCAGACGGGTCTGACCGAAGCGGCTGACAACCTCGGAGGCGTGCCGCTCATCGGCGACGCAATTCGCGGACCATTCGATGCCGCAGCAAGCGCGGGGGAGTCCGTTGCTGAAGCGGGGCGGGCCCAACAGGCCTTCGTTGACGCCGTGGCCGTTGGTACGGGTTGGGCGGTAGCCCTGCTACCTCTGCTCCTGATCGCCCTGGTGTGGGTGCTTCCCCGCGTGCGCTTTGCGGTTCGCTCGAGCCGGCTTCGAGCAATGATCGCGAATGGTATGACCGCCGACACTCTCGCTGTGCGTGCGGTGGCCCGCGCGCCCCTGAGGCAGCTCGTCGCAGTGCATCCCGATCCTGGTGCTGCGTGGCGCGCGCAGGACCCGCGGGTTGTTCGAGAACTCGCCGCAATCGAACTGCGTCGCGCCGGAATCCGACCGGACGCGCTGCCCTAGGGCCGCTGTCCTAAACTGACCCAGTCTTTCCGATTCGCAAGGAGTAGTTATGTCTGGCCATTCCAAGTGGGCGACGACGAAGCACAAGAAGGCGATCATCGATAGTCGTCGTGCCAAGTCGTTCGCCAAGCTCATCAAGAACATTGAAGTTGCCGCCAAGATCGGCGGCGCCGACATGAGCGGCAACCCGACGCTCGTCGATGCAGTTCAGAAGGCGAAGAAGACCTCTGTTCCTAACGACAACATCGACCGCGCGATCAAACGTGGTGCGGGCCTCAGCGGTGAGTCGATCGACTACCAGACGATCATGTACGAGGGGTACGGCCCGGGTGGTCTTGCGCTGCTGATCGAGTGCCTCACCGACAACAAGAACCGCGCCGCGGCCGAAGTTCGCACGGCGATGTCGCGCAACGGCGGCACGATGGCAGACCCCGGCAGTGTCGCCTACAACTTCAGCCGCAAGGGTGTCATCGCGATCACGAAGTCCGACGGCGTAAACGAAGACGACATTCTGATGGCCGTGCTCGACGCTGGCGCCGAAGAGGTCATCGATCAAGGTGGTGGGTTCGAGATCGTTACTGACCCCTCGCACCTCGTGGCCACCCGCGCGGCGTTGCACGAGGCGGGTATCGAATACGACTCGGCCGAGGGCGAGTTCGTCGCGAATCTGCAGATTGAGGCAGATGCTGAGACAGCCCGCAAGCTTTTTCGGTTGGTCGACGCGATGGACGACCTCGACGACGTGCAAAACGTCTTCACCAATGTCTTGCTGAGCGCCGAGGTGCGCGCCGAGCTCGACTCTGACGACGAGTAGCGCGTGCTGAGGGTGCTCGGCGTCGACCCCGGCCTCACCCGATGCGGGGTGGGCATCGTCGACATCGACCCCACGCGCCGCGCGACACTCGTGGCGGTGTCCGTGATCGAAACGGCGCCCGAGCTCGCGCTCGAGCGTCGCTTGCTGGCCATCAGCGATGCTCTTGAGGGATTGCTCGACGAGCACCGCCCCGATGCTGTCGCGCTCGAAAGGGTGTTCGCGCAGCACAACGTGAGCACTGTCATGGGCACAGCCCAAGCGAGCGGCGTCGTGCTGCGCGCGGCGGCTGCGCGTGGCCTCATCGTGACGCTGCACACCCCCACCGAGGTGAAAGCGGCCGTCACGGGCCACGGTGCCGCCGACAAGAAGCAGGTGACCGCGATGGTGCAGCGCATCCTGCGATTGGATGCCCCGCCGAAGCCCGCGGACGCCGCCGATGCCCTCGCCCTCGCCATCTGCCACGGCTGGCGCGGGGCTGCGAGCTCGGCACCGCGCGCCGCGGGGGAACTGGCGGCCGCTGGCGGGTCTCTGACCCCCGCCCAGCAGGCGTGGCGCGCGGCCGAGAAGGCGACGCGCGCCCGTAGGCTCAACGGGTGATCGCCAGCCTGCGGGGAACCCTCATCGCCCGTGCGGGAGTGCGCGTCGTGGTCGATGTCGCGGGTGTGGGCTACGCCGTGTCCGTCACCGAAAGGCACGTCCGCGAGTTGCACATCGGCGACACGGTGCGGCTGCACACTGCTCTGATTGTGCGCGAAGACGACATGAGCCTCTTCGGCTTTGCCGACGAGGTCGAACTCGATCTATTCGAGCTGTTGCGCACCGTGTCGGGTGTGGGGCCAAAGTCGGCCCTCGGCGTACTTGGCTCGATGACGCCCGACGCTATCGCTCGGGCAATCGCTGCTGATGATGACCTGCCATTCCGCGCTGTCAGCGGTATCGGCCCCAAGACGGCAAAGCTGATTGTGGTGTCTCTTGCCGGCAAGTTAGTGGCCCCCACGGGCCCCGCAGTCACATTCGGCGAGTCGAATTCTGCCGGGTCGGGCGGTGTGACCGCCTCGCTCGCTGCGGCGCTCACCGGACTCGGCTGGCCAGAGCGCACAGCGCTCGAGGCCGCAGCGCAGGTGGTCGACGCCGACCCTGACGCGGCGTTGACCGGGCTTGCGGTGCTGTTGCGGCGTGCATTGAGCATCCTTGGCCCCGCGCGTGGTCGCGCCGACGACGCGCCCCGAGACCGCTCATGAGCGACGACGTGTTGCGGCCCGTGCCTGAGTCGGATGCCGAGCTCGCCTTCGAAGGCGCGTTGCGACCGCAGAGCCTCGCCGAGTTTGTCGGCCAGCAGAAGGTTCGTCGTCAGCTGCAGCTGTTGCTGGAGGCCGCCGGCCTGCAGAACCGCACGCCGGACCATATTCTGCTCGCGGGCCCTCCCGGACTCGGCAAGACGACGCTCGCCATGATCGTGGCCTACGAGGGGCAGCGCCCGCTGCGCATGACAAGCGGGCCCGCCATCCAACATGCGGGCGACCTCGCCGCGGTGCTGTCGTCGCTCGTGCCGGGCGAGGTGCTCTTCATTGACGAGATTCACCGCATGGCGCGCTCAGCCGAAGAGATGCTGTACCTCGCCATGGAAGACTTTCGTGTCGACATCATGGTGGGCAAGGGTGCGGGGGCGACCAGTATTCCGCTCGAGCTCGCTCCGTTCACACTTGTCGGTGCCACGACGCGCTCAGGGTTGCTGCCGAATCCTCTGCGCGATCGTTTCGGATTCACGGCGCACCTCGAGTTCTATGAGCCTGACGAACTGCACCTCGTGCTCGTGCGCGCCGCGCGTCTGTTGACACTCGCGATTGACGAGGATGCCCTCGGCGAGATTGCCCGCCGCTCTCGCGGTACGCCCCGCATCGCCAACCGCTTGCTGCGGCGGGTGCGCGACTACGCGCTTGTGCATGGCGGAGCCGCGAATCGGCTGGCGGTTCGTGCCGCGCTCGAGCTGTATGACGTCGACGAGCAGGGGCTCGACCGGCTTGACCGCGCTGTGCTTGCGGCGATCGTTGAGCGTTTTGATGGTGGACCGGTCGGTCTGTCGACACTGGCGGTGTCGGTGGGCGAAGAAGCCGAGACGATCGAGGCGGTCGTCGAGCCGTTTCTCGTTCGCTCGGGACTACTGTCGCGCACCCCGCGAGGCCGCGTCGCCACGGCTCGTGCGTGGGCCCACCTCGGTCACGCGCCACGGGCGACCGGGGCCAATGACCTATAGTTGACGCTGGCCCTCGGCTGAGCATCCGCTCGCCGACCGGCGCTCCAGCGAGCGCCACGCCGACGACCTCCCTGAAAGGCAATCCACTTATGGATCCGTTGACCATCGTCATGTTGGGCGTGCTCGCCCTGCTAATCTTCTTCATGTTCCGTAACTCCCGCAAGCGCAAGTCTGACGCGGCGATGTTGCAAGACAAGATGCTGCCCGGTGCCGAGGTCATGACCAACTTCGGTCTCTTTGGCACTCTCGTGAGTATCGACGAAGAGAACAACGTCGCCACGATCGAAACGAGCCCCGGCAGCACCGTGCGCGTGCACCGTCAGACTCTGGCCCGCGTTGTTGAAGACGAGGTCGTTGAAGACGAGGTCGTTGAAGACGAGGTCGTCGGAGACGAGTTCGCGGCTGATGAGATGAGTGCCGAGGGCGCTCCCGTGCTCAATGAGTCGAGCCTCGATGCGCCGGCCGAGAAGCCGAAACGCACCAAGAAGACCGAGAGCTAGACCCCACCCCTCACCGCGCGGGCTGCGCCTCTCTGCGGCACGCCCGCCCTCCCCGGCAGAAATGAGTACCTGAGGTGGCCAGAACTACCACCGAGCGCAAAGCCATTCGTTCTCTTGTTTGGTTGCTCGTCATCATCGTCGCGCTCATCGCGGCGAACGGTGCGAGCGTGCTCTTTAACAACGGCCAGTGGACGCCGAAACTCGCGCTCGATCTTGAAGGCGGCACGCAGATCACCCTGGCGCCGCAGATCGCCAGTGGCGAGCAGGTCACTCAAGAGCAGCTCGACCAGGCAGTCGCGATTATCCGCCAACGTGTTGACGCCGGAGGCGTTAGCGAGGCCGAGATCAACACTCAGGGCGGCCAAAACATCGTGGTGTCGATTCCCGGTGAGCCTGACGCCGCGACCCTGCAGCGCATCCAGAGTTCGGCAAAGTTGGAGTTCCGCGCGGTGCTGATCGCCGACGCCGCCTCCAACAGCACAATAGGTGCCGAGGGCGACACGGTTGATCCCACGGTTGATCCCACGGCGCCGCCGACGGCTGAACCTACCGCGAGCGCAGCTCCCTCCGTGTCGCCAACCGACGCGAGCGACCTCGCCTGGATCACGCCCGATCTGCAGAGAAGTTTCGACTCTTTCGACTGCGCCAGTCTTGATGTGGTCGGTGCCAACGTCGCTCCCGTCGATGTGCCACTGGTGACGTGTGAGCAAGACTCGACCGTCAAGTACATTCTTGGCCCAGTCGAAGTTGCCGGTGAGCGCATTGCGGATGCCCGATCGGGGCTCATCTCGTCGTCTACCGGTGTCACGTCAAACGAGTGGGGCGTCTTCATCGAGTTCGATGCCGACGGAACCCAGCAGTTCCGCACGGTGACCGAACGCCTGGTCTCGCTCGTGGGCGTGCAAAATCAGTTCGCCATCGTGCTGGACGGACGAGTGATCAGCGCACCGCGAACGATCAGCGCCATCACGGATGGTCGTCCGCAGATCAGTGGAAACTTCACGGAAGAGTCGGCGAAGGCTCTGGCCGATCAACTAAAGTTCGGCGCGTTGCCCATTGGCTTCGAGGTGCAGTCGAGTGAGACCATCAGCGCCACCCTCGGTGTCTCGCAACTGCAGAGCGGCATTATCGCGGGCATTATCGGCCTCATTCTGGTCGGCTTCTACGCGTTCTTCCAGTACCGGGCACTGGGTGGAGTCGTCGTCGTTTCCCTGTCGATAGCGGCGCTCATCACCTACCTCATCATCACCTACCTCTCGAATCAGCAAGGATTCCGGTTGTCTCTCGCTGGTGTCGCCGGGCTCGTGATCTCGATCGGAGTCGTTGCTGACTCGTTTATCGTCTACTTCGAACGAATCCGTGATGAACTGCGCGATGGCCGCAATGTCGATGGCGCTGTCGAGGCCGGGTGGAAGCGCGCCTTCCGTACGATTCTCATCTCTGACGTCATCAACCTCATCGCGGCCGTTGTGCTCTTCGTGCTCGCTGTAGGTAACGTGCGCGGTTTCGCCTTCACCCTCGGAATCGTGACGGTGGTCGACCTCGTCGTCGTGGCAATGTTTACCCACCCGCTGATGCAGTTGCTGGCTCGCACGTCGTTCTTCGGGGGCGGCCATCGCTGGAGCGGACTTGATCCGCAGGCCCTCGGTGCGGTGTATCGCGGACGCGCACAGTTCCGGGCACCCGTCGGCGTCGCATCGACCAAGGTCGCGACGAGTAGTCGTGAAGCGCACCGTCGTCAGACCATTGCCGAACGCAAGGCCGCTGAAGCCAGCGGTGAGAGGAAGGAACAGCGATGAGTCGGCTCACCCAGTTCGGCAACGATCTATACACGGGAACGCGCTCGTTCAACTTTGTTGGTCGACGACGACTCTGGTACTCGATCGGTGCCGTGTTCATCATCTTGGCGATCGGCCTTACCGCCCTGCGTGGTGGGTTTGTGTTCGGTATCGAGTTTCGCGGAGGGTCGGAATTCCGCGTGCAAGGCACCACGGCAGTCGAGGGCGGCACTGCCGCCGCGACGGCCATCGCGATCGACGCCGTTGACTCAGTCGTCTCGGGGTCAAGCCCCCGCGTGTCGATCGTCGGCGGCGACTCGGTACGGGTGCAGACCGAGCAGCTCACGCCCGCCGAGACCGACGAGGTCCGCGCCGCGCTCGCCGATGCTTATGCAGTCAGCGTCTCAGATGTGAGTACATCGTTCATCGGCGCCACCTGGGGTGCTGACATTACCCGGCAGGCGATCATCGCCCTCGTGGTGTTCCTGGTTCTCGCGAGTCTGGTTATGGCGATCTATTTTCGAACGTGGAAGATGGCGGCGGCGGCCATCATCGCCTTGTTCCATGACCTCATCGTGACGACCGGCCTCTACGGCGTACTCGGGCTCGAAATCACTCCCGCCGCGGTGATTGGTTTTCTCACGATCCTGGGGTATTCGCTGTATGACACGGTCGTGGTGTTCGACAAGGTGCGCGAAAACACCTCAGAAGATGGTGCAGAGTCTCGGCGCACATTCGCTCAGTCGGTCAACCTGGCAGTGAATCAGACGCTCGTGAGGTCGATCAATACTTCGGTCGTCGCCGTGCTTCCTACAGCGTCGATCCTCTTCATCGGTTCGTTGTTGCTGGGTGCTGGCACCTTGCGCGATATCGCCCTTGCACTCTTCATTGGCACGATCGTCGGCACCTATTCGTCGATCTTCCTCGCGGCTCCGCTCTATGTGCACCTGCGCGAGAACGAGCCTGAGGTCAAAAAGCAGGGAACCCGCCCACGCGTTGCCCGGGCTGAGTCGGGTGCCGTCCGCTGACGTGCGCTGGTGGCTGACCGCATATCGTCAGCCGAGGCTCACCAGGGCGCTCTAGGATCAATTCGGAGGGCGCACGGATGACCGACACAACGCAGCAGAGCGCAGCCTCTCTGCGCGCCCTGTTACCCCGCATCTTCTCCCGGTCGCAGACGGGTGGAGCTCTCGAGAAGCTGATCCGCACGGTGCGCGCGCAGCATCCTAAAGCCGACATCGCTCTCATTGAGCGGGCCTATCAGATGGCGGAGCGCGCGCACGAAGGCCAGACTCGCAAGAGCGGCGAGCCATACATCACCCACCCGCTCGCGGTCGCGCAGATTCTCGCCGACCTGGGCATCGGCCCGAAAACCCTTGCCGCTGCGCTCTTGCACGACACAGTCGAAGACACGACGTACAGCCTTGATCAGCTTCGCGTCGATTTCGGAGACGAGATCGCGATGCTGGTTGACGGTGTGACGAAACTCGACAAGCTGAAGTACGGTGACAGCGCGCAGTCAGAGACCGTGCGCAAGATGATCGTCGCGATGTCGAAAGACATTCGTGTTCTGATTGTCAAGCTCGCCGACCGCCTGCACAATGCGCGCACCTGGGGCTTCGTCGAGAACGCCTCGGCGCAGCGAAAGGCTCAGGAGACACTCGACATCTATGCGCCGCTCGCCCATCGGCTCGGTATACAGACCATCAAGTGGGAACTCGAAGACCTCTCTTTCGCCGTATTGCAGCCCAAGATCTACGTAGAGATCGAAAGCCTCGTGCGCAATCGAACGCCGGAGCGCGAAGCCTTCGTGCAACAGGTAATCGACGCGGTGAAAGACGATCTGCGGCAATCAAAGATCAAGGCTGAGGTCAAGGGGCGCCCCAAGCAGTACTACTCGGTTTACCAAAAAATGGTGCACCGGGGTCGCGACTTCGATGAGATCTACGACCTGACTGGCGTGCGCATCCTCGTGAACTCTATTCGTGACTGCTACGCCGTGCTCGGGGCCGTGCATGCGCGATGGAACCCCATGCCCGGGCGATTCAAGGACTACATCGCGACGCCCAAGTTCAACCTTTACCAGTCGTTGCACACGACGGTGTTCGGGCCCGGCGGTCGCCCGGTCGAGTTGCAGATTCGCACGCACGAAATGCACCAGCGTGCTGAGTTCGGTGTGGCCGCGCACTGGAAGTACAAAGAGCGCATGGCGGGCGCGAGTCGAGGCGAAGCGGGTACGGAGCGTTCCGACACCGACATGGCGTGGCTCGCACACATCTCTGATTGGCAGGCCGAGACGAGCGACCCCACCGAGTTTCTCGACGACCTGCGCTACGAAATTGGCGCGAAAGAGGTGTACGTCTTCACGCCGCAGGGCAAGGTCATCGGCTTGCCAGCAGGGGCGACGCCCGTTGACTTCGCCTACGCCGTGCACACCGAGGTCGGCCATCGGACCATGGGTGCCAAGGTGAATGGGCGTCTCGTGCCGCTTGAGACTGTGCTCAATAGTGGCGACTCGGTCGAGGTATTCACGTCGAAGAATCCTGATGCTGGGCCGAGCCAGGACTGGCTGGGCTTCGTCACGAGCACGCGAGCTCGCTCGAAGATTCGCCAGTGGTTCACGAAAGAGCGCCACGACGAGGCCGTCGAGCAGGGCAAAGACGCGATTGCCCGGGCGATGCGCAAGCAGAACCTGCCGCTGCAACGCCTCATGACGCAAGACTCGGTGGCCCACGTGGCTTCGCAATTGCGCTATGAGACGGTTGAGTCGCTCTACGCCGCTGTGGGCGAGGGCCATGTCTCGACGCAATCGGTGATCGAGAAGATTCTCGCCGCGTTGCACGTCGAGGCTGAGTCAGACGACGAGCCGTTCAGTGTGCCGACCCGAGGGCGCACCTCGGTGCGCACGAGTGACTCGGGCGTGCTGGTGAGGGGTGCCCCCGACATTCTGGTGAAGCTAGCGAAATGCTGCACGCCAGTGCCGGGTGACGCCATCGTGGGCTTCGTCACGCGCGGGCAGGGCGTGAGCGTGCACCGCGGCGACTGCACGAATGTTCAGTCTCTGTTGACCGAACCAGACCGAATGATTGAGGTTGACTGGGCGCCCACGTCAAAGAGCGTCTTCCTTGTTCAGATTCAGGTTGAAGCGCTCGACCGCAGTGGACTGCTGAGCGACGTCACCCGAGTGCTGTCTGAGCACCACGTGAATATTCTCTCGGCGAGCGTCAGCACCTCGAAGGATCGCTTGGCGCTCAGCCGGTTCGTCTTTGAAATGGGCGACGTCACACACCTCGACCGCGTGCTCAACGCTGTGCGGCGAATTGACGCGGTCTACGACGTCTACCGCGTCAGCAACGGCTGACCCGACTCTGCCTGCTGCAGAGCGGACAGAAGGCGCGCCCTGGCCGGCCGCACGTACGAGAGGCTAGCGCGGCGTGTGAGAGTGGCATCGATCTGGGCGCGTGAAATGCGCTGGGCAGTGATTCCCTCGGCCAGGAGCGCGATAACGTCGTCGCCTCGATCGTGCCGTGCCAGGTCGAGCAGGGTACGAAGGGGCGTGGTCACGGGCACCGGGCCGAGCATCCGTGTCTCATCATCATCAATGACCACCTCGCGGGCGCGTAACCGACGACGATCGGGAGAGGGGATGCGCGCCGTAATTGCGACGCACGTCATCACGACGGCGGGCATCGGCCCCCACCCCCACACCCAGGCGGCGCTGCGGTCGGCGAGAATGACGCGCGCGTCGAGCATGAGCGGTGCAAGCGAGGCCGCGCGGGCAAGGGCCGTGAGCGGTGCGTCGATGGGGAGAAAGCCCTCGCCGAGCACCACCACCTCGCCGTCGAGTGCTGCGGCGCGCAGTTCGGAAGCGCTGACCCGGTCATCGGCAAGAAGGAGTGGCCCAAAGCGCGTCATGCGGGGAGTGTGTCGCAGATCGAACGGTTGCACCCTCGAGAGTCAGCGCCCTGTGGAGAAGCTGCTGACGAGCGGTCGCCGGCGGTTGCGCGCGGTTGTCAGTTGTCGACGGCGCTGAGCCACGCTCGCCGTGCCTCAAGCGCCTCGGTAACCTCGGCGACGCGCTTCGCGTCTTTCGCTGATGTTGCGGCGGCGAGGTCGTCCTCGAGCCCACTAATGGCCTGCTCGAGTTGGGCAGCTAAGCCTTCGGATCGGGCCTTCTTCTCGGGGTCAGAACGGTTCCAGTGGTCTTCTTCGAGCTTCTTCACCGCCTGTTCGATGGTGCGCATGCGGTCTTCGACAACCTTCACCTGGTCGCGCGGAACCTTACCCGCGGCGTCCCATTTGCGCTGGATCGCCGTGAGTTGGGCCCGCGCCTTGACGCGGTCACTAGCGGTGAGTAACGGAGCCGCTTCGTCAAGCAGGGCCTGCTTGACGGAGAGGTTGCCAGCGAACTCCTCGTTCTCACGGGCATCGACCTCTGCCTTGGCCGCGTAAAGGGCATCTCCGGCGGCCTTGAACTGCGCCCAGAGCGCGTCGTCGACCTTCTTGCCGGCGCGACCGGCAAGCTTCCACTCGTCGAGAAGGCGGCGATAGGCGGGAATTGCCGCGGTTCCTTGCGAGCCGAGGGCGACGGCCTTGTCGACGAGGGCCTGCTTACGCGCCCGCACTTCTTTGTGCTCCGAGTCGAGACCCGCGAAGAACGCGCGGCGATGCGACTCGACTGTGGTGCGCGCCGCACGGAAGCGCTTCCATAGGTCATCGGCCTGCTTCTTGGGCAAGCGAGGGCCATTCTGCTGGTGGTCTTTCCAGCGTGTGAAGAGTTCGTCAAGCGCGGCTGTCGTCTGCTTCCACTGCACGGATTGCGGGTCTTTGGCGGCGAGAGCTTCCGCAGCCTCGACGATCGCGGTGCGCTCGGCCACGGCCGCTTTGGTGGCGGCGGCGACTTCGGCCTTCTGTGCCTCGGTCAGCTTCTCGACCGTCGCGACCAGGGCTCCAACGCGGGTGCGAAGCGCTTCGAGGTCTCCCACAGCAGAAGGCGACTCGAGCGCGGTGTTCAAAGCCGTGACGGTCTTGGCGACATCGTTCGCGGGCGCCCCAGCTTTGGCGCGCTGCTCGAGCAGGCGCACTTGGCCCTCGAGCTCGATGTACTTGCGGGTGAAGTAGGCGAGGGCCTCCTCGGGTGTGCCGTCGGGGTACTGGCCCACCGCGCGCTCGGCGCCACGGTCGTTGACATACACGGTGCCGGTCTCGTCGACCCGGCCCCAGGGAGTGTTCTCGTTGGCTGACACGTCTGCTTCATCCTCATCGAGTGCGCACCCGCGCGGCTGCGGCCGCACGGTTTTTCAGCATATGGCACGGTCGGCGCCAAGCGTCAGGCGAGCACGCTCTCGCCGCGGATCGCTATTGGATCGTGATGCCGGTCAGGATCGTGGGCACGGTCGGTGCACCGTCAGCACCGCCGCCCTCGACACCCGCGCCCACCACGCCGGCGATCAGGGACTCTAGGCCGCTTGTGATGCGCCCCATCACCGTGTAGCCGCCAGCCGCGTCGGAGGGGATTACCGACTCGTCATAGACGATGAAGAATTGGCTGCCCATGCTCGCGCCGTCCCCGCCCTGACGCGCCATCGCAATCACTCCCGTGGCGTACACGTCGTCGACTGGAGGATTTTCGATCGGGCCGAAACGGTAGTCGGGGCCTCCGGTGCCATCTCCATTCGGGTCACCACACTGCAGAACGAAGATTCCTTCGGTCGTGAGGCGGTGACAGTTGAGCCCGTCGTAGAACCCGCTCTGTACGAGGCTCACAAACGAGGCGACTGCTTGCGGCGCAGCGAGGCCGTCGAGCTCGTATTGCAATTCGATTCCGTCATTGATGGCCATAGCGCCGGTCCAGGTGCGGAACTCACTCAATGCGGGTTCGGGGGCAGCGACGGCGGGCTCGTTGGGCACGGGGCTCGCACTCGCCACCGGCTCTGGGGTTCCGGGGCCAGCGGTGAAGTACACGATTTGGGCTGTCGCGGCGAGGGCGCCGACGACCACAATTGCAAGCACGGCGATCAGGTTGTCGCGCTTGCGGCGCGTGGTCTTCGTGTCGTGCACGGTCTGCCGTGCCTGGTAGCGGCGCAGTCGATCCTGCGTCTCTCGGTTGTTCGCCGGTGCGGCTGCCACTGCTCCTCCATTCGACGGCGGGGCACATCACCTACGGCCCGCGCCGCAGTGAACTCTAGTCGAGCGCCCCGGGCCGACGCGCGCGGCCGTAGGCGGGTCGGTCACGGCCGTTAGCCTGGGGGCATGGATGCTCAGCCGGGCCTCGGCTCTGCCGCGGTTCCCCTCGCGGTGAGAATGCGACCCACACGCCTCGATGAGGTGGCGGGTCAGCGGCACCTATTGCGCGCCGGATCTCCCCTCGTCAGCCTCGCGAGCGACGATCCCAGCCGAGCACCGAGCGCCGTATCAGTCATCTTGTGGGGCCCTCCGGGAACGGGCAAGACGACCCTCGCGCAGGCGATCGCGCGCTCAAGCGGTCGGCGGTTCGTTGAGCTTTCTGCCGTGACGGCCGGAGTACGTGATGTGCGTGAGGTGATGGAGCGAGCGCTGGCAGACCGCGACCTGTACGGCACGTCGACGGTCTTATTCCTTGATGAAATCCATCGCTTCACGAAGGCCCAGCAAGACGCCCTGTTGCCCGGCGTTGAAAACGGTTGGGTCATCTTGATCGCCGCCACCACAGAAAACCCCTCGTTCTCGGTCATTGCACCTCTCTTGAGCCGCAGCCTGCTTCTCACGCTCGAAACGCTGAGCGACGATGATCTTGGAGTGCTCGTCGATCGAGCGGTTGTCGACCCGCGCGGCCTGGCCGGCGCCATCGAGCTAGAACCCGCCGCGCGCAAAGCGATCGTGCGTTTGGCTTCGGGCGACGCGCGTCGCGCACTCACCGCACTCGAGGCGGCCGCGCAGTCGGCGGCGGTGGAGGCGGCGGCGCAAGCTGCAGACGGCGCGACTGCGGGTGGGCATCCGGTCGTCACTGCGGAGATCGTGTCGGCGGCCGTTGATCGCGCCCTGTTGCGCTACGACAAGCAGGGTGACGAACACTACGACGTCATCAGCGCCTTCATCAAATCGATTCGGGGTAGCGACCCCGATGCCGCTCTGCATTACCTTGCTCGCATGATCGAGGCGGGAGAGGACGTGCGCTTTATCGCCCGGCGCGTGATTATCTCCGCGGCCGAAGACATCGGCACGGCTGACCCGCAGGCGCTGGTACTGGCGGTCGCTGCCGCCCAGGCCGTGCAGTTGATCGGCATGCCGGAGGGGCGGATCCCGCTCGCCGAGGCTGTGGTCTACCTCGCGACCGCACCCAAGTCGAACGCCGCCTACGTCGGCATCAACGCGGCGATCGCAGACGTGAAAGCGGGGCGGCTCGGTCGTGTACCGAAGCCTCTGCGTGACGCCCACTACCCGGGGGCGAAGCGCCTTGGCCACGGCAAGGGCTACGTGTATCCACACGACGAGGCCGTCGGCGTCGCTGAGCAGCAGTACCTGCCTGACCCACTTGTGGGTACCGAGTACTACCGGCCTACCGAACGCGGGCACGAGCGCGAGATCGCGACGCGGCTGGCAAAGCTGAGGGCAATCACGCGGGGTCAGACAACGGCCGAATAGGCGCAGCCGGGGTGCCGACCTTCCGCGCTCTCGCGGCAGTGGGCTCTGGTAGGCTTGCTCGGCCCGTCAGATATGGGCACATCCTCCCTCGAAGCTTCCACCGAATAGCCCCGGCGTGCATTCGGACCGGACGGAGAGATGTACGTCCGTGAGCCGCTGAAATTCTCGGCCACGACCATGGAAGGAACCCGTGTCTACTAAGTCACGCACCCGCAGTAAGACTCGTCTCTCTCGTGCACTCGGCATCGCCCTCACCCCGAAGGCTGCCAAGTACCTCGAGAAGCGCCCGTACGCTCCCGGTGAGCATGGCCGCACGAAGCGCAAAGCCGACAGTGACTACGCCGTTCGTTTGCGCGAGAAGCAGCGTCTTCGCGCCCAGTACGGCATCCGTGAGGCCCAGCTCAAGATCGCCTTCAACGAAGCACGCCGTGCATCGGGCTTGACCGGTGAGAACCTCGTTGAGCTGCTCGAGATGCGTCTCGACGCGCTCGTACTTCGCGCTGGCATCGCCCGCACGACGGCACAAGCTCGCCAGATGGTTGTGCACCGTCACATTTTGGTTGACGGCCAGCTCGTCGACCGTCCGTCGTTCCGCGTCAAGCCGGGTCAGCTGATCCACGTCAAGGCACGCAGCGAGGGGATGGAGCCCTTCCAGGTCGCCGCTGCCGGTGGCCACGTCGACCTGCTTCCCAAGGTGCCCGCGTACCTCGAGGTTGAGCTCGACAAGCTGCAGGCGCGCCTCGTGCGTCGCCCCAAGCGCGCCGAAGTGCCCGTGACCTGCGAAGTGCAGCTCGTGGTCGAGTACTACGCGGCTCGCTAGCGCTGTCGGTTACGAACCGCTCCACGCTCCGTCGAACGGGGGCCCGGCATCGCGCCGGGCCCCCGTTCGCGTTGGGCCGCTAGGCTGAAGCCACTGTCCACCACGTACGACTTCTCACGAGGGAGCACCCATGAAGAACGCCGCCTGGCTCATCGTCGGCATCGCGGCCGGCTTCGTCGCCGCCCACCAGGTCTCGAAGACCCCTCAGGGCAAGCAGTTTTTTGACGACGTCGATGCCAAAACCCGCGAGTTTGGCTCCGCCGTCGTCGACGGCTACAAGCAGCGCGAGGCTGAGTTGCGCGCTGCCGTGGCTGAGGCCGAAGACACGATCGCCGACCTCACCAGCCGCCTCAAGTAAGCGGCGGGGCCTCGTGCCCCGCCCGATCGATTCAGGAGCAGTTCCCTCCTCCCATGCAGACCGCCGACATCCAGCGCCGGTGGCTCGAGTTCTTCGGTACTCGCGGTCACACGGTCGTGCCCTCCGCGTCGCTCGTCAGCGACGACCCGACTTTGCTTTTCACGGTCGCCGGAATGGTGCCCTTCGTGCCATACCTGACCGGAGTCGTGCCTGCGCCCTACCCGCGCGCCACGAGCGTGCAGAAGTGCATTCGCACGAACGACATCGAAGAAGTCGGCAAGACGCCTCGGCATGGCACGTTCTTTCAGATGAACGGCAACTTCTCGTTCGGCGACTACTTCAAAGAGGGCGCAATCGGCTACGCCTGGGAGCTCTTGACCGCATCAACGAGCGATGGCGGTCTTGGCTTTCAGGAGAAAGACCTCTGGGTCACGGTCTACAAAGACGACGACGAGGCGATCGCGCTCTGGAAGAAGATCGCAGGCCTTCCCGACGAGCGCATTCAACGCCTCGACATGGACACGAACTACTGGTCAACGGGCCAGCCTGGCCCGGCTGGTCCCTGCAGCGAGATCTTCTTTGACCGCGGCCCCGCCTATGGCATAGACGGCGGCCCAGCCACAGACGATGACCGCTATGTCGAAATCTGGAATCTCGTCTTCATGCAGTACCTGCGGGGCGAGGGTACGGGCAAGAACGACTTCGAGATTCTCGGCGAGCTGCCCAACAAGAACATCGACACCGGCATGGGCATGGAGCGCGTCGCGTTCCTGACGCAGGGCGTCGAGAACATGTACGAGATCGACCAAGTGCGTCCGGTTCTGGATGCCGCCGCCGAGCTCTCCGGGCGCCGCTACGGTGCCGACCACGGCGACGACGTGCGCATGCGCGTTATCGCCGATCATGTGCGCTCCTCCCTGATGCTCATGACGGATGGCGTCGCACCGGGCAACGAGGGCCGGGGCTACATCTTGCGCCGTCTGCTTCGGCGCAGCATCCGGGCCATGCGTTTGCTCGGGGTCGACGCACCCAGCTTCGACGTGCTGTTCGCGGCTTCGCGAGACGCCATGAGCTCTGCCTATCCCGAGATCACCGAGCACTATGACCGCGTGTCGCGGCTCGCGCTCGGTGAAGAAGAAGCGTTCATGCGAACCCTCGTCGCGGGCACCACGATTCTTGATCTCGCGGTGGCGGTGACCACCGCGGCCGGTGCCTCGACCTTGCCCGGTGACACGGTGTTCCAGTTGCACGACACCTTCGGGTTTCCTCTTGATCTCACGCTCGAGATGGCAGAAGAGAACGGCCTCACGGTTGATCGTGCCGAGTTTGACCGCCTGATGGCCGAGCAGCGTACCCGTGCCAAGGCCGACGCGAAGTCGAAGAAGGGCGCTCTTGCCGACCTCAGCGTGTATGGCGAATTTCGCGCCATCGGTGAGACCGCCTTTCTCGGCTATGACGAGCTCCAGGCCGACACCACGGTGCTCGGCATCCTCGTGCGAGGGCAGAGTGTGCCCTCGGCACAATCGGGCGATATCGCCGAAGTGATTCTGGCCGAAACGACCCTGTACGCCGAGTCGGGTGGTCAAGACAGCGACGAAGGATCGATCGTTGGCAACGGTTTCGATCTCGAAGTGCTCGACGTGCAAAAGCCCGTCAAGGGGCTCATCAGTCACACCGTGCAGGTTCGATCGGGTGAGGTGCATGTCGGCGCCGCCGCGAGCACGCATGTTGATCCGGTGTATCGCCGGTCGGCGACGCAGGCACACTCGGCTACCCACGTCATCCACGCGGCGCTGCGCCAGACGCTCGGTCACGACGCCCACCAGTCGGGTTCGTACAACAAGGCTGGCTACATGAGGCTCGACTTCAGTTGGAACCAGGCGCTCTCGCCGGCCACGCGCAGCGAGATTGAAGAGATCAGCAACATCGCCGTGCGCGACAACCTGCCTGTCTCTACTCGGGTCATGGCGCTTGACGACGCCAAATCGCTCGGCGCTATGGCCTTGTTCGGTGAGAAGTACGGCGACTCTGTGCGCGTCGTCGACATTGGCGGGCCCTGGTCGCGCGAGCTGTGCGCGGGAACCCACGTGGGGGCCTCGGCCGAGATCGGCATGATCAGCATCGTGAGCGAATCATCGGTCGGGTCGACCAATCGGCGCGTCGAGGCGCTCGTGGGCCTCGAGGCGTTCCGCGAGTTCGCCGCCGAGCGTGCGCTCGTGCAACACCTCACGAGCAGTCTCAAGACTCCTCGCGACCAGTTGGCCGATCGCATCGCAGACCTGGCTGCGCAACTCAAGGCCGCAGAGAAGACCGTCGCTCAGTACGAGTCGGCGCGACTCTCCGAGCGCGTGCCCGCGCTCGTCAAGGCGGCGACGATGCTCGGGGCCTACACCGTGGTCGCCGAGAACCTCGGTGTACTGAACTCTTCTGATGATGTTCGCGCTCTTGCGACGAGCGTGTGGGGCCGGCTGAACGAGTCGCCCACGGTGATCGTGCTGGCCGCCGAGGTGGAGGGCAAGGCGACGGTGATCGTCGCGACGACGGCTTCCGCCCGCGACGCCGGGGCCAAGGCCGGGGCGCTCGCGCGCATCGCGTCGGGAGTGCTTGGCGGAGGCGGCGGTGGTAAAGACGACCTCGCTCAGGGTGGGGGTACCGACCCGTCAGCCATCTCTGCGGCGATCGAGGCCGTGCTGGCAGAGTTGCGGCGTTGACGGTGCGGTCCGGCGTGCGGCTTGGCGTTGACGTCGGCCGGGCCCGCGTGGGCGTGGCGCGTAGCGATCCGCACGGCGTGCTCGCGACCCCCGTCGAGACGCTTGCACGACTCGACGACCTTCTCGCGGGCATCCGTCTTCTCGTCGATGAGCATGCGGCGATTGAGGTGATCGTGGGCCTTCCGCTCTCGCTGAGCGGCGCCGAGACGGCATCGACCGGCGACTCACGCGTGGTCGCCGAGCAGTTGGCCACCGAGCTCGATGTGCCTGTTCGTATGGTCGATGAGCGACTCACCACTGTGAGCGCGGCGCGGAGGTTGCGCGAGGCGGGGCGCACTGCCAAGAACTCTCGTTCCGTCGTCGATCAAGCTGCCGCTGTTATCCTGCTCCAACACGCCCTCGACCTCGAGCGTTCGTCCGGGAACCCGCCCGGCACGCTTGTCGAGCCGCACGAAGGACGACCGATCGCGTGACTAATTCCGACAACTGGGACGACATCTTCCGCAGTCAGCCGGGCTCCGAAGACTCCGCATCCGGCGCGGCGACGGGGACTTCAGTGGATGCGGATGCCGCGCCGCTGAGTCGGCGGGCCGCACGTGAGTCGCAGGGCCGCAGTCGGCGACCCGCGCGCGGCGGCGGCGCCTCCACAGGCGTGTCGCGGCGTCGGCGGCGCTGGCCGTGGGTCGTGCTCGGGGTGTTGTCTTTGCTGCTCGGCATCGGCGCGGCCGGGGCTTGGTATGTGTGGTTGAACTACGAACCACAGGTGCGCGAGTTACTCGGCTGGGAGCTGCCGAACGACTTCCAGGGTTCAGGCAACGGCGTCGAGGTACTGGTAACGATCTACTCGGGCGAGATCGGCTCCGATGTTGCGACGTCGCTCGTTGAGCAAGACGTCACCATGACGTTCGAGGCATTCTACGAACTGCTCCTCGCCGACGAGTCGATTTCGTTCATTCCGGGAACATACCGGCTGCAAGAGCAGATGTCGGCCCAGTCGGCTCTGGATGCCCTTCTCGACATAGAGAACAAGGTCGAGCTGAGCGCCACCATCCGAGAGGGGTTGCGCGCCGGGGAGGTCGTTGAAGCGCTATCCGCGGGCACCGGTTTGCCGCTCGCCGACTACGAGGCGGCCATCCTCGATCCGTCGATCTATGGCATTCCCGACGTGGCGCCCAACATCGAGGGCTACTTGTTCCCCGCCACCTACACGTTCGAGCCCAACACGACGGCCGAAGACCACATCCGAACCCTTGTTGACGAGATGTTCTCGCGTCTCGACGCCGCTGGAGTCGCTGTCGATGACCGTCACACTGTTCTCACGAAGGCCTCGTTGATTCAGCGCGAGGCCCGTCTGGCCGACGACTTCTATCGCGTATCGCGTGTGATCGAGAACCGGCTCGAGGGCGGTTGGCGCCTCGAGTTCGACTCGGCGACGCAGTATGGGGCGGGCGAGACGGGGTCGGTCTGGTCAACGGGAAACGCACTCGACGCCGACAACCCGTACAACACTTACGTGATCCCTGGCCTGCCAGTCGGACCGATCGCTGCCCCCGGCGATCTCGCGATCGACGCGGTGCTCAACCCTGCCGATGGACCATGGTTTTTCTTCGTGACGATCAACCTTGCCACGGGAGAAACTCAGTTCTCGGAGACGGTTTCACAGCACGAGCAAGGCGTCGCGCTGTTGCGGGCATGGTGCCGCGCGAGTGAGGAGAACGCCGTTTACTGTGAGTAGGCGCCTCGCCGTTGTCGGCCACCCCCTAGAGCACTCTCTTTCGCCCTTATTGCACGCGGCTGCCTATCGGTATCTCGGCCTTGACTGGAAGTACGACCGGCAGGTCGTACGTGAGCACGAGCTCCGCGGTTTTGTGGATGGCCTAGACCGTTCGTGGCGGGGGCTCTCGGTGACTATGCCACTGAAAGGCGAGGCACTCCGGCTCGCCGGCACGTGTGACGATGTTGCTACCCTCACCGGCGTCGCCAACACGCTGTTGCTCGATGATGACGGCGAGCGCGTTGCCCGCAATACAGATGTGGCCGGAATCGAGCGCGCGTTGCGCGATGTCGGCCTCGACGCCGCGCACCACGCCGTCATCGCCGGCGCTGGAGCCACCGCCCGCTCGGTGCTTGTCGCGCTGGATGGTCTTGGCCTGCGCAGTGCGACGATCGCGGTGCGGGACCCTGCTCGGGTTGGCGGGATCCTCGGCCTCGCCGACACGCTCGGTCTTGAGCTTGACGTGGTGTCGCTCACCGACCTGGTTCACGTGGTTGACGGCGGCGACGTGGTCGCGTGGACACTACCGAACGGTGTGTCGCTACCTGAGCTGATGCCGCTCGACGCCCGCACCACGGCGGTCGCCCTCGACGTGACCTACCACCCCTGGCCGGGACCCCTTGCGGCCCAGTGGCTCGAAGTGGGCGGCCGGGTGGCCTCGGGTCGCGACATGTTGCTACACCAGGCTGTGCGCCAGGTGCGGTTCTTCGTCTCCGCCCAGACGGATGCGCCGCTCACCGACGAGGCCGGCCTTGAAGCCGCGATGCGCGCCGCGCTCGACGCGGCATGAGGTAGCGCTCGGTCTGAGGCAGTGCGGCCCGCGGCGGGCAACCGGCCCTGTTGCTCGTGGCAGGATGGAACCATGCTGCGCTGGTTGACCGCTGGGGAATCCCACGGACCTGAATTGATCGCTGTGCTCGAGGGTATGCCCGCGGGCGTGCCCGTGCTGCGTGAGGCCATTCAGGCCGACATGCAGCGTCGAAAGCTCGGCTACGGGCGCGGCGCGCGGATGAAGTTCGAGCAAGACGAACTGACGATTTCAGGTGGCGTGCGGCACGGCGTGAGTATGGGCAGCCCTATCGCGCTGCGCATCGGGAACACCGAGTGGCCCAAGTGGACCACGATCATGAGCGCCGACCCCGTCGACCCGGAAGAGCTCACAGGTGCTCGAGGTGCGCCCCTGACGCGACCCCGGCCCGGTCACGCCGACCTCGTGGGTATGCAGAAATACGGCTTCACCGAGTCGCGGCCGGTGCTCGAGCGCGCGAGCGCGCGTGAAACTGCAGCGCGCGTGGCGCTCGGCGCGGTGGCCCGGTCATTCCTTAGCGAGCTGGGCATTCGGCTCGTTTCGCACACGCTATCGATCGGCCCGGTGCGCGTTCCTGACGATGCCCCGCTGCCGCTTCCCGACGATGTCGACCGACTCGACGCTGACCCGTTGCGGTGCCTGCACTCCGAGACAAGCGCGGCGATGGTGGCTGAGGTCGACGCCGCGCATAAAGACGGTGACACCCTCGGCGGAGTTGTCGAGGTTCTCGCTTACGGAGTGCCACCGGGGCTCGGCTCGTACGTGCACTGGGACCGTCGGCTCGACGCCAAGATTGCGGCCGCCCTGATGGGAATCCAGGCGATCAAGGGTGTGGAGGTCGGTGACGGTTTCGAGACGACCCGGCGCCGTGGCTCCGCTGCGCACGACGAGCTCGTGGTTGATGACGGGGTCATCGAGAGACTCAGTGACCGCGCAGGCGGCACCGAGGGTGGAATGAGCACCGGAACGGTGCTCAGGGTGCGGGCCGGCATGAAGCCCATCGCGACCGTGCCGCACGCGCTGCGAACCGTCGACACCTCAACCGGTGAGGCGGCCGCAGCCCAACACCAGCGCTCCGACGTGTGCGCGGTGCCCGCTGCGGGAGTCGTCGCGGAGGCGATGGTGGCGCTCGTGCTTGCCGAGGCAATGCTGGAGAAATTCGGGGGCGACTCGATCGGTGAGACCCGGCGCAACCTCGACGGCTACCTCGCCGCAATGCCTGCGACGCTCACGACGGCGGCCGCCGACGGCCGTGGGGGAGCGCCACGTGCCCCCTGAGGCACTAACACCGACGCCGAAAGGTACCGCCGGTCCCCTTGTCGTGCTGATCGGCCCTCCGGCCGCCGGAAAGACGCGCGTCGGCAAGCGCGTGGCGCGAATCCTCGAGGTTCCTTTCATCGACACCGACCGCGCCATCGTCGCCGAGTTCGGCTCGATCCCCGAAATCTTTGCGACGCGAGGCGAGTCGGCATTCCGGGCACTCGAGACCGCGGCTGTGGGCACAGCGCTCGGGCAGCGCGCGGTTGTGTCGCTTGGCGGCGGAGCCGTGATGACTCCGAGCGTCGCCGCCGAGCTCGCGGGGCATCCCGTCGTCTTGCTCACCATCACGGCCGAGGCGGCCGCGGAGCGTCTCGACCCAGATTCGCGCCCACTCGTGCGTGACGGTATTGGCGCCTGGGTGGAGCTCGTCGAGCGCCGTATGCCGACCTACATCACACTTGCTGTCGCGACGTGGGATACCTCGTCGCGCCCCATCGACCACATTGCTGCCGAGATCGCCGAGTGGGCACACGAGCGCGCCATGACGGCCGTAGAACTATGACCGAGACAACTGTCATCCCCGTGAGCGGCCCGCCGGCCTATGACGTGTTGGTCGGGCGCGGGCTGTTCACCGACCTCGGCACGGTGGTGCCGCCGGCCGCAGCGAAATTGTTGGTCATTCACGCGCCGCCGCTCGCCGCCCAGGCTGAGGCGCTACGCGACCGCCTGGCAGGCCGTGTCGAAGTCCTGTTGGCCGAAGTTCCCGACGCGGAAGGGGCGAAGCGCATCGAGGTCGCCGCGTTCTGCTGGCAAGTCATGGGCCAGACCGATTTCACGCGAACGGATGCTGTGGTCGGCCTCGGCGGGGGAGCGACGACCGATCTCGCGGGCTTCGTTGCCGCCACCTGGCTGCGCGGTGTACCGGTCATCCAGGTACCCACCACAGTGCTCGGAATGGTCGATGCCGCGGTCGGCGGCAAGACGGGCATCAACACGGCCGAAGGCAAGAACCTGGTGGGCGCGTTCTGGGCGCCGACCGCCGTGATCGTCGACCTCGACCTGCTTGACGGGCTTCCGCAGAATGAGGTGCTCGCGGGTTTTGCTGAGGTGGTGAAGTGCGGGTTCATTGCCGATCCGGTCATCCTCGACCTGCTCGAGGCAGATGTTGCGGTCGCGACTGACAGCTCGAGCCCCGTGTTCCGTGAACTTATCGAGCGCAGTATCCGCGTGAAGGCCAGCGTGGTGAGCGACGACTTCACCGAGCAGGGGCGCCGCGAGATCCTCAACTACGGTCACACTCTCGGCCACGCGATCGAACACGCCGAGCGCTACCGCTGGCGGCATGGCGCGGCGATCGCGATCGGCATGGTCTACGCCGCCGAGCTTTCCCACCTTGCGGGCTCGTTGCCAGCCGAGCAGGTTGACCGCACGCGGCGCATTCTCGCGTCGCTCACGTTGCCGACGGGCTATCCCCTTGGCCGCTGGAAGACACTGCTCGCGACGATGCAGCGCGACAAAAAGGCGCGCGCGGGCATGCTGCGCTTCATTGTTCTCGACGATGTTGCCCGCCCGCGGGTGCTCAACGGCACCGACGAGTCGATGCTCTTCGCGGCCTACCAAGAGGTGGGGGAGTGATCGCCGCCGGTATGGTTGCCGCATGACCGCCGTGACCCGCGTGCTCGTGCTCAACGGGCCCAACCTCAATCGATTGGGCACGCGTGAGCCCGCGATCTATGGCACGGCCACGCTCGGCGAGTTGCGCGGCGAGCTGGCCGGCGCATCTGATGGCGTTGAGATTGACCTGCGTCAGTCGAACGACGAGGCCGAGCTCATTGGCTGGTTGCATGAGGCAGTGGATGCCCGTACGCCCGTCATCCTGAACCCCGCCGCCTTCACCCACTACAGCTACGCCCTGCGCGATGCGGTCGCCCTGGTTACTGAGGCGGGCATCCCCGTCATCGAAGTTCACCTGTCGAACCCGCACTCGCGCGAAGAGTTTCGGCACACAAGCGTCATCTCGGGGGTTGCGACGGGCGTGATCGCCGGTTTCGGATTCGGTTCGTACCGGCTCGCGCTCGATCACCTGCTACGCCTGCCGTAGAGGAGCGCCAGCGGGCGTCGACTAGACTTTCGCGGCGACCCGCTCGCGCGCGGCGAACCAACACGCACCTGACGGAACGGAACTTTCACACTCATGGCGACCACGAACGACATCAAGAACGGCAGCGTGCTCAACCTCGACGGGCAGCTCTGGAACGTCATCGAGTTTCAGCACGTGAAGCCGGGCAAAGGCGGGGCGTTCGTGCGCACCAAGATGCGTAACGTGATGAGCGGCAAGGTCGTTGACAAGACCTTCAACGCCGGAACCAAAGTCGACTTTGCCATCGTGGATCGGCGTGACTACCAGTACCTCTACCTGGATGGCGCTGACTACGTCTTCATGGACACCACCGACTACGAGCAGGTGACCGTGCCCGGCTCAGTGGTCGGCGAGGCGGCCAACTTCATGCTCGAGAACCAGATCGTGACGATCGCCATGAACGAGGGCGCGCCGCTCTACCTCGATCTGCCGGCGTCGGTGGTGCTCGAGATTACCTACACCGAGCCGGGCCTGCAGGGTGACCGGTCGACGGGGGGCACGAAGCCGGCTACCGTCGAGACCGGTTACGAGATTCAGGTGCCGCTCTTTGTTGAGACCGGAACCAAGGTCAAGGTCGACACTCGGACGGGCGACTACCTGGGTCGCGTCAGCGAGTAGTGAGCGCCCGCAGCAAGGCCCGAAAACGGGCTCTCGACATGCTTTACATCGCCGACGTGCGGCAGGTGCCCATCGCTGAGGTTTTGGCCGAAGAGGCCAGCCGTGCCGCGGCGCGGCCGCAGCGGGCGTCGAGTTGGCCATACGCCGAGCAGATCGTGCGCGGCGTCGATGAGACGCGCACGGAGATCGACGCGCTCATCGAGCAGCACGCCGTGGGCTGGACGCTGGCGCGCATGCCCGTGGTCGACCGTGCGATTCTTCGGATGGCGACGTGGGAGTTGCGAGACAACCACGACATTCCGGTCGCCGTCGCGATTGCCGAGGCAATGGAGCTCGCGAGTGTTCTGTCGACCGACGACAGCGCGCCGTTCGTCAACGGAGTTCTTGGCGCGATTGCCCACGAGGTGCGCGCTCGCTGAACGGGCCCACATAAACTCTGTGTGACGTTCTGTTGCACTGCGTGTCGTCGCGTGTCTGGTCGGTTTGTGGACGAGTGAGAGCGCCTCGTACCGTGGCGTCATGTCTTTGAGCCCCACAACTTTCGTCGCGGAAACGCCGGCACTACCGGTGTCGCTGCGCGGCGTCGGCCGTACCTTCGCGGCCCTCCGCGGCGGCGAGGAACGCACGGTGCTCCGCGACATCCGAATCGAGGTCGCGCCAGGAGAGATTGTCGCTCTGCTTGGTCCGTCGGGCTGCGGCAAGTCGACCCTGTTGCGGCAGATCAGCGGCCTCGACCGACCGACCGTGGGTGCGCTCACCATTGACAACGCGCCAGTCGCTGTGGCCGACCAGCGGTGCGCGGTCGCTTTTCAAGAGCCGCGACTGCTTCCGTGGCGCACGGTGGCACGCAACATCGAGCTCGGTCTGCCGCGCCGAGTCAACCGTCGTCACGGTTCTGAACGCGTCGCCGAGCTTCTCGAGCTCGTGCAGCTGACCCATGCTGCGGATCTCAAGCCGCGCGAGATCTCGGGGGGCATGGCACAGCGAGTGTCACTCGCGCGGGCGCTCGCACGCGGGCCAGGGGTTCTCCTGCTCGACGAGCCCTTTGGTGCACTGGATGCTCTCACCCGGTTGACGATGCAGGATCTGCTCGTCGACATCCACCGCGCCGAACCCGCCACGATCGTGCTCGTCACGCACGATGTGGACGAGGCCCTGGCTCTGGCCGATCGCATTGTGCTTTTGGGAACGCGTCACGACCGGCCGGGCGCCACCATCAGCATGATTCTCGACGTGCCTGGGTCTCGGCCGCGTGACCGTGCCTCAGTCGTCCTGACCCGCCTACGCGCGAAGCTGCTCGACGCGCTCGGTGTGCCTAGCCATCACAGCAATTGAGTGCTGCGCCACCCACACCACACTCCACCACCATCCGCATTGCCACCACGAGCACCACCCCACCTCGGTCGACTGACCGGCAACCGAAAGGCACTCATGAGCACCCGCACCCGTCTGACCCTGCTGACCGCGACATTCGCCGTGGCCACGATGGCCATGACCGGATGTGTCGCCGGTGAAGGCGCGCCATCGGGCGAACCCACCGCGGGCTCAGAGTGGTCTGACACGACTCTGACGCTCGACTTCGCCACTTACAACCCGTTGAGCTTGATCATCAAGGATCAGGGCTGGCTTGAGGAAGAGCTCGGCGAAGACGTCACCGTCGAGTGGGTGCAGTCGGCCGGATCGAACAAGGCCAACGAGGCGCTTCGCGCCGGAGCGATCGATGTCGGGTCGACCGCCGGGTCTGCCGCGTTGCTCGCTCGTTCAAATGGCAGCCCGATCCAGACCATCAGTATCTACACGCAGCCGAATTGGGCGGCCATCGCCGTGCCGACCGGGAGCGACATCACCGAGCTTGCAGACCTTGCCGGGCGCACCGTCGCGGCGACGAAGGGCACCGATCCGTACTTTTTCTTGCTGCAAGCGCTGGGCGAGGCGGGACTGTCGCTTGATGACATCAGTCTCCAGAATCTGCAGCACGCCGATGGCAAGACGGCCCTCGAGTCAGGGGCCGTGGATGCGTGGGCAGGACTCGACCCTTTGCTCTCGACGTCGGTCTACAACGGCGCTGCTGAGATCATCTACGACAACGTTGACTTCAACTCCTACGGATTCTTGAACGCCACCGAGGAGTTCATCAGCTCGAATCCTGATCTCGCACAACTCGTCGTGAACGCGTACGAGAAGGCGCGCGCGTGGGCTTTGCAGAACCCGGCGGAGACCGCGGCGATTCTTGCAGAGGTCTCGGGAATCGACGTGGCGATCGCCCAGGCCACGATTGCCCGCACGGTGATCGACATCGATCCCGTCCCCGGTCGAACTCAGCGCGAGGTGCTCGCGATTATCGGCCCGATCTTCGTCGAGAGTGGCGACGTGCCGGATCAAGAGCTCATCGACAATGCACTCGAGTCGCTGTTCAACGACACCTTCGTTCGGGCGGCCAACCCGGACTCGATCGGCTGAGCGTGAGCTTCGACGAACGCGGCGGCGTTCCCGCGCGGCGTCCCTCTACGGAGGGGCGCCGAACGGCGTCGCTGTTCCAGTTTGTGAGCGGCTACGGGTACTCCGCCGTGGGCACGACATTGTCGGAGTCGCGAACCGGAGCGCCGCGAGGCACCCGGGTGTTGCTGGGGCTCGTCGTTCCAGCACTTCTTCTCGCATGGTGGTGGATCGCCGCCGAGTACAGCTCGATTCCTGACTACCTGCTTCCGTCACCGAGCCAAGTACTGGCCGCAGGAGTCGAGTTAGCCCAGGCGGGTTTGCTCTCGACGTACATACTCATCTCAGTCCAACGGGTATTTCTAGGGTTCGCGATCGGTGCAGCTATTGGCCTTGCACTAGGCGCTTTGGTCGGGCTCTCGCGAGTCGCTTCTGATCTCTTGAGTCCGTTACTCGGTGCGATCCGCGCCGTGCCGTCGCTGGCATGGGTACCCCTTCTCACGATCTATCTCGGCATCTACGAGACGCCCAAGATCACCCTGATCGCGATTGGGGCGGCGTTTCCGGTGTTCACCACCGTCGCGGGTGCTCTGCGGCACGTGGATCCGCACCTTGTCGAAGCGGGCCGTGCCTTTGGACTCGGGCGACTTGCTTTGCTGACGACGGTGCAGCTTCCCGCAGTCGTGCCGTCAATCGTTTCTGGGCTGCGCCTCGCACTCGCACAAGCGTGGCTCTTCCTGGTCGCGGCTGAACTCATCGCATCGTCCATGGGGCTGGGCTTCTTGCTGGTTGACTCACAAAACAATGGTCGGATGGATCGCATCTTCCTCGCGATCATCTTGCTCGCCGTGCTGGGCAAGACAACAGACGCAATCATTGGGGTGGGGGAGCGCGCCCTGCTCAGGCGCTGGGGCTGAGCGCACTAGACTGAACTCGTTCGACGTCCTTTAAGCACCGTCCTGTGAGACGGGGAAGGAGGTCAGAGTGGTCGCACGAACTGTGTTGCACGACGCTGACATCACGCGCGCGCTGCGGCGCATCGCCCACGAGGTTCTCGAGAGCCGGCGCGGCGATGGCCGCCTCGTGTTTCTCGGCATCCCGACGCGCGGCGTGACCCTCGCTCAGCGTATCCAGGGCATCGTCGATGAGATCGAGCCAGGCGTATCGAGTTCGGGCTCACTCGACATCACGTTCTATCGAGACGACCTGGCGCGCACGCCGACTCGCGCGCCTGCGCCGACCCGTATTCCCCGCGAGGGAATCGACGATGCCATCGTCGTGCTCGTCGACGACGTGCTCTATTCGGGCCGAACGATTCGGGCCGCGCTCGACGCGCTCGTCGATCACGGCAGGCCGCGCGCCGTGCGCCTTGCGGTGCTCATCGATCGCGGGCATCGTGAGCTTCCCATCCGAGCAGATTTCGTCGGCAAAAACCTTCCGTCGTCAACCAGCGAGAGGGTGTCGGTGCACCTCACCGAGATCGACGGTTCCGACGAGGTGACGATCGAACCATGAAGCATCTCCTGAGCACCCGCGACCTTGATCGCGCGACGGCCATCGGCATTCTCGACGTGGCAGAAGACATGGCGAAGACCGCCGACCGCGAGGTTCGCAAGTTGCCCGCGTTGCGGGGCAAGACGGTGGTGAACCTGTTCTTCGAAGATTCCACGCGCACGCGCCTTTCGTTCGAATCGGCGGCTAAACGCCTCAGTGCCGACGTGATCACCTTCAGTGCGAAGGGATCGAGTGTGTCGAAAGGTGAGAGCCTCAAAGACACGGCTCAGACCCTCGCGGCTATGGGGGCCGACGCGATCGTCGTTCGCCACCACCACTCGGGGGCCGCCCACCAACTCGCGCACGCTGGCTGGGTAGACGCGGCGATCATCAATGCCGGTGACGGCACGCACGAGCATCCGACCCAGGCTTTGCTTGACGCGTATACGATCCGCGACCGCCGCTTTGGAGACTCGGCGCGGGGCCGGGACCTTTCGGGATCGCGGGTGACGATTGTGGGCGACATCCTGCATTCGCGCGTCGCACGATCGAACGTGTGGCTGCTGACGACCCTCGGCGCAGAGGTTCACGTCGTGGCGCCGCGCACGTTGTTGCCACACGGCGTTGAGCACTGGCCGGTGACAGTGCATGAACACCTCGACGACGCGCTCGCGGCAGGGCCCGATGCCATCATGATGCTGCGCATCCAGAGCGAGCGAATGCGCGAGGCATACTTCCCCAGCAGCCACGAGTTTGCGCGTGAGTGGGGCCTGACGGCCGAACGGCTCGCGTTGCTCGGCCCCGATACCATGGTGATGCACCCCGGCCCGATGAATCGGGGACTAGAGATCTCGTCTGCCGCCGCCGACTCCGATCGGTCGACGGTGCTGGCTCAAGTCACGAACGGGGTGTCGATTCGCATGGCCGTGCTCTACCTGCTTGTTGCGGGAACCTCTGGCATTGCCGAGTCCGCAGGGGGCGCGCGATGACCACCCTTCTGATTCGCGGAGCCGCGCTCCTGGGCGACCACGTCGGAGACCTGCGCATCCGTGACGGAATCATTGCTGCCCGCGGTGCGCTCTCACCCGAGACAGATGAGCGCGTGATCGACGCTCGCGGCCTGATCGGCCTGCCCGGCCTCGTTGATCTGCACACCCACCTGCGCGAGCCGGGCGGCGAGGCGAGCGAGACCGTGTTGACCGGTACGCGGGCAGCGGCCGCGGGCGGATTCACGACCGTTCACGCCATGGCCAACACCTCGCCGGTGGCCGACACCGCGGGGATCGTTGAACAGGTTCAGCGTCTCGGCGAGCGCCACGGCTACGCAACCGTGCGCCCGATCGGCGCGGTCACACTGGGGCTCGCCGGTCAGCAATTGGCTGAGATCGGTGCGATGGCTCGGTCGACAGCGCGGGTGCGAGTATTCAGCGACGACGGGCACTGCGTCCACGATCCGTTGCTGATGCGTCGAGCGCTCGAATACGTCTCCACCTTCGATGGGGTCATCGCGCAGCACGCTCAAGAACCACGACTGACCGAAGGCGCTCAGATGAACGAGGGCGTTCTCTCTGGCGAACTCGGGCTGGGTGGCTGGCCAGCAGTGGCCGAAGAAGCCATCATCGCGCGTGACGTCTTGCTTGCCGAGCACGTCGGTGCCCGCCTGCACGTGTGCCACCTCTCGACCGCAGGGTCGGTCGATGTCGTGCGGTGGGCGAAGGCTCGGGGTATTTCGGTCACCGCCGAGGTGACCCCGCACCATCTGCTGTTGACCGAAGAACTGGCCCGCGGCTATGACGCCCGATTCAAGGTGAACCCGCCGTTGCGCCGCGACGACGATGTGCATGCCCTGCGGGCAGCCCTTGCCGACGGCACGATCGACATCATTGCTACCGACCACGCCCCGCACCCCACCGAGGCTAAGGAGTGCACGTGGGCCGAGGCAGCCTTCGGCATGGTCGGCCTCGAGTCTGCGCTCAGTGTCGTACAGCAGGCCGTTGTCGACACGGGGATGCTCACGTGGGGAGACATTGCGCGCGTGCTCTCCAGCGCTCCCGCCGAGATCGGTCGCGTTGCCGGCTACGCTCACCCGCTCGAGATCGGCTCACCCGCGAACATCACCCTCGTTGATCCGTCTCACGCTCGCGAGTGGAGCACGGCTGACCTGCGCGGCCGGAGCGTCAATTCGCCTTATTTGGGCCGCGCCCTGCCGGGCCGCGTTGTGTACACCGTGTACCGGGGCGTGGTCACGGTCGATGACGGCGCGCTGGTCGAGCCCGAGGCCGTCGTTGCCGCTCACGAGGAGGCCCCCCGTGGATAGGTTGCTGCCCACGCTGATCATCGTGCTCGTGATCGCGGGCGTTTTCGCCCTCATGCTGAGCGGATGGGCATCGCGCCGGCGCCGGCAAGCGGGCCTTGCTCGGCCGGTTGCCGCGCCGGAGTCGCTCGGCGCCGCATCTCTCGTGGTGCACGGCTGGTACGTCGCCACCACGCGGGCCGACGAACCGCTAGAGCGCATTGCCGTGCACGGGCTCGGGTTTCGAGCTCGAGCAACAGCCGCTGTGCATCCCGA
>JBBRWT010000010.1:0-34575 GCA_038249035.1 Actinomycetales bacterium
CCTCGCTGTCATACAGCGAGGGCGCGGCGCTGTCTGCGAGAGAATGGACCCAGCATGGACTGGCAGACGAGCGAAGACACGGTGCCCTCGGCGTTCATCACCGAGGCCAACCGGCGATCGATGCTGGGCACCCCGCCGACGACGGGCGCCTGGCGCGAAGGCGATGAGCCCGGCCATCGACAGTTCCAGTCGATCGGCGCGATCGACCTCGAGTCGGGCGAGAGCCTGCCGCACGCCCGGCTCGCGTACGAGACGTGGGGAACGCTGAGCCCCGCACGCGACAATGCCGTGCTCGTCATGCACGCCCTCACGGGTGACAGCCACGTGGTCGGGCGCCCAGGGTTGGGGCATCCGACAGCCGGGTGGTGGGGCGGCATTGTCGGGCCCGGCCGCGCGATCGACACTGACCGCTGGTTCGTGATCGCCCCCAACATGCTCGGCGGCTGCCAGGGTTCAACGGGGCCGGCATCATTCGCGCCCGACGGCACCGAATGGGGTTCGCGATTTCCGTACCTGACGATTCGCGACCAAGTCGCTGCGCAGGTTGCGCTGGCCGGCGCGTTGCACATCGATCGATTCGCCGCCGTCGTGGGCGGGTCGATGGGCGGCATGCACGCCCTCGAATGGGCGGTGCAGCATCCCGAACGCGTTGAACGACTCGCCATCCTTGCTGCCCCCGCGAGCTCGAGTGCCGACCAGATCGCCCTCAATTCGGTGCAGCTTGAAGCGATCCGCATGGATCCGCTGTTCCGCGACGGCAACTATTACGACGAAGCCGAAGGGCCGTACCGCGGGCTCGCTCTCGCACGCCGCATGGCACTGCTCAATTACCGTTCGCCGAGCGAGCTCAACGAGCGTTTCGAACGCTCGTGGCAGGGCGTGCTCGATCCGCTTGGCCGCGGTGGCCGTTTCGCGGTCGAGAGCTACCTCGACTTTCACGGCAACAAGTTCACGCGCCGCTTCGACGCGAACAGCTACATCACCCTTGTCGAAGCGATGAACTCGCACGACATCACGCGCGGTCGCGGCTCGCTCACTGAGGCTCTCAGCAGGGTCACTGCCCACACGCTCGTTCTCGGCATTGATAGCGACCGACTGTTCCCGGTCGAACAGCAACATGTGCTTGCCGCGCACTTGCCCACGACCATCCACGGCCGCGAGGCCGTCGTGATCTCGTCACCATTCGGGCACGACGCCTTCCTTATTGAGGATGCGCTTGTGGGGCCACACCTCTCCGCGCTACTCGCTGACTGAGCCGTGACCAACCGCGTGAGCACCGTCGGGGCAGCGATCGTCGCGCTTGCGGCCGTGCTGCTGTCGGCCGGATGCTTCGCCACGGAACCCAGCACTCCCGTGCCGCCCGTACCCGAATCCGTCACCACAGCTGAGGTACACGTCGTTGCCGACGTCTACCGTTCGCGCGTCGACCCCGCACGCGGCGGAATCCAGTTGTCGGTGCGCAATGACGCGGCCACGCCTCTGACGATCGTGCTCGCGGTGCTCGAGTCACCCGCGCTGGAGGCACCGATCGAGCGCGTTCGCGAGACCGTGATCGGCCCCGGCCAAACGCGTGACCTCGCGATGATTCTGACGGCCGCCGCCTGCCCCGCGGCGCACACCGAGCCTCCGGATGCTGTGCTCACGATCGTGCTCGCCGATGGCACCACCGCCAAACTGCGGGTGCCGACCACCGACCGGCTCGGCCAGTGGGCCGACTGGCTCACCGCCGAGTGTTTCGCGTCGGCCATCGCCGACCGCGCGACGATCGCCCTACAGCACGACCCCGCGCGGGATTCCGGCACCCTCATCGGGTTGCTACTCAACATCGAGCCGCATGCGCCGGGGCTCGACATGGTCGCGGTGAGCGACACCGTGCTCTTCGGCCTCGTCGAGATCGACAGTGGCGCCCGCGCGACCAGCGTCGATATCTCTGGCGCGACGTCACGCTCAGAGTTCAGTGGCGAACGAGGCACGGTGAGCATCCCGCTGCTGTTGACGCCGGCGCGCTGCGATGCTCACGCCCTCGCCGACGATAAGCAGGGCACGCTCTTCAGACTTGACGTGCTGCTCGACGGCGAGCTGGGCTCGGTGACGATTGCCGCAGACGCAACGACGCGGGGAGCGCTGTACGACGCGTTCACGCGTGCGTGTGGCTTATGAGGATGTAACCCAAACGGGTGACAGACTGAGCGGTATGGAGCTCATCGAGAAGGAGCGGCGGCGCCTACTCCAATCAGCGGCGCGCACCTTCGGGCTCAGCGGCGTCGTGATCGCAGCCTTTTGCCTCGCGCTTCCTGGCGTCGTCGACCCCGACCTACTGCCGTCGGTGCTGATCGTGCTCGCCGGCCAAGCTGGAGCACTCGTCATGGTCGGTCGTAGTAGCCACATCGGGTGGGTCGCGCTGACCATCGTGCTCGGCTGTGGGGCCCTCGCTCTCGCGCAGTTGCCATGGGCACAATCGAGCTCGCTCGCCCTCTCGGCCTCGCTCGCCCCTCTCGGTGCAGCCGGGGTCGGTGCCGTCGGCATGGTGCTCAGCGAGGGAACGGGACGATGGTTGTTGTGGGCCGTCGGCACCCTCACGAGCAGCCTGCTGGTCGCCACAGCGGGCCCCACGAGCGGACTCTTCTCGACCCCCGCCATCGCCACGCTTGCGGGGTGGGTGATGACGCTCATCATCGGATTATGGGTGACGGTCGGCGTGCAACGGGCTGTGCTCCGCATCGAGAACATCGGCCGCGCACACCACCTAGAGCGACAAGCCAGCGAGACCGAGGCGCAGCGGCGCCAGGGTGCTCGTCTTTTGCATGACACCGTGCTCGCCACCCTCACGCTGCTCGCCCATTCGGGAGTCGGAGTCAGCGCCGAAGCGCTGCGACAGCAGGCAGGGGAAGATGCCCGGCTGCTGCGCCAGCTGAGGCTCGGCTCGACGCCCATGCCGCAGTTCTCGGGGGTTTACAGCCTCGAGCCCGTGGCCGAGACGCCGCTCGGCACCACCCTCGAATCGGTCAAGCAACGGTTTCTGCGCATGGGGCTGTCGGTGCGCTGGCACGGCAGTGGGCAGGTTCTGCTGCCCAGCGACGTGCTCGACGCCTTTCTACTCGCCCTCGCCGAATGCCTCGAGAACGTGCGTCGGCACGCTGGAGTCGACGAGGCTGATGTCACCATCACCCAGGGCGACGACACGCTGCGTGCCGTCGTCACCGACGCGGGAGTCGGCTTCGACCCGGCCGACGTCGCGGCAGAACGACTGGGCTTCACCGAGTCGGTTGTGGCACGCCTGCATGACGTCGGCGGCAACGCGCGCGTATTCTCGACCCCTGGCGCCGGCACGACCGTGATTCTTGAGGTACCGCGATGAGCGGCAGGTACACCCCGCCCGACGAATCCACCTTGGGTGGCCTCGTGCGGCCCGCGGGCGCACGCTCGTCGACGCGACGCGGCACGCCCACCTCGACGCACGCCTCGGCGCTCGGCTCCGGGTTCTTGGGCCTGGGCGTCGCGATCATCGCCGCGCTGCAGGCGATGCTCGGCATCGCCCTGTTTCTGCTTCGCCTCGACGCGTATCCCTCGGTTATCCCGGTCGTAGCCGCCTGGCTGCTGCTCATGGTCACTTTTCTCGGTCTGACGATCACCATCTCAGCAAGCGGCGAGCGTCTACCCGACTGGCTGTATGCCGTTTTTCTGGCCGCGCTCGCCGCCGTCGTATGGCTCGATTTTGTGGCCATCGCCCCGTTGGGTGACATCGGCCGCCACGCGACCGCCTCCGTCTCGGTTGGCTTCGTGCTCCTCGTGATCGTCACGCTGCGCTCACGCTGGGAAGTTCTGCTGGCCACCGCGGCTCTCGGCATCGCGTTCGTCGTGGCGATCCTCATGTCGACGCCGCTCACCCCCGTCACGATCCCCATGCAGGTCGTCATCGTGGCGCTCGCAGTCGGACCAGGGATCACGGGCGTGCTGCTGGTGAGCGGATTCGAACGGATGCTCAAGCGCGAACTCGACCGCGTACTGGTGCAGTCGACCGTCGCCGCGCCTCGCCTCGCCGTTGGCATGCTGGCGAGCGAAGAACTTGCCCGGCTCGATCTCGATGCCGAAGAGCTACTCGACGCGGTCGCTAACGGTGAAGCGCCGCTGCCACTACCGGCGCTCTACTCTTCGCGCGCATCCACGCTCGCGACCGAACTTCGTCTGCACCTCATTGAGGGGCGTCGTGAGACCTGGTTGTTCCACGCCATCAGTGAGTCTGAGCATCTGGGTCGGCGCGTCACCGTCAGCGACCCCGCCACGCTCGCCGGGCTACTCGACGACGTTCAGCGAGACTCGCTACTCGCCGCGCTCTGGCTGCTGGCCGCCGATCCGGCGGGCGCTTCGTCCACGCGCTTGGTCACGACCGCACTCGGCCCCCTCGATCCGAATCGTGCGTCGACTGGCGGCCGCCTCGTCATTCCCGTTCGCCTTGAGGTAACTGGCATGAAACGCAATCGTGTTGACCCCGGTGTGTGGGAGGCCCTCGACCGGGTCGGGCGATACAGTGACAGCACGGCGAGCGGCACGGTCGTGATCGAGCTCGACTGCGCCGTCGATAACCCCGTCGATGCGGCCCGCCCGCAATGATTCAGGACCACCGACCCAAGAGAGCAGGAGTGACCGCCATGGCACAAACCTCGCCTATTCGACTGGCACTGGTCGACGACCACCGCATGTTGCTGGGGGCCCTCACGGAGTGGATCCGCCAGGCGGCAGACGACATTGACATGGTCGCCGCTGTCGCGTCGTGGCCCGACTTGCTGTCGCACCCGGCCTTCCCCGTCGACGTCGTGTTGCTCGACCTCGACCTCAAAGACAACATCCCCGTGTCGCTCAAGATCCAGACCCTGAAGTCGATGGGTGTGCGCGTCGTGCTCATGAGCACCTACAGCGAGCCCAACGTTGTGCGCGAGGCACTCAACTCGGGCGCACTCGGCTACCTCGTGAAGAGCGAAGATGCCGGCATGATCGTCGAAGCCATTCGCGCCGCGCGCGCCGGTGAGTCGTTCATCTCGGCCGAGCTCGACCTGGCTCTCAACGCGGCCGATGTCGGCGGTTCACCGCGACTCAGCGCGCAAGAGCGCCGCGTCATGGCGTTGTACGGAGCTGGCGAACCGGTGAAGACTGTGGCGTACCAACTCGGCATCTCAGAAGAGACGGCGAAAAGCTACCTCAAGCGCATTCGCGAGAAGTACCGAATCGCGGGCATCGACGTGGGCACAAAGGTCGCTTTGCGCAAGCAAGCCCTCTCTGACGGCATTCTGGTGGATGCTCCGAGCGGGGGCAGCGGTCTCTAGCGCACCCCGCCCGGCCCGGCCTGATCGAGGTCTACGCGAGTCGGGTTGAACGCCGCTCGAGCGCCACGCTCACGAGCGCCAGCAGCACTCCTCCGACGGCGAGCAACAGTCCTACCCATGCGGGCGTCAGATACCCCCATCCGGCGGCAATCACGAGACCACCCAAAAAAGCGCCGAGTGCATTCCCGACATTCAGAGCCGAGTGGTTGAGGGCCGCGGCAAGTGTCTGTGACTTGCCCGCAACATCCATCAACCGCGTCTGCACGACGGGCGAGATGATCGACGCCATGAAGCCCACCAAGAATGTGCCGGCGATGAGCCCGACCGGGTGTGATCCGGTGAGGCCGACGAGAGCGAGTGCGCCAATGAGCCCGGCCAAGCCGAAGAACAAACCGCGCGTCGTGCCCGCGTCGGCAAGCCGGCCTCCGATGATGTTGCCGATCGTGAGCCCGACGCCGGTGCTCGCGAGAATCCAGGGCACGGCACCACCCGGCAGACCCGCGCCTTCGGTGACCATCGGGGCAATGTAGCTGTATACCGCGAAGAACCCACCGAAGCCCACCGCGCCGACCAGCACGGCGATCCAGACCTGTAGGCGGCCGAACGCGGCAAGCTCGCTGCGCACGGTCGAGTTTGGGTCACCGGGCTGCCAGGGCACGAAAAAGCGCACAGCCACGAACGTGGCGGCAAACAACGCGGCAACGACGAGGTACGCGGCGCGCCACCCGGCGGCCTGCCCGACGGCAGTGATGAGTGGCACACCGATCACGGTGGCAACGGTGAGTCCACTGAGCACGAGGGCAACCCCCTGCCCGCGTTTGCCGGGCCCCATCAGGTTCGCCGCGACGAGAGCCGCAACGCCAAAGTAGGCACCGTGCGGCAGCCCGGCCGCGAAGCGCGCGGCGATGACGAGTTCGAACGTGGGTAACGTCGCCGAGGCCACCGTGCCGATCGTGAAGGCCGCGGCAAGCCAGAGCAGCAAGCAACGGCGGGGAACACGCCCGGCGAGGGCAGCAATGGTCGGGGCACCGACGACGACTCCGAGAGCGTACGCCGTGATGACCCAGCCCGATTGGCCGATCGCCGCTGCTTGGTCGGCGCTGTAGAGGCCAGGCAGCAAGTCTCGCGCGATCTCAGGAAGCAGGCCCATGGCCACAAACTCGGTCGAACCGATGCCGAACCCACCGAGCGCGAGGGCGACCAGAGCGGCGTACACGCGTCGGCGACTGAGCGGAGGTCGCTCGGCGCCGCCGTGCGCGCGACGGTGGGCTTCGTCATGCTCCCGCTGTTGCCGCGCGTACTCGGCAGCGGTCGCCTCATCAATGATGGGCACGCTGGCGGTAGACACCGTCACGCGTGGTGCCCGTCATGAGCCTCGATCGCGGCTTCCAGGCGCTCAACCTTGCCGTCGAGCTCGCCGACATGGCCGGGGCGATAGTCGGCCTTGAGTACGAGCGAAACGCGCGGCCCGAACTCGGCTACGGCAAGGGTCGCGCGCCTCACGACATCCATGACCTCGTCCCACTCCCCCTCGATCTCGGTGAACATCGACGATGTGCGGTTGGGTAGCCCCGACTCGCGCACGACGCGCACCGCGGCGGCGACAGCGTCGTGCACCGAATCTGACGACGAACCACCTGAGGGGGCCACCGAGAACGCAACGATCATGCGGATGCTCCTTCCTGAGCAACGGCAGTGTCAACGGGCTCCGCAACGCGCGGACGCCAGCACAGCACGACCAGCTGCCAGACCGCCCAGCCCAGCAACACGACGTACAGCAGGTTACGCGCCGAAAGCACGACCAGCATGCGCGGGTCGAGCGCAAGCAGCGAGCCGTAGAGCACGGGGTAGACGACCTGGGTGAGTGCTGCGATGACGAGTGCCAGCACCGCGGGCACGCGGAACGCCACCCCGCCCGACCGCTGCCAGGCGAGGCCGAGAATCACGGGCACGGCAATCCAGGTTGCGAACTGCGGCGAGCCGACCTTGTTTACGGTGATGAGCGCCATGACGAGCGCGAGCGCCAGCACCGGAAACAGCTCGACCTCATCGATCCCGCGTCGCGAAGCAACGATACCCAGAGCGACGATGATGAAGACGGCCAGAGCCAGGAGCGGCGTCATGGCCGCGGCCGCTTGCGCGCTGCCGTCGCCGAATATCTGCCAGGTGAGGATGCCCTGGTCGTAGTACACGCGCGCTGCCCACTCCCCCGCTGCCGCGGCCCAGAGCCACACGGTCGACACGGGTGCCTCGACCTGAAGGCCTCGGCCCGCCTGCTCGGTGATGGGGCTCAGCAGCGCCGAGGCGCCTCCGAGGGCGATCCCCACCGCGATGACCCCCAGCGAGACCCCCACGCTAGCTACCACTACCGAGGAGCGGGCGCGCAGTGCGATGAGGGCCGCGAGCAGTAGTCCTGCGGGCCACACTTTGATCCAGGCGCCGACGGCAAGCAGGGCGCCGCCCCACCGTGGGTGATCGGCGATGAGCATGACGGCGACGAGCGCGACGGGCACAGTAATCGCGTCTATGCGGCCGAGCGCGATGGGGCCGACGAGCACGAGAAAGAGCATCCAGAACCAAGCGATACCCGCGCGGCGGGCACGTTCTTCGACACCGATGATCGACACCAATGCGACGGCGTTGAGCATCATGACAATCGTGAGCCACGTTGTGCCGAAGAGGTCGGGGCCGAAGACGTAGGCCGCGAGCATCGGCACGAGGGCCAGTAGCGGGTACACCCACGACGTGTCGATGCCGACCCACTCGCTGCCCAGCACTCCACGCTCGACCCAGAACAGATAGACGTACGTGACGTCGCCCATCGGTAGTCCGGGGCCGTACAGGTTCAGATAGCCGAGCCAGAGATGTACGGCCGCGAAAGCCAGCCAGAGGCTCACCGCGCTGCCAGCTGCCGTGACGACTAGTCTGCCGACGCCGTGACGCGCAGTCGCGAGGCGGGCGGTCGCGGGCATGATGACGAGCGTAGTGCCGCGCGCCGGGGGCGGCCGCGGCGTAACAATTCGTCGCCGTCACACGCCCGAAACGTCATTCGAGAGACAATGGCTCAACCCCTTCTTCATCGCGTCACAGCACCGTGCGCGATCCCCACCTGCACTCAGGAGGCACCATGACCCGCACTATCCGACGCGCTGGCCTCGTTGCCGGCCTCGCCGCCGTTGCGCTGACGCTCGCGGCGTGCACGCCCGCCACTGACGCCCCGGCCGACGAGACCGACGGTGCCGCCGTGGGCTATGTCACCGAGGGCAAGCTCACGATCGCCACGGGCGAGCCGGCCTTCTTCCCCTACGTCATCGACGACGCACCCGAGAGCGGCGAGGGTTTCGAGGCAGCGATCGCCTACGCGGTCGCCGAAGAACTCGGATTCTCGGCAGAAGATGTGGTGTGGGTGCGCACGAGCTTCGAAGCCGCAATTCAGCCGGGCCCGAAAGACTTCGACGTCAACCTGCAGCAATACACCATTACCGAAGAGCGCGCTCAGAACGTCGACTTCTCGTCGCCGTACTATGCCACCCCCCAGGCCGTGATTACGGTCGCAGGTTCGCCCGCCGCAGACGCGGGCAGCCTCGCAGAGCTGCAGGGCCTACTTATTGGCGCCGCGACCGGCACCACGAGCTTCACCTCGATTGAGCAACAGATCGCCCCGACCGCGGGCGCTCAGGCCTTTAACACCAACGACGACGCCGTGCTCGCTCTGCAGAACGGCACGATCGACGCGCTTGTTGTCGACCTGCCCACCGCGTTCTTCCTGACCGGCGTGATTCTTGACGGCGGCGTGCTGCTCGGACAGCTTCCTGCCGATGCTGGGATCAGTGACGAGTGGGGCTTTGTGCTCGCCAAAGACAGCCCACTGACGGCCGCAGTGACCGCTGCCGTGGATGCCCTGCGCGACTCGGGCCGCCTCGCCGAGATCGCCGACCAGTGGCTGGGTGCCGACGCGGGCGCGCCTATCCTTCAGTAGTGAGACCGGCGAACCACCCGATTAGCGATGTCGAGATCGGGCGACGCGTTTACCGCCGCACGCAGAACACGCGGTCGGTGCTCGTGTCGCTCGTCTCGACCATCGTCTTTGCGGGTGTCATCTGGCTGACGGTCATCAATACTCCCGGCTGGGATCAAGTACAGCGCAGTTTCTTCAACCTCGACACAGCCATTCAGGCCTGGCCGCGGGTCATTGCCGGTCTCTGGATCAACATTCAGGTGCTGTTCTTCGCGAGCATCGGCGTGCTCGTGCTGAGCGTCATCATCGCGTCGATCCGAACGCTTCGCGGCCCCGTGTGGTTTCCGCTTCGGGCACTCGCCGCGGCCTACACCGACCTGTTCCGCGGGTTACCGCTGATCATCGTGCTCTTTCTGGTCGGTTTCGGTCTGCCGGGCCTTGAACTGTTCCCCCGCAACTCGGCACAGTTCTGGGGCACGATCGCGCTCATACTCACGTACTCTGCCTACGTCAGCGAAGTGTTTCGCGCGGGCATCGAGGCCGTGCATCCCTCGCAACGCCTCGCCGCGCGCTCGCTGGGTCTTAGCCACGGCCAGACGATGCGCATCGTCGTGCTGCCGCAGGCCGTTCGCAAAGTGACGCCCGCACTCATGAATGACTTCGTGGCGATGCAGAAAGACGTTGGCCTCATCTCGGTGCTCGGCGTCGTCGATGCGGTGCGCGCTGCGCAGATCGAGACGGCGTCGGCCTTCAACTTCACGCCCTATGTGCTCGCGGGGCTGCTGTTCGTGCTACTCGCCCTTCCGATGATCCGGCTGACCGACTGGTACACGGCGCGATTGCGCGCTCGCGAGCAGATGGGGAGCCTGGTGTGAAGGCGGCCGCATCGCCGGGCCCGGTGCTACGAATCGAAGGGCTCGTCAAGCGCTTCGACGACACCGAGGTGTTGAGCGGTGTCGACCTCACCGTGAACGAGCACGAAGTCGTCGCGCTCATCGGCGCCAGCGGCTCAGGAAAATCGACCTTGCTTCGCTGCATCAACCTGCTTGAGCAGGTCGACGACGGTCGCATTTGGCTGCACGGCGATGACATCAGCGACCCGCGCGTGAAGGTCGACTCTGTGCGTGCACGCATCGGCATTGTGTTTCAGCAGTTCAACCTGTTTCCGCATATCCGCGTACTCGATAACGTCACGCTCGCCGCTCGGCGGGTGATGAAGACTCCGCGCGCCGAGGCCGAGGCCACCGCGCTCGTGTTACTCGAACGTGTTGGCCTGGCTGACAAAGCTCACGAGTTTCCGGACCGGTTGTCGGGCGGGCAACAGCAGCGTGTCGCGATCGTGCGGGCCGTCGCCACTAACCCCGAACTGTTGCTGCTCGACGAGATCACATCGGCGTTAGACCCCCAGCTCGTGACCGAAGTGCTCGACCTCGTGCACGAACTCAAAAGCGTGGGCACGACGATCGTTATGGCGACGCACGAAATGGCCTTTGCCCGCGACATCGCCGACCGCGTCGTTTTTCTCGACGCGGGTCGCATCGCCGAAGAGGGCACTGCGGCGCAGGTCTTCGGCGACCCGAAGAACGAGCGCACGCGCGCGTTCTTGACTCGGTATCTCGACAGGCTATAGCTCGCTCTCGCCTGCTCGCGCTCCCGCTCGCGATCGACGGCCGGCGCGCGTTAGCCGGTTGGCGCGCGCAGCAGCGCCGCGATCGTCGCGGGCACCGCGGCGCACACGTCGAGCACGACGAGCGGGCCACCGGCCGACGCGCGCTGGGCGGCGAGTCCGTGCACGACGGCCGCGGCGGCCCCCAGGCGTGCGAGTATCGAAAGTTCGAGGGGCCCCGCCGCGGCGTGCGACGCCACGAGGGCTCCGAGAATGCCGGCAAGGGCATCCCCTGCCCCCGCCGTCGCGAGCCAAGCCGGAGCCGAGCGGGCGACCAGCATCGGGCCGCCGGGCGCAACCACGTGGGTCGCGTTGCCCTTGAGCAGCACCGCGACGCCCAGCGACTCGGCGGCCGTGCGCGCCACGCCTGCCGGGTCGGCGCGCACCTCGTCAACGCTGAGGTCGAGTAGCCGCGCGAGCTCCCCCGCGTGCGGCGTGATGATGGCTGGGCCCGTGGCGCGTGCGACAGAACCGAGGACTCCGGCGTCAATGACCAACGGATGCCCACTCGCGAGCGCCGCCCGCACCCGCGCCTCGGCCTCGAGGTCGTCGGGGTGGCCCATCACCGCGTCTACCGCTCCGGCCTCCATGCCCGACCCGAGCACCCAGGCCTGCACGCGCCCCTCGGCAGTCACCGTCTCAGGCCGTCGCTGCAGCACCAGGTCGGCGGCGCGGGCGGGCCCGAGGTAGCGCACCATACCGAGGCCCGTGCGCAGGGCGGCCTCAACGCCGAGCACCGCGGCACCGGGGTAGCGCGTTGACCCGGTCACCATGCCCAGCACACCGCGCGAATACTTGTCGTCGTGCGGCCCGGGTGCGCGCAGTAGCGCGGCCACTTCGGCGGTTGAGATCGTGCGCGCGTCACTCACGCCGTCACCTTACCGACCACAGACGGAATATGCCCGAGTGAGATGAGCTTGACTGACAGTGTGACCTCTGCGCTTTTCGCCCCCCTGACCATCCGTTCGCTGACCGTGCGAAACCGCCTGTGGGTGTCGCCGCTGTGCCAGTACTCGGCGACGGCTGCCGACGGCGTGCCCACCGACTGGCACCTCGTGCACTTAGGATCGTTCGCTGCGGGCGGCGCCGGAATCGTCATGGCTGAGGCCACCGCGGTCGTGCCCGAGGGCCGCATCAGCCCGCACGACACCGGAATCTACAACGACGCGCAGGCCGACGCGTGGTCGCGCGTGGTCGACTTCATCCACTCGCAGGGGGCCGCGGCGGGCATCCAGCTGGCCCATGCCGGCCGCAAGGCCTCGGTCTACCCCGAGTGGGGCATGACCGCCGATGGCCACTCTGGCCACGGCACGATGCCGCCCGAGCATGGCGGCTGGCCGTCGGTCGCGCCCTCGGCCATCGCCTTCGAGGGATACGCCGGGCCCGTCGCACTCGACGACGCCGGCATTCAGGATGTCGTGGTCGCCTTCGCCGACGCGGCTCTCCGCAGCGTTGCCGCCGGATTCGATCTCGTCGAGATCCATGCCGCGCATGGCTACTTGCTGCACCAGTTTTTGTCGCCACTGTCGAACACGCGCAGAGATCCATGGGGCGGCAGTCTTGAGAACCGCGCGCGCCTGCTGCTCGACATCGTGCGCGCCGTGCGCGCGGTCGTCGACGTGCCGATTCTCGTGCGCTTCTCGGCCACCGACTGGGTCGACGACGACTGGCTGGCCGAGCACGGCTTTGCCGACGACAGCAACGGTGATGGTGACAGTGCTTCTCCGATCCGGGGCTGGAACGAGCACGACACTGCCACGGTCGCCGCGTGGGCCCTCGAGGCCGGCGCCGACCTCTTCGACATCTCGTCGGGCGGTCTCGTGCGCGCCCGCATCGAGGTGGGCCCCGGCTACCAGGTGCCGTTCGCCGAGACGGTGCGCCGCGAGGGCAACGTGCCCGTCAACGCCGTCGGGCTCATCACCGAGGCGGCGCAGGCCGAGTCGATCGTGGCGAGCGGCCAGGCTGACGCCGTCATGATGGGGCGCGAATTCATGCGCGACCCGCACGCCGCCCTGCGCTTCGCCCGCGAACTCGGCGTCGAGGTCGACGGTGTGCCGGTCGGCACGCCGCCGCAGTACCTGCGGGCCTACCTCTGACTACAGATCCCTGACGGCCCGGTGCGTATTAGCGCCCGCTGCCGCGCTGCGTCGCGTCTTGCACCTCGCCGACAAGCTCTTCGATGATGTCTTCGAGAAAGAGCACGCCGGTCGTGCGGCCCTCGGCGTCGACCGCACGGGCCACGTGGGCGCCCGAGCGGCGCATGACAGCCAGCGCGTCTTCGAGGTCGGCGGTCGCGAGTATCGACACCAGGCGGCGAATGCGCTTAGGCGGCACGGGGTCGTCGAGCTCGTCATCGGGCAGGTCGATGACGTCTTTCAAGTGCAGGTAGCCCGTGGGCTCGCCGGCGTCGTCGACGAGAACGTAACGGCTGAACCCGCGTTGGGCGACCGCGCGCTCGACGTCGAGGGCGCTGGCGTCGTCGGGTAGCGAGGTGAGGGCATCCATGGGCAAAGCGATGTCACTGACGACCTTCGTCGTGAACTCGAACGCGGCGGCGAGTGCTCCGGTGGCGTCGGCCAGCACGCCCTCGCGCTTCGACTGCTGCACGATCGTTTCGACCTGCTCGAGCGTGAACGCGCTCTCGGCTTCGTTCTTGGGCTCCACGCGGAACAGGCGCAACACGCCGTTCGCTATGGCATTGAGGGCCCGGATGACCGGCGACAGAATGCGCGACACCAACACGAGCGGCGGCGCCAGAATGAGCACCGCGCGCGTCGGTAGCGTGAATGACAGGTTCTTCGGCACCATCTCGCCGAACACCACGTGCAGGTACGTCACGATGAGTAGGGCGATCGTGAAAGCGATGCCGGCGATCCACTCGGCGCTCAGGCCGGTGAGGCCCAGCGGAATCTCGAACAAGTGCTTGATGGCCGGCTCGGAGACGTTCAGGATCAGCAGCGAGCACACCGTGATGCCCAGTTGGCAGGTGGCCAGCATGAGCGTGGCGTGCTCCATGGCCCAGAGCGCGGTTTTTGCGGCGCGCGAGCCTGCCTCGGCACGGGGTTCGATCTGTGATCGCTTGGCGGCGATGACAGCAAACTCGGCGCCAACGAAGAACGCGTTGGCCGCCAACAGCACCACGAGCCACGCGATGCCCCACCAGTCGGCTTCGGTCATCGTTGCTCACCGCCCTCGGGGCGAGCGGCTGCCGGGCGAGAAGATGTGCGACTCGACGGCAAAGGTCGTGCGGCCACGGTCGGCAGGGCGATCTCACCCGTGGCGAGCGGGGTGAAGCGCACGCGATCGATGCGGCGGCCATCCAATCGTTCAATGCGAAAGGTGCCCGCGGTGATCTCGACCGTGTCGCCCACCTCGGGCAGGCGGCCGAGCTCAGCCATCAGGAATCCGCCCACGGTCTCCCACGGGCCGTCTTCGGGCACGGTGACTCCGGCGCGATCCTTGAGTTCGTCCGGACGCAGGATTCCAGGAAAAGTCAACCAGTTGCGCGAACGCACCACGTCGACTCGCGCGCGGTCGTGCTCGTCGCTCACTTCGCCCACAAGCTCTTCGACGAGGTCTTCGAGTGTCGCAACGCCCGCGGTGCCACCGTACTCGTCGACCACGATCGCCATTTGGTAGCCACGGCCGCGCAGTTCGGCGAGCAGGGTGTCGAGCATCATCGTCTCGGGCACGCGCAGCGGCTCGCTCTGCAACGCCGACGCGGGCACGTCAGCCCGACGGTCACGCGGAACGGCGACCGCTTGCTTGACGTGCACGATGCCGACGATGTCGTCGATCGACTCGTCAATCACGGGAAAGCGTGAGTGGCCTGTCTTTCGGGCGAGATCAATGACGGCCTGCGCACTATCGCCGCGCTCGACCGCTGCCACCCGGGGCCGCGGCGTCATGACGTCTTGCGCGGTGTGCTGCGAAAACGCGAGAGTGCGTGAGAGCAGCGTGGCCGTGTCGTTGTCGAGCCGACCCTCGCTCGCCGAGCGGCGCACGAGCGAGGCAAGCTCTTCTGCCGTGCGCGCCCCGCTCAGTTCTTCCTTAGGCTCGACGCCCATGGCCCGCAGAATCGCGTTGGCTGAGCCGTTGAGCACGACGATTGCGGGGCGGAACACCGTGGTGAACGCCCACTGAAAGGGCACCACGACCTTGGCCGTCTGGCGCGGCAAGCTGAGCGCGAAGTTCTTCGGCACGAGTTCGCCGACAATCATCGACAGCAGCGTCGCGAAAAGGATCGCGATGATCGAACCCACCACGGGCACGGCACCCTCAGGCAAACCGATCGACCGTAGCGGCTCGGCGAGCATGCTCGAGATTGCCGGTTCCATGAGAAAACCGGTGAGCAGAGTCGTGAGCGTGATACCCAGTTGGGCGCTCGATAAGTGTGTCGAGGTGATCTTGAGCGCAGCGATCGTGGGGCCAAGCCGCTTTTCGCCGCGCGACTGACGCGCCTCGAGCTCAGAGCGACTGAGGTTGACCAGTGAGAATTCGCTCGCGACGAAAAAGCCGGTGCCGATGGTCAGAAGCAGGCCAGCGAGCAGCGAGATCCACTCAGCGCTCACGACGGCCCCCGATCATCGGCGAGGGTCTATGGCTGGGTTCTTCAGGGGCGGGCGTGTCGGCCGTACTAGGAGGCTCCATAAGGTGAGCAGTATACGGGCTGAGAGCACGTGCGAGCCTGAGAAAGCGCGGCAACTACCACGACACCGGCAGAGCCTTGCCCTCTTCGTATCCGGCCGCCGACTGCGTGCCGACGACCGCACGCTCGTGAAATTCAGCGAGGGTGGATGCCCCCGCGTACGTCATCGACGACCGCAGCCCCGACGTGATCATGTCGAGCAGGTCATCGAGCGAGGGCCGCTCGGGGTCGAGATAGATGCGCGAGCTCGAGATGCCCTCGGCGAACAGGCGTTTGCGCGCCCGCTCGAACGCGTCGAGCCGGTGAAAGCGCTGATCGACTGCCTTCGTAGATGCCATGCCCCAGCTGCTCTTGAACCAGCGCCCCTGCTCGTCAACTTCGAGCTCACCCGGAGCCTCAAGGGTTCCGGCGAACCATGAGCCGATCATGACCGCAGACGCCCCCGCCGCGAGTGCGAGGGCGACATCGCGCGGGTACCGCACGCCGCCGTCGGCCCACACGTGGGCACCCAGCTCGCGCGCCGCCGCCGCCGTGTCGAGCACGGCCGAGAACTGCGGGCGCCCCACGGCCGTCATCATGCGCGTCGTGCACATCGCCCCGGGGCCGACACCGACCTTGAGCACGTGCGCACCTGCCTCGACGAGGTCGCGCACCCCCTCGGCCGTCACCACGTTGCCGGCGACGATCGGCACGCCGAGTCCGCGCGCGGCGACCGCCCGCACGGCCGCCAGCGCCTGATCTTGGTGCCCGTGCGCAGTGTCGATCACAATGACGTCGACACCGGCCTGAACGAGAGCTGCCGCCCGCGCAGCCGCGTCACCCGTGACGCCGACCGCTGCGGCGACGCGCAGGCGACCGTGGGCATCCACCGCCGGCGAATACAGCGTTGCCCGCACGGCGCTACGCGCACTCAGCGAGCCGATGATGCGCCCGTGATGGCGAACCGCAACGGCCTCAACACCGGCCGCGTCGATCAGGTCAAACGCGGCGCGCGGCTCGGTCACATCGTCGTCGTCAATCGACGGCACAGAGGCCGCAACGAGGTCGCCGACGACAGAATCGGCTAGCGCGTGACACAGTGCTGCGGCCGGGATGCTGCGCTCGGGCACCCCGTCAGCGTTGACGATCGTCAGCAGCGCCCCGAGAGTATCGGCGACCAGAGCCCGCGCCGCGGCCACCGTGGTGCCCGGCGCCACGAGCACGAGCGGGTCGAGCAGGGTTGAGGCCGCCTTCACCGCGCGAATCTCGGCGTCGAGTTGCTGCGCCGGAAGGTCTTGCGGCAACACCCCAAGGCCGCCGCGCCGGGCCAGCGCGACCGCGAGCCGCGAGCCAGTGACCGACGTCATGTTGGCGGCAACGATAGGGATGCGCAGGCCCGTCGGGTCATCAACGGCAAGTTCGGCGGCCAGTCGGCTGCCCACCGCCGAATGCTGGGGCATGAGAAAGACGTCACTATAGGTGAGGTCGGGGGCTGGGGGTTCGCCAAAGAATCGCACGAATCAACGGTACTCGCGTGCCGGGCACGTGATGGCGGGCCACGAGAACCGTTAAGCTTGACCAGGCGGAGTCAGCGAGGGCGCCGTCGGTTGCACACCCCTCGATGTGAAGCGAAAGTGGGCGGTTGGCTGTGTCGAGCCAGATGACCGGAGTAGGACCCGACGGCGGAGCCGCGGGCGAATTTGGAGCCAACGAGTGGCTCGTCGACGAACTGTACGAGCAGTACAAGGTCGACAAGAACACGGTCGACCCGTCGTGGTGGCCAATTCTCGAGAAGTACCACCAGTCGACCACCGCCGGCGCCGAGACCTCAGCGCACGGTGATGACGCCGCGACACCGGTCGAAGTGTCCGCCGTGCCGGCCGTGCCCGCCGTGCCCGCCGAAGTGCCTTCCGCATCCGTGCCCTCCGCATCCGTGCCCTCCGCATCCGTGCCCTCCGCATCCGTGCCCTCCGCATCCGTGCCCGCCACCGGCAGCCAGCCTGTCGCCCGCACCACCTCGATCGCCCCGCAGCCCACACCCATTCCGGCGCAGGCGCCCGCTCCGGCCACTGGCGCACTGACGCTCCCCGTCGATGCCGACGGTGACGGCCTGATCGACGACATCGTCACCCCGCTCAAGGGCATGGCCAAGAGCCTCGCGACGAACATGGATGCGAGCCTCTCGGTGCCGACGGCGACGAGCGTACGCACCATCCCGGCGAAGCTGCTCATCGACAACCGCATCGTCATCAACAACCACCTCAAGCGCGCCCGCGGTGGCAAGGTCAGCTTCACGCACCTCATCGCGTGGGCCATGGTGCGTGCCCTGCGCGAATTTCCCAGCCAAAACGTGTTCTATGACGAGGTCGACGGCAAGCCTGTCGTCGTGACCCCGGGCCACATCAACCTGGGCATCGCAATCGACCTGCCGAAGCCTGACGGCACGCGATCACTCACGGTGCCAGGCATCAAGAAGTGCGAGGGCATGGGCTTTGGCGACTTCATCGCCGCCTACGAAGATGTCGTCAAACGCGCCCGCGACGGCAAGCTCACGGCCGCCGATTTTCAGGGCAACACCATCTCGCTCACGAATCCGGGCGGCATCGGCACGGTGCACTCGGTGCCGCGTCTCATGCGGGGGCAGGGAGCGATCATCGGCGCCGGCGCACTCGAGTACCCGGCCGAGTTCCAAGGCATGTCTCAGTCGACGCTCGCCGACCTTGGCATCGGCAAAACCATCACGCTCACGAGCACGTATGACCACCGTGTCATTCAGGGCGCCGGGTCGGGCGAGTTCCTCAAGAAGCTGCATGAACTGCTCATCGGCGAGCGCCGCTTCTACGAAGACATCTTCGCCGACCTGCGCATTCCGTACGACCCGATCCACTGGGCGCAAGACATTCACGTTGATCTCTCTGATCAGATCAACAAGACCGCGCGAGTGCACGAACTCATCAATGCCTACCGCGTTCGTGGGCACCTCATGGCCGACGTCGACCCGCTCGAGTACCAACAGCGCACCCACCCCGACCTCGATATCTCGAGCCACGGTCTGACGTTCTGGGATCTCGATCGGGACTTCGTCACGGGCGGCTTCGGTGGTCGGCGCTCGATGCTGCTGCGCGAGGTGCTCGGTGTGTTGCGCGACACCTACTGCCGCACTGTGGGTATCGAGTTCATGCATATTCAAGAGCCCGAGCAACGGCGCTGGTTCCAAGAACGCCTCGAGAAGCCATACCAGAAGCCCACGCGTGACGAACAGATGCGCATTCTCGGCAAGCTCAACCAGGCCGAAGCATTCGAGACCTTCCTGCAAACCAAATACGTCGGGCAGAAGCGCTTCAGCCTCGAGGGTGGCGAGTCGGTCATCCCCCTGCTCGACGAGATTTTGCAAGGCGCGGCCGAACATGACCTCGACGAGGTCGCGATCGGCATGGCCCACCGTGGTCGGCTCAACGTACTCGCGAACATCGCAGGCAAGACCTACGGGCAGATCTTCCGCGAGTTCGAGGGCACGCAAGACCCGCGCTCGGTACAGGGCTCGGGTGACGTGAAGTACCACCTCGGCACCGAGGGTGTCTTCACCTCGGCCCAGGGCCAGCAACTAACCGTCTCGCTTGCCGCGAACCCCTCCCATCTCGAGGCCGTCAACGGCGTGCTCGAGGGCATTGTGCGCGCCAAACAAGATCGCAAGGCGATCGGGTCATTCACCACTCTCGCGGTACTTGTGCACGGTGATGCGGCGATGGCCGGTCAAGGCGTCGTGCTCGAGACTTTGCAGTTAAGCATGCTGCGCGGATACCGCACGGGCGGCACCATTCACGTGGTCGTCAATAATCAGGTGGGCTTCACAACGCCTCCCGGCGAGGGCCGCACGTCGGTTTACTCGACCGACGTCGCCAAGACGATTCAGGCACCCATCTTCCACGTCAACGGCGACGATCCCGAGGCTGTGGTTCGCGTGGCCCAGCTCGCGTTTGCCTACCGCCAGCAGTTCAAGCGTGACGTGGTTATCGACCTTGTGTGTTACCGCCGTCGCGGCCACAATGAGGGAGACGACCCCTCGATGACGCAGCCGCTCATGTACAACCTGATCGAAGCGAAGCGCTCGGTGCGAACGCTCTACTCCGAGGCGCTCGTCGGTCGCGGTGATATCACCGAAGAAGAGTTCGAGGCCGCTCACCGCGACTTCCAAGACCGCCTCGAGGTGGCCTTCGCCGAGACCCATGCCGCGCAGACGGGCAGCATGCCGATCGTCGCACCTGGCCCGGTGACCGAGCATGACGACTTGGCCGGCGAGCCCGAGTCGACGGGTGTCGACGTGGCGGTCATCCAGCACATCGGCGAAGCACACGACAACCCGCCTGCCGGGTTCACCGTTCACAGCAAGCTTCAGGCGATGCTCAAGAAGCGCCTCGAGATGAGCCGCACTGGCCAAATCGACTGGGGCTTTGGCGAGCTACTGGCACTCGGCTCGCTACTCATGGAGGGCACGCCCGTGCGCATGGCCGGGCAAGACTCGCGCCGCGGCACGTTCGTGCAGCGCCACGCCGTATTGCACGATCGCATGAACGGCCAAGAGTGGTTGCCGCTGGCCAACCTCAGCGAGAACCAAGGCCGGTTCTGGATCTACGACTCGCTGTTGAGTGAGTACGCCGCAATGGGCTTCGAGTACGGCTACTCGGTCGAGCGGCCGGACGCCCTCGTTCTGTGGGAGGCCCAGTTCGGCGACTTCGCCAACGGCGCTCAAACGATCATCGACGAATTCATTTCGTCAGCCGAGCAAAAGTGGAACCAGCGCTCGAGCGTCGTGCTGCTGCTGCCGCACGGCTACGAAGGCCAGGGGCCCGACCACTCGTCGGCGCGCATCGAACGGTTCTTGCAAATGGCGGCCGAAGACAACATGACGATCGCGCGCCCTTCGACGCCGGCGTCGTACTTTCACCTGCTGCGCCGACAGGCCTACGCTCGCCCGCGCCGCCCGCTCATCGTCTTCACGCCGAAAGCCATGTTGCGACTGCGCGGCGCAACGAGTGAGGTTGCTGATTTCACGAGCGGCCGCTTCGAGCCCGTCATCGATGACGCGACGGTGGTGGATGCCGGCGCCGTGCGCCGGGTATTGCTGCACGCTGGCAAGATCCACTACGACCTCACGGCCGAGGTCGAAAAGCGCGGAACAACCGGGGTCGCCCTCGTGCGTCTGGAGCAGTTTCACCCGCTGCCCGAGGCCGAGCTGCGCGCGGTGATAGACCGCTACCCGAACGCTGAGATCGTTTGGGCGCAAGACGAGCCCGAGAACCAGGGCTCCTGGCCGTTCCTCGCGCTCGAGTCGCAGAAGCGAGGCATGCCCGCGATGCGCGTCATCTCGCGGCATGCTTCGGCCTCACCGGCGACGGGCTCGAGCAAGCGCAGCGCGAAGGAACACGCTGACATCATGGATGCCGCGCTGAGCTAGCGCGCGGCGTCGAGCCGTTCGAGTGATCCGAGAATCATGTCGCGCAGCTCGTCGGGTGCCTTCTCTTGACACGCCTCTTTGACCTTCGTTGTCAGAGTGACGCCCACGAGGTGTTCGGCGGAGCAGTCGTCGCAGTTCTCCATGTGCTCGCGAATGTCGTCATGTTCCTGAGGAGTGAGTTCGTTGTGCAGAAACTCCTCGAGCTCGGCCTTAGCCTTGTCGCAGCCGCAGTCGGTCATTGCGCGCTCTCTTTCGTCGTGGCCACCGAATCCGGAGCGGTCATTCCGCGCTCGCGGGCGTAATCGGCCAGCAGCTCACGCAACAGGCGTCGACCACGGTGCAAGCGGCTCATGACGGTGCCCACCGGGGTCTTCATGATGTCGGCGATCTCTTGGTAAGCGAAGCCCTCAACGTCGGCAAAGTAAACCGCCAGTCGAAAGTCTTCCGGAATCGACTGCAACGCATCTTTCACCGCGCTCGCCGGCATGCGGTCGATAGCCTCGGCCTCGGCCGAACGGGTAGTGGTCGATGTCGCCGACTCTGCCCCACCCATCTGCCAGTCTTCAAGCTCGTCGATCGTGCCCTGATACGGGTCGCGCTGCTTCTTGCGGTACACGTTGATGAACGTGTTGGTCAGAATGCGATAAAGCCAGGCTTTGAGGTTCGTGCCCTGCTCAAACTGGTTGAATGCCGCGAACGCCTTGACGAAGGTCTCTTGCACGAGATCGGCCGCGTCAGCAGGTTTCTTCGTCATGCGCATTGCGGCGCCATATAACTGGTCCATGAAGGGCAACGCCTGCTCTTGAAACAGGCGCCGTCGCTCGGCGAGTTCGGTCGCCTCGGGCTGCGTCGGCTCGGGCTGCGTGGCCTCGGGCTGCGTCGGCTCGGGCTGCGTTGGTTCAGTCATCAGGCGCGAGTCTATCGAGCGCGCCGGTGCAGACACCGGTCGGTCGAGTTGCAGCGTCGCCATGGGCATCTTCTTTCGTCATCCGGGCACCACGCGGTGCCGTTACCCTGATAACCGATGCAGGTCTTCACCTATTCCGGAGCGCGGTTCTCGCCGTACGGCGACGAGGAGCGCCCTGGCGTCTCTGTGGCAGGGTCTACGCACGACGACTGGCTGGCTCCTCGCGCGATCGGCCCGCTCGCGGCTCGCGTCAGCCTTCCCGGTTCCAAGAGCCTGACAAACCGCGAACTCGTGCTGTCTGCCCTTGCCGAGGGGCCCTCGCTACTGCGGAGACCGTTGCACTCGCGCGACTCATTGCTGATGATCGAGGCGCTACGTTCGCTCGGCGTTCGCATCGACGAAGTGCCCGGAGATGGCGCTTACGGCCCGGACCTGCGCATTACTCCCGCGGCCGAGCTCTCGGGCAGCACCGCGATCGACTGCGGCCTGGCGGGCACTGTGATGCGCTTTCTTCCGCCCGTGGCCGCACTCGCACTCGGACCGGTGGCCTTCGACGGCGACGAGAGTGCCCGCCGCCGCCCCATGCGAACGACAATCGACTCTTTGCGCGCGCTCGGTGTCGACGTCAACGACGACGGTCGGGGCGCCCTGCCCTTCAGCCTGTGGGGCACGGGTGTGGTTCGCGGCGGCGAGATCGCGATCGACGCGTCGGCCTCGAGCCAGTTCGTCTCGGGCCTGCTGCTGGCGGCCCCGCGTTTCACTGAGGGTCTCGTGCTGCGCCACACCGGCGAACGACTGCCTTCGATGCCCCACATCGAGATGACCATTGCCGCTCTTGCCGAGCGCGGCGTCGTTGTTGAGAGCCCCGAGCCGGGAGTGTGGATCGTGCCGGCCACGCCCATCGCGGGGCGCGAACTGACCATCGAGCCCGATCTATCGAACGCGGCTCCGTTTCTTGTCGCCGCGATTGTGGCGGGCGGCACGGTCGCTATCGAGGGATGGCCGCGATCAACCACGCAGGTCGGCGCCGATCTCGAGACGCTGCTGCCGCTCTTTGGGGCCACCGTGCACCGCGACGGCGAGTCACTCGTGGTTGACGGTGGCGCCGGACTGCTCGGCGGTGCGGCTATGCCCGGCGTCGACCTCGACCTCTCTACCGGTGGCGAGCTAGCACCCGCGCTCGTCGCGCTCGCAGCACTGGCGGGCACGGCGAGCACCATCACGGGCATCGGACACCTTCGCGGCCACGAGACCGACCGGCTCGCCGCCCTCTCGGCCGAAATCACGACACTCGGAGGCGTAGCGACCGAACTCGACGACGGTCTCGCCATCGAGCCACGACCACTGCATGGTGGCCCGTGGCGCGTCTACGAAGATCACCGCATGGCAACAGCGGGGGCCATTGTCGGCCTCGCCGTCGACGGTGTGCTGGTCGACGACATCGGATCGACGGCCAAGACCTTGCCGCAATTCGTCGAGCTGTGGAGCTCGATGCTCGACCAGACGGCGCCTTCACCGTGAGCTGGCTACCGCCCGATGACGACGACGAGTACGACGAGTACGACGAGTCGATGATTCGGTCGCGGCCTAACCCCAAGGCCAACCGACCGCGGTCAAAGCAGCGACCCGCTCATGAAGATGCCGTGGTCGGCCGCGTCGTCACGGTCGACCGTGGTCGCTACCTGTGCCTCGTTGACGAGGGTGGCCCCGACGAGCGCGAGGTGATCACTACCCGCGCGCGTGAGCTGCGCACGAGTGCGATCGTTACCGGTGATCAGGTGGATCTGGTCGGCGATGCGACGGGTGACGAGGGTTCACTCGCCCGTATTGTGCGCATCCACGATCGCCGCACTTTGCTCCGGCGCAGCGCTGACGACACCGACGCGATCGAACGCATCATCGTGGCCAACGCCGATCAACTGCTCATCGTGGTCGCTGCCGCGAACCCTGAACCGCGCTCGCGCCTCGTTGACCGCTACCTCGTGGCCGCGTTCGATGCTGGGATCGAGCCGTTGCTCGTCATGACGAAGACCGACCTCGCTGATCCGGCCGAGTTTCTCGCCCAGTTTCGCGGTCTTGACCTCAACGTCGTCGAGAGCAGATCTGACGCGCCGCCCGTCGATGCGCTTCGTGACCTGCTGCGTGACCGCACAACGGTTGCCGTCGGGCACTCGGGCGTGGGTAAGTCCACCCTGGTCAACGCCCTCGTTCCGAGCGCCCACCGCGCCACTGGTGTCGTCAATGCCGTCACTGGGCGGGGGCGCCACACGTCGTCATCAACCGTCTCGCTGCGGCTTCCCGGCGGTGGGTGGATCATTGATACCCCTGGCATCCGCTCGTTCGGACTCGGGCACGTCGACCCCGACAACATTCTGCGCTCATTCGGCGACCTCGCCGCGATCGGTGCCTCGTGCCCACGTGGCTGCACTCACCTACCAGACGCTCCCGACTGCGAGCTCGTCGAGCGGGCGGCGGCGGGCGAGCTCGGCGAATTCGGTGCCGAACGCCTTGATTCTCTTCAACGCCTGCTGGCAACCCTGATGACCCCGAGCGGACGAACCGGCGCCGATACGCTGAAGTCGTGACTACGGCATCCCCCTCTCCTGCGCGCAGCGGCACCGGCGATAACAGCGCTCACGACAGCGACACCGACCTCGCCGCGGATCTGGCGCTCGCGCTTGACCTGGCCGACCGCGCCGACACTATCTCGATCGACCGCTTTCGTGCGGTTGACCTGAGGGTGACGACCAAGCCCGACCGCACCCCGGTGACCGATGCCGACCAGGCCGTCGAACGCTCAATTCGTGATGGCCTCACGGCCGCGCGGCCCGACGACGGCATTCTCGGCGAAGAGTACGGCACCGCCGTCGGCGTCGGCGCGGGGGCGCACCGGCAGTGGATCATCGACCCCATTGATGGCACGGCCAACTTCTTGCGCGGTGTTCCCATCTGGGGCACCCTCATTGCTTTGGCGGTGGATGCTGTACCGGTGCTCGGCGTCGTCAGCGCTCCCGCGCTCGGGCAACGCTGGTGGGGCGCACATGGCCTCGGCGCACACACGGCGCAGCACGGCGGCGCTGCGCGGCGGCTCGCGGTGAGCGGGGTGAGCGACCTCGCCGACGCTTCGCTTAGCTATAACAGCCTGCCGGGATGGGATCAGGCCGGGCGGCTGAACCCGATCATCGCTCTCACGCGCTCCGTCTGGCGGGCGCGCGCCATCGGTGACATGTGGTCGTACATGCTTGTCGCCGAAGGGGCGATCGACATCGCGGGTGAGTTCGACCTGCAGCCCTACGACATGGCCGCTGTGCAGCCGATCATCGAAGAAGCGGGAGGACGGTTCACTTCGGTCGATGGTGAGCCTGGGCCATGGCACGGCAGCGCGCTGGCTACCAACGGACTGTTGCACGAAGAGGTGTTGCAGCGCCTGAAGGCTGAGTAGGCTCGCTGACGAGCGCTTCTCGCTGCAACGATTGCGCCCGCTGCTGTTCTTCCATCCCAAGCAGAAAAGAGCACATCGTGACTATCGTTTCCTCCGCGCCCTGGGCGCGAGCCCTCGCAATCGTCGCCGTCGCCTCCGCAGGCCTCGCGCTCAGCGGCTGCAGTCTGATCGACCAGTTCACGGGTGGGGGCACCCCGACTCGCGATGACACCGGCGAAGTCATCGATGGCAACGACAACACCGACGTTTTCACGCTTCAGGTAGGCGACTGTCTCAACGACTCCACCGCAACCGACACCGTAGACACCGTTCCGACCGTGCCGTGTTCCGAGCCGCACGACAGCGAGATTTACGCCTCGGTCATCATGCAAGGTGACACCTTCCCCGGCACCGACGCTGTCGTCACCGAAGCCGACGCTGCGTGTCTCGACGCCTTCGCCGGCTATGTGGGCGTCGAGTACGCTGACTCGCAGTACTACTACAGCTACTACTTCCCCACCGAGGGCAGCTGGGCAGGCGGCGACCGCGAGATCCTCTGCACGATCTACGACGAGGCCGGTCAGGTCACAGGGTCGCTGCAAAACATCGGCCGCTGACCATCGGCCGTGTGAGCGCCTCGACACGACGACGACTGCCGATCGCGATCATCGCGACCGCAGTCGTCGTCGCTGCGTTGTCGGGATGCACAAGCGCCGGAACGACCGCGCCCGACGACGCCCCGATTCGCGATGACACCGGGCAGATCATCGACGCCAATGCGCAGACTGACGCCTTCGCCCTGCAGGTCGGCGACTGTCTGAACGACGCTCGGGCGAACGGAGAAGTGGTGACCGTACCCACCGTCCCGTGCGATCTAGCTCACGACAGCGAGATCTATTCGGCGCACGAACTCGGTGAGTCGTCATACCCCGGCGAAGAACTGGTGATCAGCGAGGCCGAGGCACTGTGCATTCCCGCATTTGAACAGTTCGTCGGCGAGCCGTACCTCGACTCGCGTTTCGACTTCAGCTATTACTACCCGACTGATGCCAGCTGGGCGGGCGGTGATCGCGAGGTACTGTGCGTGATCTACGACCCGGAAGGGCAGATCACCGGCTCGCTCGCCGGCGTCACTGACTAACCCGTCGTGCCGCGGCGGCACACGGCACGGCAGGAGGTCGGCGCGTCACTCGCCCTCGTGGCCGAACTCGATCACAGCCTTGCCCGTAACCTCTTGTCGCGCGAGACGGCCAATGAGGTCGATCGCACCATCTACGGGCGCCACCTCGTCGATCGCGGCGCGGATGCGGCCCGAGGCGAGCATGTCGAGCAATACAGCCATGTCAGCCCCGTTTTCACTCTGCATCACGGCGCGCAGCGTGTGCTTCACCCACGGGTTGACCAGGAGGGCTCGCAGTTGTCGATCGCTTCCGCGCAGCACTGGCCCTCCTGACTTGTCAGCACCCACGATCACCAGAGTGCCGCGCTTCGTGAGGGCACGGCGCAGCACGTGCAGTGCGCGGCCGTCGGCCGCCTCAATGATGACGTCGAAGCTGCCCCAATCGGCAGGCTCCGTGCTGCGCCGGTAGTCGATAACGCGCTCAGCCCCGAGCGACCGAACAAACGCGGACTTGGCCGCGCTCGCAATGCCCGTGACTCGCGCGCCTTCAGCGACGGCAAGCTGGGTGAGAAACGATCCAACTCCACCGCCCGCGCCGATAATCAGCACACGCTGCCCCGGCTGCACGCGGGCGCCGTCGCGCAGGGCCTGCAGGGCCGTGCTCGCCGAGACACCGAGGGTCGAGGCATCCGTCATCGACACACTGCCGGGAACGTGGGCGATCTTGGCGGGCGACGCGACCACGAACTCAGCGAAAGCGGCCGGAGCGGTTCCGGCGACACGGTCGCCGGGTGCGAAGCCCTGCACCTCGGCCCCAACCGACTCGATGACGCCCGCGAACGCGAGCCCGATGATGGGCTGGCGGGGCGCGCGCAACCCCAGCACAGGGCGCACCGCGAGGGGGTCGCCCTTCATGATGTGCACGGTGCCCGAGTCGGGGCTCACGGCCAACACGCGTACGAGTACCTGCTTCGAGTTCGGTGTTGGCACGGCGATCCGTTCGACGCCGAGTACCGCGGTTGAGCCGTAACCGCGCTGGGCGATGGCGTCCATAGTGGCGGTGGTAGACGTGGTGGTCATGCTTTTTCTCCAATGGCGGGATAGGTGAAGGCCTCGTCGAGGCGGACCCCGAGTGAGGCTGCGATCTGAAAGGCGACTTCGAGCGACGGCGAGTATTTGCTTTGCTCGATCGCGATGATGGTCTGCCGAGTGACGCCGACCTTCTCGGCGAGCTCGGCCTGAGTCATCTCGCCGGCAAGAAAACGCAGGGTGCGGATGCTGTTGGTCACGCGGGTGGGTTTCACCATGTCGGCAGGCCTCCCCGATAAAGCGCAATCTTGGTGATCGACCCGAGCACGGCCGACAGCACGAACGCGAGGTAGACGGCGTTGGCGATCCAGAACGCGTCGGCCTCGAGAATCGCGAGAATCAGGGCGGCAAGGGCGCCGATGACGATGAACGCTTGCCCGGTGTATTCACCGAGCTGGTGGATGCGGCGGTCACGCTCGTCGCGCCGCCCCGTCTTGTCGCCGCGAACACCGTCGACGATGGCGAGGCCGATCTCGGCCAGCACGGCAACAACGATCGCACCCAGGATCGTCCAGAGCACTTGCCAGCCGTAGTCGGCGGGCGCCAGAGGCAGGGCCGCTCCCCCACTCAGTACGAGGCTGAGGTAGATGACGTAGGCGGTAGTCGCGACAACGACCATCACCCACGAACTGCGTTCTTCACTGGCCATGCTCTGCTCCTGCTCATCGGGCGTGTCAACAATTGCTGACATGCTCAAGGTAAAGCAGACGCTACATCATGTCAAGTTTTGTTTACTCCGAATGCTGCGGCTGTACGACGGCGCACGACGCGGTTGCAGCACCGCGGCGGCGAGGCCACCGAGCATGATCACCCCGCCGACGAACTCGGTGACCGTGGGCACCTCGCCCTGCACGAGCCACGCGACAAGGATGCCCACCACAGGAACCAACAGCGTGAACGGCACTACGGCGCTCGTCGGGTAGCGTGCGAGAAGCGAGTTCCAGATGCCATAGCCGATGAGGCTCGCGAACACCGCCGTATAGATCGTGCTGCCGATTGCCACCCACGACAAGCTCGTGAGCGCCTGCCATACCACCGGGGGCGAATCGACGACGAGCGAGAGCCCGAGAGCCGGCAGGGGCACGACCAATCCCGACCAGACCACGAGCGAGAGCCCCGAGGTTGCCTGGGCGCGTCGGGCGAGCACGTTTCCGATGGCCCACGAGAGCGCTGCCGCGAGCGTCACCACGAGCGGCAGCCACGGAGCGGCCTGCGAGTGGCCGACGACGACAAGGGCGAGGCCGAGCATCCCGATCACGATTCCTACCAACTGCCGACGGGTTGGGCGCTCGCGCAGCACGACGGCCGCCACGACGATCGAAAACATCACTTGCGTCTGCAGCAGCAGCGAGGCGAGACCCGGAGGCATGCCGAGCGCGAGCGCGAGGTACAGCAAAGCGAACTGGCCGAGACTGAGAAAGCCGCCGACGAGCAGAATCTGACGCCAGCCGATTCCCGGTGGCTTCAGAAAGAACACGGCGGGCACGCACACCACGAGAAAGCGCAGGGCGAGAAAAAGTAGCGGCGGAACATTCTCTTGGCCAGCATCGATAACGACGAAGTTGCCGCCCCAAATGACGACGACGAGCAGGGCAAGTAACGAGTGCTTGAGGGTCACCGAATATCGACGATTTGCTTGCCGAGGGGCAGCAGTGCGACGGGGATCATCTTGATATTCGCGATCGCGAAAGGAATGCCGATGATCGTGATCGCGAGGGCGACCGCCGACGTGAGATGGCCGATCGCGAGCCAGATGCCGGCGAGCAGCACCCAGATAACGTTGCCGAGAATCGACCACACGCCCGCGTTGGGCTTGTCGATGACGGTCTTGCCGAACGGCCATAGCGAGTACACCCCGATGCGCCAAGCCGCGATACCCCACGGAATCGTGACGATAAGTACGAACATGACGAGTGCGGCGAGGGCGTAGCCAAGGAACAGCCACAAGCCCGAGAGAACGAGCCAAATGATGTTGAGCAGGGTGCGCATTAGGCAATCCTGACAGAAAGGTCCATCAGTGCGTGACAGCGACCAGTGGTGGAGATGGGGGGAATTGAACCCCCGTCCATCGCTGAGAGCCAGAGCCTTCTACGGGTGTAGTCTGCTGAATCGTTCTGCTCGGCTCCGACCTTTGTTGCAGACCCCTAGGTCGACGAGCCCAGCCTCAGTTTTAGTCCCGCGTGCACCTGAGACGCAGGCACGCAGCAAGTCTCCTAAATGACGTCAGTGATCGGGTCGGAGACGCACCCGGACTGACGGACTATCGACTCTGCCTAGGCGGCGAGAGCGAAGTCGGTGCGCTTAGCATTGGCACCTGTTGTTTGCAGAGATCGTTTACGAGATAACTCTGCATCCTCGACCCGCTTCTCACCGTTTCGCAGGCGATGTCGAAACCGATCATCCCCTCGGTCACTCGCGGCACCCCAAGGCACTACGAGCGGGTCACTATCACGCACTGTGGAGTTGTGGGGGCCCGCGGCGCGAAGCCCGGGCGATCAGACGCCATTGTCGGCGTAGCCCTACAGTATACGTCACACCTGACCGCGACTCTAGGGAGCCCCGCATGAGCGCAACAGGCGCCGAAACCGTCATCACCGTGCAGGCGCGGCTTGGAGTGACCTTGAGCCAGAGCAGTGCATCCTGCGCTTCACGATCGCGACTGACGGCCCCGAGCGCGCGCCCGTGCTGGAGCGCGCGACCGCCGCTCTCGATGCAGTGAGCGCGACGATCGCCGCGATGCACGATCCCGATGCCGGCCCCGTGACCCGCTGGTCGGCCGACCGCGTTCAAGTCTCGACGCAACGACCCTGGACCAATGACGGCACCCAGTTGCCGCTCGTGCACCATGCGAGCGTCAGCGGGCTCGCCGTGGTGAGCGACGTGCAGGCCGTCGCCGACCTCGTCGACGCCCTCGGCGCCCACGAAACAGCCTCGATCGACAGCCTCGGGTGGTCGCTGACGGATGCCCGGCTCGACCTCGAGCGCTCCGAGGTGCGCACTCGCGCCGTCGCTGACGCGCTCGCGAAGGCCGAGGTGCTCGCCGCCGCGATCGGTCTCGGATCGGTGACCGCCGTCGCACTCGCCGACCCCGGCATGCTCGACGGTGGCGGCTCGGGCGGTGGCCCCTCGCCACGCATGGAGAAGGCGATGATGATGGCGATGGATGCCCGAAGCGGTGGTGGCGGACTCTCGTTGCGGCCCGAGCTCATTCGAGTCGAGGCGGCTGTCGACGCGCGCTTCACTGCCCGCTAGACGGAGGATCGGCGCGCACCTGCGACCGCCTAGTCGCCCAGCCGGTTGCGCGTACGCATGGCCCGGTCGGCCTCGCGCTTGTCTTGTCGCTCGCGCAGGGCGTGCCGCTTGTCGTACTCTTTCTTGCCTTTCGCGACGGCGAGTTCGACCTTGGCGCGCCCGTCGCTGAAGTAGATGCGCAGCGGCACAAGGGTGTAGCCGCCCTCTTTGACTTTCTGACTGATCTTGATGATCTGCGCCTTGTGCAGCAGCATTTTGCGCTTGCGGCGGGGTGGGTGATTGGTCCACGTGCCCTGCGTGTACTCGGGAATGTGCACGGCGTCGAGCCACGCCTCACCGCCGTCGATGAAGCCGTACCCGTCGACGAGGCTAGCGCGGCCCATGCGCAACGACTTGACCTCAGTGCCACTGAGCACAAGGCCGGCCTCAAACGTGTCTTCGATCGTGTAGTCGTGACGCGCCTTACGGTTGGTCGCGACGACTTTCTCGCCTTTTTCCTTGGGCACTGTTCACCTCCTGCACGATTGGTCTCTGGATGCTCCGCGCACGGCGCACAGAGCCCTCCAGCATACCCGGGCGTCTAGACGCGAAGGTAGCGAGTGATGGCGACGTTGGCCGAGAGCGCCGCGAGCAGCGCGCCGGCACCCAGCAAGATGGGCACGACGAGTAGGGCATCCGATAGCCCGACGAACGACGTGAGCGGAAGCGTCTCAGCGAGGTAACCCTGCACGAAGAACTGAACGATGCCGACAACCGCGAACCCGGCGAGCACCGAGCCAATGAGCGCCGCGACGACCCCCTCGATGATGAATGGGGTCTGAATGAAGCGATTGGATGCGCCCACGAGCCGCATGATGCCGATCTCTCGGCGGCGTGAAAACGCGCTCAGTCGGATGGTCGTCGAGATGAGAAGCGCCGCCGCAACAAGCATGAGGGCCGCGATGCCGATGGCTGTAAGGCTCGATACATTGAGAATGTCGAAGATCTGGTCGAGATAGCTGCGCTGGTCAACGATGCTCTCGACGCCGGCGAGGCCTCCGAGCGCGTCAGAAAGTATGGCGCTCTGCGTGGGGTCGATGAGGTTGACCCAGAACGCCTCGGGGAGCAACTCGGGGGTAATCAGGTCAGCCACCGCGTCGCCTGCAAACTGCTCTTGGAAGTTCTCAAAGGCCTGTTGCTGGGTTTCGAAGTAGAACGTGTCGATGAACGGCGCAAGCGTGGCGCCTTCTAGCTGCGCCTGCACGAGCGCTACCTGGTCGGGCGTCGCTACTTGCTGGTCGCACCCGCCGACGGTCGAGAACTCGGTGCACATGTAGACCGCGACCTGCGCGCGGTCAAACCAGTACGACTTCATCTGGGTGATTTGCATCTGTAAGAGAACTGCCGCGCCCACGAAGGTCAGCGAAATGAAGGTCACGAGCACGACCGAGATGACCATACTGAGGTTGCGGCGAAGCCCCTGACCGACCTCGCTAAGTACGAGCCCGAGTCTCATCGCTGCTCCCCGACGCTCGTGGGTGCCGCGAACGGCGCCACCACAGGAAGCGCAGATGGCGCCATGCCGAAGCCCTGGTTGACGACCGGGTGCGCCTGCGTCTTGTAGCCGCCCCCACGCTCATCGCGCACGATGCGCCCGCCGATGACCTCGATCACTCGGCGCTGTAACCGATCGACGATGCCAGCGTCGTGGGTGGCCATGATCACGGTCGTGCCGTTGGCGTTGATGCGCTCGAGCAGGGCCATGATGCCCGCGCTTGTCTCGGGGTCGAGGTTTCCCGTGGGCTCGTCGGCGAGCAGGATGGCGGGCTTGTTGACGACAGCGCGCGCGATCGCGACGCGCTGCTGCTCACCGCCCGACAACTCGTGCGGAAAGCGCTGAGCCTTACCGTCGAGCCCGACTGTCTTCAGCGCGTCGGGCACAGCCTCGTGAATGAAGCCTTTGCTCTTGCCGATGACCTGCAGGGTGAAGGCGACGTTGTCGAACACGGTCTTGTTGGGCAGTAGCCGGAAGTCTTGGAACACGACCCCGAGGTTGCGCCGAAAGTAGGGCACTTTGCGGCTCGAGATGGCACCGAGGTCTTGGCCGAGCACGTGGATTCCCCCGCTGCTGGGCCTTTCCTCTTTCAGTACAAGGCGCAAAAAAGTCGATTTTCCTGAGCCGGAGGCACCGACGAGAAACACGAACTCGCCGCTCAGAATCTCGAGACTGACGCCGTTGAGCGCCGGACGCGCTGTTCCGCGGTAAACCTTAGAGACCTCGTCGAATCGAATCATCGGGGGCAAGCGTAAGCGGCGCCAGCCCGGGCGTCGGGGTGCGACACCCGCGAGCGCGACGTTCTCAGTCGCTACTTATTCTGTTTCGGGTTCGGTGAGGCCGATGACCGTACCCTCGAGATCGCGGAACGATGCATAGCGCCCCCACCCCTCGACTGCCTCGATCTCCGCGGCGATCTGCGCGCCAACGTTCACGGCGCGCGCCAGCACTGCTTCGACGTCATCGACGGTGATGTACAACCGGATGCCCTCACCGCTCGGCGCGTAGTCGTCGCCCTCGGTCAGCGCGAGTGCTGCTGCCGCAGGGTCATCGTTGGGCAAGAACACCATTCGTTGGCCGTCAACCTCAGAAATCTCGAGCTGAACGTCAAACACGTGAGCGTAGAACCCGAGCGCCCGCTCGAGGTCGCGCGACGGAATTTCGACGATGTTGATGCTCACCATGCTGAGCACTCTACGGCTGAGGGCCTTGTTAGTCGACGGGCTTTTGCTTGCGCCACTTGATGCCCGCGGCGATGAACCCGTCGAGGTCACCGTCGAACACGGCCGAGGGGTTGTTGACCTCGTGCTCGGTGCGCAGGTCTTTCACCATTTGGTAGGGCGCGAGCACATACGACCGCATCTGGTCGCCCCAGCTTGCCGTGATCGTGCCGGCAAACTCTTTCTTCGTTGCGGCTTCTTGCTCTTTCTGCATGATGAGCAGGCGCGATTGCAGCACGCGCATCGCCGCGGCACGGTTCTGAATCTGGCTTTTCTCGTTCTGCATCGACACCACGAGCCCGGTCGGCAAGTGGGTGAGGCGCACGGCCGAGTCGGTCGTGTTGACCGACTGCCCACCCGGCCCAGAAGAACGAAAGACATCGACGCGGATGTCTGCTTCGGGCACCTCGATCGCCGCACTCTCTTCGAGCAGCGGGATTACCTCGACCGCGGCGAAGCTTGTTTGGCGCTTGCCTGCGGCACCGAAGGGCGACATGCGCACGAGGCGGTGCGTACCCGCCTCGACGCTGAGAACGCCGAAAGCGTGAGGCGCATCCACTTCGAAGGTTGCGCTCTTGATGCCCGCCTCTTCGGCGTACGAAATGTCCATGACGGTCGTTGCGTACTTGTGTTGCTCGGCCCACCGCAGGTACATGCGCAGCAGCATGTCGGCGAAGTCGGCAGCATCGACACCGCCGGCACCGGCGCGAATCGTGACAACAGCCGGGCGGGCGTCATACTCGCCGTCGAGCAGGGTCTGCACCTCCATCTCGGCGAGCGTTTTCTCGATGCCCTTGAGCTCGCTCGCGGCTTCGGCTGCGGCATCGGCGGCATCGGCGTCATCGGCCTCTCGTGCCATATCGATGAGCACGTCGAGGTCGTCGAGCTTCGCCTGCAGCTCGGTGATGCGCTTGAGCTCGCTCTGGCGATGGCTCAACGCACTCGTGACCTTCTGCGCGTTCGCAGTGTCGTCCCACAGGTCGGGCGCACCGGCCTGCTCGTTGA
>JBBRWT010000011.1:0-33650 GCA_038249035.1 Actinomycetales bacterium
AACGGCTGGGCGTTCGCCGCGCATGACGCGGATCTCGAACGGGTTCATTTGCTTGTGGGCGCGAAGCTGTTGAAGCGCGTCCCAGAGCTGGTCACCTTTCTCCAGCGGACTCGCTTTTGAAATGGTGCTTTTGAGGACTTCCGCGGAGCTGAGTATGTGGATCGGAATGTCCTCTCGCCCTACCGCGAGCAACTCGCTCAGTTCGTCGGCAACGTATCCGCGGTCGTACCGTTTTCCCTCATCGAGGTCAGAGAAGCCTCTATTTGGCGTGCTCCGCCTCGCGGCGTCGTGTGGTGAGAAGCAGAGCCACGCCAGCGATGAGCGCCATTCCGGCGAGGCCAAGCGAAATTCCCGGGTCGACACCTGTGTCGGCGAGTTCTGGCACAGCAGCCGTGCGGAGCGACCAAATGTTCTCGATGCCATCGCCGTCCTCGGCCTCGGCGTTGAAGTAGAGCACTCCGTTGTAAACGATCGAATCTTCCATGCCGAATGGCGGCGCGGCGTAGCGGGTGAAGATTGATCCGTCCCACGAGTGGAGTGTGTCGCTGACGTCTCCGTCGCCGTTGAAGTAGAGCACGTCGTTGTAGATGACGAAGTTCCCGGGGCTGTCTGGGGTGGGGGCGCTGCCCGTTCCGCCGACGATCTGGGTGAAGTCCGTGCCGTCCCACGAGTACAGGTAGTAGTCGGATCCGTCGTAACCGGGAAAGTAGAGCGCCCCGTTGTAGGTGATGAAATCCTCGACATCCGTCGGTGCGGTGTCGCCCCCGCCGTTCACAACACTGAAGTCTGTGCCGTCCCAGCCATAGAGCACATAGTCCCCCCCGTCTGATCCGGAGAAATAAAGGATGCCATCGTGCACGTATAGGTCGAACAGATCGAGCGGTGCCGGGTCTCCACCGCCGGAGATCTCATCGAATCCGGGGACTTCAGCCCAGCTGTAAAGCACAGTTTCTGTGCCGTTGGAGCCGGCGAAAAAGAGCTTGCCGTCGAACACGGTTGGATCGAAGATGTTGATCGGTGCAGGATCGCCGCCCGTACGCTTCTCAAAGATCGATCCGTTCCAGCTGTACAGCACGCTGTCTGAGCCGTCGAACCCTCTGAGGTAGAGAAGGCCGTCGTAGACCGCTAGTTCGGCCACGAAGGTCGGAGCCGGGTCGCCGCCGCCGCTGATTTCCTCGAATTCGATGCCATCCCAGCTCCACAGCGGATACGTAGAACCGTCGAAGCCAGCGAAGAAGATTTTGTCTTGGTAAACAACCAAGTCGTAAATGTCGAACGGTGGGCCGTCGCCGCCACCGACGACCTCGGTCGCCGTGGTGCCATCGAAGCTGTAGAGCACCTGATCTGCTCCGTTGAACCCGTTGAAATAAACAAGACCGTTCCACTCGACAAAGTCCGATGGGCCCTCGGGCGAGCCCGGCACGATGGCGATATCGACGGCAGGTGCTGCCACGGCGGCGGTGGCACCGAACGCGGTCATCCCGAGTGTCAGCAACAGTGTGGCTGCACCAGCAAGGGCACGGTGGGCGCGGCGGTGATTCGGGGACATGAGGCTCCTCGGAACATCGATCAGTCAAGCTAGGGAAATCGGCCCACTATAGCGTCCGAAACGCTCCAACCGTAAGCATCCGGTCTCAATCGAGGCCGCAACAACGGCCCCCGTTGCTCACCATGTGCACGCATTGCGGGCGAGTCTGCCCAGCGAGTCGCCTCCGGCCGCATTATTCAGCGCACCGAGAGTTGACCAACGGGCGGCCGCGATGTGGTCGAGACGACTCATGGTGACGGGCTACCCGCAGGTGCAGCGTTCAGCGGTGGGCACCCCATCGAGCGCCTCGTCGGCGTGCTGGCCGCAGCCCGCCCAGGTGGTCTTGCCGCAGGATGCGCAGCGCGCCGGTGAACACACGGAGTTTCCTTCCGATGAATGATGGGCGCTGGTGAGCGCACGTGCCACGATACCCCCGGGGGTATATTCAGCGCAACTCGCGCATGTTCTGCCGCACAATGGCGGATGCCCGCGGCACACGGCCACGGGCATCCCCTCGATTGATGGGCGACTACGCGCCGAGGCGCTCTTTCAGGTTCTCATCGAGGGCCGCGAGGAAGCCTTCTGTCGTCAGCCACGCCTGCTCTGCGCCGACGAGGATCGCGAGATCTTTCGTCATCTTGCCGCTCTCGACCGTCGCAATGACAACATCTTCGAGCGTCTGGGCGAACTCGATGAGCTGTGCGTTGTCATCAAGCTTTCCGCGATGCATGAGCCCGCGCGTCCACGCGAAGATCGACGCGATCGGGTTCGTCGAGGTGGGCTTGCCCTGCTGGTGCTGCCGGTAGTGCCGCGTCACCGTGCCGTGGGCTGCCTCGGCCTCGACAACCTGACCGTCGGGGCTCGTGAGCACGCTCGTCATGAGGCCGAGTGAGCCGAAGCCCTGGGCCACAGTGTCACTCTGCACGTCGCCGTCGTAGTTCTTGCACGCCCAGACGTAGCCGCCCTCCCACTTCATGGCAGACGCGACCATGTCGTCGATGAGGCGGTGCTCGTAGGTGATGCCTGCCGCGTCGAACTGAGTCTTGAACTCGGCCTCAAAGACCTCTTCGAAGATGTCTTTGAAGCGACCGTCGTAGGCCTTCAGAATCGTGTTCTTCGTCGAGAGGTACACGGGGTAGTTGCGGGCCAGCCCATAGTTGAGCGAAGCGCGCGCGAAGTCGCGGATTGACGCATCGAGGTTGTATTGCACCTGGGCGACGCCGCTGCCGGGCGACTGGTAGACCTCGAATTTCAGCGGCTCTGAACCGTCGTCCGGCGTGAACTGAACAGAAAGCGTGCCCTTGCCCTCGAAGCGAAAGTCGGTGGCGCGGTATTGGTCGCCGAAAGCGTGGCGACCAATGATGATGGGCTTGTTCCAGCCGGGCACGAGGCGCGGAATGTTTGAGATCACGATGGGCTCGCGAAAGATGACGCCGCCGATGATGTTGCGGATCGTGCCGTTGGGGCTCTTCCACATCTTCTTAAGGCCGAACTCTTCAACGCGCGCCTCGTCGGGCGTGATCGTTGCGCACTTCACCCCGACGCCGTGCTTGATGATCGCGTGCGCCGAATCGATCGTCACCTGGTCGTCGGTCGCATCCCGGTGCTCAATGCCCAGGTCGTAGTAGTCGAGCGTCAGATCGAGGTACGGGTGAATCAGGCGGTCCTTGATGAACTGCCAGATGATTCGGGTCATCTCGTCGCCGTCGAGCTCAACGACCGTGCCCTTAACCTTGATCTTCTCCACTGTGGAATGCCTTTCTTTTGGTAACGCGTACAACGCTTCAGCCTACCCGTTCACGCTGGATTATCTCGATATCGAGATACATCGACGCCCCGAGGGTCAGGGCCACCGTCTACCCTGGGGGGCATGGGCGCCTTGAGACTCGAAGAACTGTCGGCGAAGACCATCGTTGCGGCGAACGGCCTGACGCTCAGACCTGGGCAAGAGCAGTTCGTGACGCCGGTCTCATATTCGGCAGCCGACGCCTATGTCAACCCCACCACGACGTGGGCGCGAGTCGTGCTCGATGGCGACGAAGTGGTGGGCTTTATTCGCGGCAACTTCGACGCCGAGAACCCGCGCGATGAATTTCGTAGCTGCATTTGGCGCATCAACGTGGGCGCGACGGCGCAGGGCCGAGGTGTTGGCAAGTTCGCCGTGCACGAGCTCGCCGACGAAGCGCGTCAGCGCGGTTTCCACACGGTGACCGTCATTTGGGAGACCGGCGACGACGGCCCGGGCGAGTTCTTCCGCCGCATCGGCTTCGTCGAAACGGGCGAAACCGAGTACGGCGAGAAAATCGGCTCGCTCACCATCTAAGCGGCCACGCCGAAAGCGTTGTCATGACCGGTCGACGGATGCCCTCCGCGGGCGAGCCGCCCCTCGACTTCGGCGGCGCGGTGCTGCTCATCGTTGACGCGATCCCGCGCGGACGCGTCATGACCTATGGCGACGTGGCCGCCGAGTTGGGATCACGCGAAGCCCGCGCGGTGGGCCACGTCATGGCCACCGAGGGGTCGAGCGTGCCGTGGTGGCGCGTCGTTCGCGCTGACGGGCGGCCGCCCGCCGGCCACGAAGCCGAAGCGCTCGCACACTACCGCGCCGAGGCAACGCCGCTGCGGCGCGGCGGCGGCGTAGACCACGCCGAACTTGACTATCGTCTCGACCTCGCCGCCGCGCGGCACCTGCCCGCCTAGTGGCGAATGGCGAGTGGCGAATGGCGAGCGGCGAGCGGCGATACCGGCGAGCAGGCGGCGTTCGCCGCACAGAGCTGCGCTAACCGACGGCGAGCAAGATTCCGCCGCTGGCACCAACGAGCACGATCGCCCACGCCGGCACGCGCGCCACGATGAGCAGTACCGTGCACAGCACGGCGAGCACTGCTGTCGGCACGTCAACGATCGCGCTCGTGATCACGGGATCAATGAGCGCCGCGGCGAGCACGCCGACGACTGCCGCGCTCGCACCACGCACCGCGGCGGGTACCCCCGGAGCGTGCTGCAGCGCCGCCCAGAACGGCAACACGCCGACCATGAAGAGCAGCCCGGGTGCGAAGAGGGCGACGAGGGCGATACCGGCGAGCAGCAACCCTTCGGCGCCGGGCGCGATCGACGCCCCGAGATAGGCCGCGAACGTGAAGAGCGGGCCCGGCACGGCTTGAGCTGCCCCATACCCGGCCAGAAACTGCGACTCGCTCACCCATCCCGGCCCGACCACTGCGGTCTCGAGTAACGGCAGCACCACGTGCCCGCCTCCGAACACCAGCGAACCCGCCCTCCAAAAAGCGTCGAGTACCGCGAGCGGCGTGCTCGGCACTAGTGCCGCGAGTACCGGCAACACGAGCAGCAGCAGCGCAACGAGACCCAAGCACACGGCCCCAGTGCGCCGTGAAATCGGGATGCGGAGTCCGACTCGTTCTGCCCCAAACGCCGGGTCTTCCGCAGGGGAGGTACCTTCGCCTTCAGAGCGGCAGACCAGCAGGCCCGCGAGCGCCCCGACCGCGATGGCTGCAACCGGTGCCCAGACTGCTGCCCCCCACAGCGCGAGCAGCACCACGAGCGCACCAGCCGCGCCCGCGATGCCCGCGCGCCGCAGGTCGGGCGTCAGCGTGCGCGCCATGCCCCACACGGCATGTGCCACTACCGCAACGGCCACGACCTTAAGGCCGGTGATGAGCCCCGCGCCAACGGGGCCGGCGAGTTGGGGTGCCGCGAAGGCGGCGAGCACGAGCAGCGCGGCGCTCGGCAGGGTAAAGGCGGCGAAGGCAGCGAGCCCGCCGAGCACACCCGCTCGGTGTAACCCGAGCGCGAAACCGACTTGACTCGACGCGGGGCCGGGCAAGAACTGGGCGAGCGCGACGAGCTCGGCGTAGCCCTGCTCGCTGATCCAGCGGCGGCGCACCACGAGCCGTTCGCGAAAGTAGCCGAGGTGCGCGACCGGTCCGCCAAACGATGTGAGCCCGAGCACGGTGAACTCGCGCAACACCTCGCGCGCGGAGCCCTGGGGCCGCAGTACCTCGGGCTCCGGCTCGGGCTCGGGCTCGGGCTGAGCATCCACGGGCCGGTCGGTCACGAACCGAACCCTACCTGCCGGTCGTGAACGACGCCGACCGCAGAACTCTGCGCGCCGCTAAACGAGCGAGTCGCGCCAGGCCGCGTGTAGCTGTGCGAACTTGCCCGTACCCGCAATGAGCTCGGCCGGGGTGCCGTCTTCGACGACGCGGCCGTGCTCCATGACGAGTACCCGGTCAGCGATCGCCACGGTCGACAACCGGTGCGCGATGATCACGGCGGTTCGGTCGGCCAGCAGCGTTTGCAGCGCTTGTTGAACGAGCCGCTCGCTGGGGATGTCGAGCGAAGCGGTCGCCTCGTCGAGAATGAGCACCGTCGGGTCGGCGAGAAACGCGCGCGCGAACGAGATGAGCTGCCGCTGCCCGGCCGAGACGCGACCTCCGCGCTTGTTGACGTCGGTCTCGTACCCGTTGGGCAACGACTCGATAAACGCGTGCGCTCCGACGGCTTTCGCCGCCGCCATGATCTGCTCGCGAGTCGCCTCGGGGTTGCCGAGAGCGATGTTGTCAGCCACCGTTCCCGAGAAGAGGTACGCCTCTTGCGTGACCATGACGATGGCGCGCCGCAGGTCTTTCGGGTGCAGTTTGCGCAAGTCGACATCATCGAGGGTCACCGCGCCCTCAGTGGGGTCGTAGAAGCGCGCGATGAGCTTGGCGAGCGTCGACTTGCCCGCGCCGGTCGTTCCGACGAGCGCGATCGTTTGGCCCGCCGGAATCGTGAGCTCGAGGTCGGGTAGCACGACAGCGTCGTCGTTGTACGAGAAGCGCACCTGGTCGAAGTGCACGGTTCCGCGCGCCTTCCACAGGTCGATCGGCGTCGTCGGGTCAGGAACCCCGGGAGTTTCTTCGAGCACGCCCGAGATCTTCTCGAGCGCCGCTGCGGCCGACTGGTACGAGTTGTAGAACATCGCCATCTCTTCGGCCGGGTCGAAGAACCGGCGCGTGTACAGCACGATGGCGAGCAGGGCGCCAATCGCGAGGGCACCGTCGGCCACGCGGAACGCGCCGACGACGAGCACCGCCGCGACGGTCACGTTGCCGATGAGCACGAGCCCCGGATCGAAGATGCCGAACAGTTGGATGACGCGCGCGTTCGTGTGCCGGTAGTCCTCGACGTGGCTCGCGAACTGACGAGCGTTGCGCGGCTCTTTGCGGAACGCCTTGACGGCACGGATTCCGGTCATCGTCTCGACGAAGTGCACGATGAGACGCGCCGAGGCCACGCGGGTCTGGCGGAACAGCTTCTGCGAGCGCACCTGGAACCACCGCGTGAGCAACAGCAGCGGCACGAGTGAGATGGCGAGCACAATGCCCGAGGTGGGGTCGAGCAGCACGAGCGCGGCGGCCGTGAACCCCATGTAGATGAGGCCCGAGACGAGCTGGTTGAGCCCCGAATCGAGTAGCTCACGAATCGAGTCGAGGTCACTCGTCTGCCGCGCGATGATGCGGCCCGAGGTGTACGACTCGTGAAACTCCAGCGAGAGTCGCTGCGTGTGCAAAAAGACACGTTTGCGCAGATCGATCAGGATGGCCTGGCTGAGCCGCGCGCTCATCACCTGGTACACGGCGATCAGCGACGCCCCCACGATGCCGCTGAACAGGTAGGCGCCGACGACCAGTGAGACGGGCATCCAGTCGTTCTGATCGATCAGGGCCGGCAAAGCGCGGTCGATGCCGATGGCAATGAGCGCCGGGCCAGCAACCTGAAGCGCGATGGAGATGATGATGACGACCATGGTGAGGGCGATGCGCGCGCGCACGGGTTGCACCAGCGAGCCCAGCAGGCGCAGCGAACGCGCGCGCATGACCTTCGACTCGCCGCGCGAGAAGTCGTCGCGCTCTTCACCCTCCACACCGGTGACGCTCATCGAGTCACCTCGCCTTCGTTGTCGATGACTCTGCTCTCGCGGTCGATGGCGTCACGACGACGCCCCTCTTGCTCGGCGAGCTTGAGTTCGCGATCCGCTCGCTCAGTGGCCGCGAGCTCTTCGTCTTCGAGAGACGAGATCACATACCGGTAGTGCTCGTTTCGCTTGAGCAACTCGCGATGCGTGCCGACGTCGGTGATGCGACCCTCTTGCAGCAGGGCGACCCGATCGGCCATCTGCACGGTGGATGGCCGGTGCGCGACGATGAGACCGGTGGTGGTCGCGAGCACCCGCCGCAGCGCTGCCTCGACGAGGGCTTCGGTGTCGACATCGAGCGCGCTCAGTGGGTCGTCGAGCACGAGCACCGCCGGGTTTGCCGCTACGGCGCGGGCAAGCGCGAGACGTTGCCGCTGGCCACCCGAGAGGCTGAGCCCCTCTTCGCCCACGGTGGTATCGACACCATCAGGAAGGCTGTCAACGAAGTTGGCTTGCGCGATCATGAGCGCCTCGGCCAACACGCGGTCGGCCTCGGCGGCGGCGGCGGGATTCTCGCTTTCGGTCAGCTCGGGGCGACCCAGCAACACGTTGTCGCGCACGCTTGCCGAGAACAACGTGGCATCTTCGAAAGCCATCGCGATGTGTCGGCGCAGCTCTTCGCGGGTGAGGTCGCGAATGTCGACGCCATCGAGCAACACGCGACCCTCGGTGACGTCGTAGAGGCGCGTGGCGAGTGCGGTCATCGTGGTCTTGCCGCTGCCAGTAATGCCGACAAGCGCCATAGTTTCGCCGGGTTCGAGCGTCAGAGAGACACCGTTCAGGGTTCCGGGAGTGTCGGCGGCAGCATCCTGATACCGGAACACCACGTTCTCGAACGTCAGTCGCCCCTCGGGCGCCGTGATCGTCGCGGGCTGAGCGGGATCAGTGATGACGTTGATCTCGTCCATGACTTCGAAGAAGCGGTCGGTGGCTGTGCGGGCATCGAAGGTCATCGAGAGCAAGAAGCCGATCGACTCGATAGGGAATCGTAAGACGGTGGCCGTCGCGAAAAAGGCGAACAGCTCACCGACGGTCAGCTCGCCGGCCGCCGCCAGCGCTACACCGCCGAGCAGGCAAAGCGCGAACGCCACATCGGGAATCAGGATGAGCCAGAACCAGATTCCCGCGATGGCTTTGGCCTTCTCGATCTCGGTCGATCGCAACAGCTCGGCTTGGTCGGCGAACTTCAGCAGCGAGTGTTTGCCCCTCCCGAAAGCCTTGAGCACGCGAATGCCGTGCACGCTCTCTTCCACCGCCGTCGCGAGGTCGCCTTGCTGGTCTTGCGCGCGGCGTGCGATCACGGAGTACTTGTTCTCGAAGAGGTAGCCGTAGATCCAGAGGGGAATGCTCGCCACGAGAAACAGCAGACCGAGCCAGAGACTCCAGTTGATGAGCACGACGAAACCGATGACGATTGTGACACCGTTGACGATGAGCAGCACGAAGCCGAACGACAACCAGCGACGGATGAGATTGAGGTCGCTTACCGCCCGGCTCAGCAGTTGGCCCGACTGCCAGCGATCGTGAAACGCCACGGGCAGGTCTTGCAGCTGCTCATAGAGCCCGTTGCGCATGCGCGCCTCGATGTGCGTACCCGGCGTGAGCACAAAGAATCGACGCAGCATGATGAAGATGGCCTCGAGCACGCCCAGCACCAGTACCGCGATGGCGGCGGGCCAGATTTGGCTAGGGTCGCCCGTGGCGAGAGGGCCATCGACGAGGCCTTGCAGCACGATCGGGATGACCAACGTGATGATGCCTGCGGCGAGAGCCGCGCCCATTCCCGCGTAGATCCAGGGCATCGCCGGTTTCGCAAAGGGGTAGATGCGCGCGATCGCCCGGAAAGTGCTCAGGCGCTGCTGGTCTGGTTTTGTCGTTGACACGGTGAGTCCTCGGTACGACGCGTGGGCTCGTGGCGCGCGCGAAATGGCAGTGATGGCAAGGGATTCGATGACACCCAGGGTGGCTGGGCGAAGCCTTCCAGCCTACGCCTCAGGTCATACCTTTGTCGACGTGGGCCGTGATCGTGATGCGGGTGTTACGCGGAGAGAACACGCGCGGGCACATCCGAGGCGGTGCAGCTGCTCACGCACCGCGCACCTCTGCCCGCGCGGTGCGAACACCGTGCCCGTCGCGGTCGTACCGCACCTCCGGCCACTACCGACATCGCGCGGCCACCAACCTTGCGCAACCTCCTCAGGGCACCCTCCCGCGCAGCTCCCCAGAGCACCCCTCCCGCGCAGCTCCCCAGGGCACCCCTCTCGCGCACCTCCCCAGAGCACCCCTCCCGCGCACCTCGAGAAGTGAAGGAAGACTGATCGACTTGTCGTCGAAAGTTCCTTCATCTCACGAGCCTGGCGAGGAAGGGTCTCGCATTGAGCACTGTCGTGCACTGAGCACTGGCCCACACTGAGGGCTACCCACACTGAGGGCTACCCACGCTGAGCGCTGACCCGAGGGGCGTGATGCCCGCCGAGACTGCGTGCGGCCTCAGCGCACCAGCACGCTGAGGCAGGTGACGCAGCCCTCGAGCTTCTCGAACTCCGAGATGTCGACAGTGACCACCCGATAGCCCAGCGAGCGAATCAGCTCGGCACTCTGCGGAGCCGACGCCGACATCAGCACCGCGTCGTCGCTGAGCACGACCACGTGGCCGCCTTCAGCCTCGGGCACAGGAAGGAACGCGCGCCACATCGACATGTCGTCGATGAGCGAGGGGTGCCCGATGACGGTTCCGTCGGGCAACGCCGTCACGGCGCTCTTGAGGTGCAGCGCCTTCGTCACGGGTACGGCCACCACGTCCCGCCCGTGGCCCCGCGCGATGGCGCGCAGCTGCCGGATGCCCTCAGCGTTGGTGCGGCCGCCCCGGCCCACATAGAGCACGTCGCCTATCGCCAGCACATCGCCACCGTCGAGCGTTCCCGGCTCGACGATGCGTTCGATACGCAGCCCGAGCTCACGCGCCGTGTGCTCGGCAGCGTCGATCTCGGGCATGCGCGAGTCGGCGCCCGGGCGGGTGACGACCGCCGTGCCGCCGATCATCACGAGCGCGTCTTCGATGAACACAGAGTCGGGCAGTTCGTCGGCCAGCGGCACATCGACGGGCGTGAAACCCTCGGCACGGAGCGCCTCGACATAGGCCTCCCACTGCGCATCGGCCAGATCGAGGTCGACCGGCACGCGATCTTGGTGAGTCAGTTCGCCCTCGGCGAGGCGCGAGCTGGGCATCCGCACGATCGCGATGCGGCGGGATGCCGTGGCTGCCGCTTGGCGCGAGACCCACACACGACGGCCCAGAGTCACCACGGTGAGTACGGCGACAACCTGGAAGAGCAGGTTGAAACCGAACACGCTCACCCACAGGTAGTCGATGAGCTCGCCGCTGACCGGGTTTCCCGCCGCCACGATGGCGATGAGTGTGCCGAGCCACGACGACACGAACGCGGCAAGTACAGCCACGGGGAGAGCGATCCAGCGGTTCTCCAAAACCCCGGCCGAGCCGATGATGGTCACGAACACGAACAACAGCAGTGACGAGAAGCCAAAGACGCCGTTGACCTGGGCGAGCACGTCGACCGTTGCCCCGTTGATGGCCGAGTACAGCACCACGGTCACGACGTGCGTGACGAGGGCGGCGACGAGCGCGGCGAGAGCAGAGTCGAGAAGGCGGCGACCGAAAGGCATCATTCCGTCAACGCTACTGCCGCTCGCCGCGGCCGCTCGCCGACTGGACTCAGTGGAAGAAGTGCCGCTCGCCCGTGAAGTACATCGTGACCCCGGCGGCCTGGGCCGCGGCGATCACTTCTTCGTCACGCACCGAGCCTCCGGGCTGCACGACGGCCGAGACGCCCGCGTCGATGAGCACCTGTAACCCGTCGGCGAACGGAAAGAACGCGTCGCTCGCCGCGACAGCGCCCCGCGCCCGATTGCCAGCGCGCGAGACGGCGAGATGGCACGAGTCGACCCGGTTGACTTGCCCCATGCCTACGCCGACGGATGCTCCGCCCGACGCCAGCAAAATCGCATTCGACTTGACGGCGCGACAGGCTCGCCACGCGAATTCAAGGTCAACGAGTTGTTCAGCCGAAGCTGCGGGGCCAGAGACCAGCTGCCACGAGTCGGCAGGCGCGAACGCGCGGTCGGCGCTTTGCCGCAGCCACCCGCCGCTCACCTGACGCAGCTCCACGTCGGGCAGCGCGAATCCCTCAGGCAACTGCAGCAGACGGATGTTCTTCTTGGCCATGAGCACTTCGAGCGCCTCGGGCTCAAAGCCTGGGGCAACAACGACTTCGGTGAACACGGGTGCGATTGATTCGGCGGCCGCGAGGGTAACCACGCGGTTGGCGGCAATAACGCCCCCGAAGGCCGACACGGGGTCGCAAGCGTGGGCTGCCGCGTGGGCGTGAGCGATAGACAAGCCGACAGCGATTCCGCACGGGTTCGCGTGCTTGATGATGGCGACGGCGGCAGCGTCGTGGTCGTAGGCGGCGCGCACGGCAGCGTCAGCATCCACAAAATTGTTGTACGACATCTCTTTGCCGTGCAGTTGGGTTGCGTGCGCGATGCCCGGTGCCGTTCGAGTTCCGCCGCGATCGACGCGATAGAGAGCGGCGTGCTGGTGGCTGTTCTCGCCGTAGCGCAGCACGTGCTGCAGGCTTGCGTGCACGTCGATGGTCGACGGGCTGCCGTCGGTGGCAGGATGCGTGGCGCGCACGCCCAGAGTGTCGGCGAACCAGCCCGCGACGGCCGTGTCGTAGGCGGCGGTGTGCGCGAAGGCCTTGGCGGCGAACCGCTGGCGTTGCAACAACGTCGTGCCGCCCAGGGTCAGCGCCTTGGTCACCATGACGTAGTCGGCGGGGTCGACGATGATCGCCACGTTAGCGTGGTTTTTGGCGGCGGCGCGCACCATCGCCGGCCCCCCGATATCGATCTGCTCGATGACCGCGTCGCCCTCGGCGCCCGAGGCAACCGTCTCGACGAACGGGTATAGGTTGACGATCACGAGGTCAAAGGGTGACACCCCGAGGTCGGCGAGCTGGGCCTCGTGGCTCGCCAGCCGTAGGTCGGCCAAAATGCCCGCGTGAACGCTCGGGTGCAGAGTCTTGACGCGTCCGTCGAGGGTTTCGGCGAAGCCCGTCACGGCCGAGACTTCGATGACCGGATGCCCGGCCGCCGCGATACTCGCGGCCGTCGAGCCGGTCGACACCATCTCGACACCCGCACCGGCCAGGGCTGCCGCAAGCTCGAGCAGCCCCGTCTTGTCACTCACCGAAATAAGCACGCGCCGCACCGGCACGGCGTCTCGGTGGCGGTAGAGGGCGGGGTCGTGCGCGGGGCCGGCCATGAGGATCTCCAGTGCTGGGGTGGGTGCGTTGCGGTTTAGGTGCGAGCGGATGCGACACCGAGGTCGATCGACCCCTCGGCAATGCCCCGCACCACGTCGGTGAGCAGGCGACGCTCGACGGGCTTGATGCGCTCGTGCAGGCTGTGCTCGGTGTCGTCGGGCAGCACGGGGATGCGTTCCCGGGCAAGAATCGGGCCGGTGTCGACACCGGAGTCAACGACGATGACGCTTGCCCCGGTCTGCGCGACCCCCGCGGCGAGCGCGTCGCGCACGCCGTGGGCGCCGGCAAACTCGGGCAGGTAGGCAGGGTGCGTGTTGATGAGCCGAGGCGCGAGGGCGTCGACGACGCGGGGCGGCAACAGGCGCATGAGCCCGCTCAGCACGACGAGGTCAGGCTGCCACTCCTGAATGGTGGCCAGTAGCTCATCACCCCACGCCTCGCGAGACGGGTACGACGAATAGGGCACCGTGAAGGCAGGAATACCGAAAGCTTCGGCGTGAGCGAGGCCCTCGGCCTCGCGGTCGGCGCCAACGGCGACTACGTGAGCGGGGTAGTCGGCGTCGCGGCAGGCCTCGATAAGGGCGCGAAGGTTCGACCCTCCGCCCGAGATCAGCACGACGACCCGTAGCACGCGCCCAGGCTATCGGCTGCGTGCGGGGGCGGTCGGCCGGGCGGCTCGCACTCCCCCGGCAAGCAGACCGAGGGTGACTCCGATGAGGGTCTCGACGAGCATCCAGACACCAACCGCAACCGGATCGGGGCCGACCTCGGCGAGACGGCCGGGGCCCGCTGAGCCCGCTGCAATGAATGCGAGAAAGCCCATGGCGAGACCGGCCACGAGCGCGGCCACCGCAGCAGAGCCGACCGCCCAGAACCTCAGGGGAGCGCCGCCGAGCGCCGCCGTGAGTTGCGGACGCACCGCGATTCCGGCGACGAAGGCTGCGAGCAACGGCACGAGCAACGTCACGAATCCCAGGGCTGAGGGCTCGGCGGGCAATGCGCCGAGCACGGGAACCGACGGCAACGGACCAAGAGTTACCGCGATGGGGCTCACGGTCGAGCCCGCCCCGACGGCAAAGCCCGGCCCGACGAGCCACGCGGCAGCCCACAGCACGATGGTGGGCAACACAGCGAGCTGCGCAACTGTGAGCGCGACACCGCCGAGCACTCCGGCTTGCACGCTTTCGTACAGCGCGATGATCTGGCCATAGCCGACCACAAGTGCCGCGGTCGTGACGAGCGCAGCCGCGGCGACGACCGTCGCCACTGTTCCGAGGCCGGCACGTATGGCAGCACCACCCGCCGCGAGCCACGGCTGGGGGCCGTCGGCGATCACGCGGCGCAGTCGAACGCGAGCGGGGCTACTCGCGCCGATCGATCCGATGGCCAGGCCGAGACCAAGCACCAGGGCCGGAAAGAGGATGGCCTGCCACCGCGAGGGCAGCGCGCCTGCGCCTGCGCCTCCGGCACTGAACACGGCGAGACCCGAAAGCACGACGATCGTGCTGAGGGCCACCAGCTCACCCAGCACGCGGTGCCGCTCATGCCGCAGGCGTCGCCCGAGCGCCACACCCGCAAGAACCGTGCACAGCAAAAACCCGCTGAGCGCGAGCGACACGGCAAAGGGCTCGCCCACACCGGTCACGCCGAGCGCAAGCGCCGTTTGCGGGTCGAGTTGAAATGTGACGGTCACCCCGTGGCCAACCAGCCAGATGAGCACGGCCGCGCGCCAGAACACCACCCAGTCGATCTGAAAGCCGAACTGCACGGCCCACATGACAGTGAGAACGCTCAGCGGCACTGCGATGCCGATGCCAATGATGAGCAACGCCTCGAGGGCGCTCAGCACGGCAGTCAGGCGGCGGGTCATGTCGGGGGCGAGCCTAGTGGCGGGATGCTCAGCCGAGCGCGGCGCGCGCCGCGGCCCGCGCAGCCGCCGGTTCGAGCGCCGCACACGCCGCTACCGCGGCCGCCTGGCACTGATCGAGCGTGACACTTGCGAGCCGCGAGCCGACGGTGGGAATCGCGCGCGCCACCATCGACAGACTCGTTGCCCCGAGCCCGACAAGCACGGCCGCGAAGTCGGGGTCGGCCGCCGCCTCTCCGCAGAGCCCCATCGGAGTACCCGTCTGCGCAGCCGCGTCGCCGACGAGGCGGATCATCCGCAGCAGCGCGGGCTGCCAGGGGTCGGCGAGGGTCGACAGGGTCGCCGACATGCGATCGGCCGCCATCGTGTATTGCGAGAGGTCGTTGGTGCCCACGCTCAAGAAGTCGACCTCAGCACACAGCTCGGCCGCGGTGATCGCGGCAGCGGGAGTCTCGAGCATGATGCCGACGCTCGCGATTCCCGCCGCGCGTGCGCGGGCCGCGAACTCACGCGTCTCGCCGAGGGTGGCGATCATAGGGGCCATGACGGCAACATCGACGCTCGTACCGCTCGCGGCTTCGGCGATCGCACGCAACTGACGATCGAGCACCTCGGGATCACGAATCGCCGTGCGCACGCCGCGCAGCCCGAGTACCGGGTTCGGCTCGTCGATGGGCGTCAAGAACGGTAGCGGCTTGTCGCTGCCGGCATCGAGGGTACGTACGACCACCCGCTGGTCGGGAAAGGCCAAGAACACTTCTCGATAGGCAGCGACCTGCTCGTCGATGCTGGGCTCGTCGGCCCGGTCGAGAAAGCAAAATTCGGTGCGGAAGAGCCCCACGCCCTCGGCGCCGCGTTCGACCGCGCGGGCGATCTCGCGCGGGGCGCCGACGTTGGCGCTCAGCACGACCAGGTGGCCGTCGGCGGTGCCTCCGGGACCAACGAATGGGGGCAATGTGAGAACCCCGGTCGCGGTTGCTTGCTCGAGCACCGTGGGCTGCACGATGACTTCGCCTGTGTCGCCGTCGACGAGCACGAGCGTGCCCTCGGCAATGCGGGTCGCTCCCACGACGCCGACGACCGCCGGTAAGCCGAGTTCGCGAGCGATGATCGCCGTGTGCGAGGTCGGGCCGCCCTGCTCAGTGACGAGGGCGAGGCACGTGGTCGGATCAAGGGTGACGGTGTCGGCCGGAGCCAGGTCATCGGTGATCAAAATGTACGGCTCACGCCGCTCGGGAAGCCCCGGGGGTTCAACCCCGGTCAGCGAGGCGATGACGCGATCACGCACGTCAAGCAGGTCGGTGATGCGGTCGAGCAGGTCTCCTCCGGCCGCACGGTAGCGGTCGATGGTGCGCTCGATGGTCTGCCAGATCGCCCGCTCGGGCGTCAGTCCGCGCTCGCGGATCGCCAGTGTCGCAGCCTCACGCAGCACCTCATCGTCGGCGATCGCAGCGGTGGCGACAAGCATCTCTGCGCGTTGACCGACGGTGTGACCGGCTCGGCGCCGGTACTCGTCGGCCGTGGCGTGGAGGGCCTTTACCAGGATGCCCGCGGCGGCCGCACGAGCGGGCGGCGCCAGCACGGCCGTGGCACTGGGTTCGGCAATGGCGCGCACGAGCACCGCCACGGGCCCGATGACCCGGCCCGAGCTCACGCCGAGCGGCCCGACACCGGGGGCAGCGGCGGGCGCGGCGAGTACGGGCGGGATGGGTGCGGGCGGGATGGGCGGCTCGCCGAACCCGCCCTCGATGAGCGCAGCGAGGGCCCGCACGGCGTCTTCTGCATCGTCTCCAGTGGCGGCGATGCGCACCTCGGAACCGGCCTTGACGGTGAGGATCGAGATGCTCAAAGGGCTACCGGCTGGCGCGGGCGCCTTGCCACTGACCTCCAGCGTGATCGAGGCAGAAAAGCTTGCGGCGAGCGCAGCGATCTCCGCGGCGGGTCGAGCGTGGAGTCCACCCTCATTGCGCACGACAGCGCGACCGACTGCGTCCGACGACGATGACTGCGCAGATGACTGCGACTGCGGTATCGCAGGCGACGCCCCACTCGAATCGGCCGGGGCCAGCATCGCCAATTTCGGTGCAAGCGCTGCGGTCGCTTCTGCCGCGACCACCTCGAGGTTGTCGCCCACGCCAGCACGCACGGCCGCGGCGAGCAGCCCCTCAACGAAGGGCGCGGCGACCACGCGCACATCGATGCGCCCGCCCAGAAAGTCCAGCGCCATGTCGGCACTCAGCACAGCTGAGCCGAGGTCGGTCAGCACGACGACTCCTGCGCCCTCCGACGCTTCGCTGATCGCCGCCACAACCCGCGTCGCGTTGGTACCCGTACCCCCGTCGGCCCGGCCCGCAGCGATCGTGATGCGCGGCGGCTCGGTTCCGACGAGTTCGCGGGCCAGAGCAGCGGCCGCTTCGGCGAGCGGCAGGCTGTGCGAGACGAGCACGAGGCCCACACGAGCGCGGCGCGACACGGCAGCGGGAGGCGCCACAGCGGCGGAAGCGGTGGTCGTGGTGGCGGGCTCGGTGGTGGCGAGCTCGGTGGTGGCGAGCTCAGTGATGGCGGGCTCAGTGGTGACAGGCTGTGCGGCGTCAGTTGCGAGCGCTGCGGCAAGCGCGTCAAGCAACAGGGCGGTCGAAGCCGCTCCGGGGTCGACGGCCCCAAGGCTTCGCTCGCCCAGGTAGCTGGCACGACCGCGTCGGGCGACCAAGTGGGCGGTCGCATCGCGGCCCGCGTGCGCCGCGACTGCGGCGGTGGATGCAGCAGCCGCGAGGGGCGCGCCGGTCGCCAGCGCGGCATCCAGAGCGTCAATCGCGGGCATGAGGGCGTCGAGCATGGTCTTGTCGCCGAGCTCGGCGCGGCCCCGCTCGCGAACGCCAGCAGCGCCGGACCGTAGCGCGTCGACGAGCCCGGCCGCGTCGAGTGAAGGTGCGTCGCCACACTGGGTTCCCGCTTGCAAGAACAGGGTGCCGAAGAGCGGTCCGCTCGCGCCACCGACCGTGCTCACGAGGGTGAGCCCAGCGCGCGTGAGCGCCTCGCGTATTGAGCTGGGCGGTTGCGCGTCGAGCTGCGCGACGACCGCCCACGTGCCGCGCACCAAGTTCGCGCCGTGATCGGCGTCACCGATCGCCGCATCGAGCGAGGTGAGGTAATGCTCGTGCTCGGCGACGTCTGCTGCCCAGCGTCGTAGCCAGTCAGTCGTCGCCGCGACGGTCAGGACAGTCAGCACGGTCAGCGCCCCCAGCGCAGTGCCGCAGTCTCGACGGGGGCGTCCCAGTAGCTGAGTAGCTCGGCGTCGACCGGAAGCACGGTCAGCAGGCATCCCGCCATGTCGAGGGCGGTGATCGTGTCACCGACGAGGCTGCGCACCGTGCGCACGCCCACGGCGTTGAGCAACGCAACGACCTCGGCGAACATGCCGTACAGCTCGATCAGCGGTGTGGCACCGAGGCCCGAAAGCATCACGATCGCGTCGCCCGATGGCAGTCCGTCGGCCACTAAAGGGCCGACGAGACGCTCGGCAAGTTCGGCCGCCGAAGCCATGGGCTGTCGTTCGCGACCAGGCTCACCGTGGATGCCGACCCCCCACTCGATCTCGTCGTCGGCGAGCGAGAACGTGGGCGTGCCCGCTGCCGGCACGGTCGCGCCGCTCAAGGCGATGCCCATCGAGCGGCCCGCAACCGCGATGCGCTCGGCGAGAGCGTGCACAGTCTCGAGGTCGTGACCCTGCTCGGCAGCGGCACCCACGATCTTTTCGAGCAGCACGGTCGTTCCGGTGCCCCGCCGGCCCGCGGTGTAAAGCGAATCGGTCACGGCGACGTCGTCGGCCACGACGACCGTGCGCACGTCGATGCGAGCCGCCTGGGCGAGCTCTGCTGCCATCTCGAAATTCATGACGTCGCCGGTGTAGTTCTTCACGATGTGTAGCACGCCTGCTCCACGTTCGGCGGTGACCGTGGCGGCGTGAATCTGATCGGGCGTCGGCGAAGTGAACACTTCGCCGACGCAGGCCGCGTCGAGCATCCCGAAACCGACGAAGCCCGTGTGCAGCGGTTCGTGACCCGACCCGCCGCCGCTCACCAGCGCCACCGTGCCGTAGTCTTTCGGATCGGCTCGGTACACGACCCGCCGATCGTGGTCGACGCGCACTGCCGGGTGGGCCAGGGCGAGCCCCCGCAACGCGTCAGAGACGACGTTCTCGGGGCGGGAGATGAGCTTCTTCATCGCCTGTGCAGTCTAAGCGGGCCGAACTCACGCGGGTTGTCGAACCCCGAAAGCGCGGCGGTAGGCCTGTGGAGTAATATGTAGGGCTCGCCCGATGTGATGACGCATCACCGCGGCTGTGCCGAAGCCGCATGCAGCGGCAATTTCATCAATCGTGGCATTCGACTCTTCGAGCAACTGCTGCGCCCGCAGGAGTCGCTGTTTATTGAGCCACGCTGCAGGGCTCGCTCCCACTTCAGCGCGGAACCGGCGCGCGAAGGTGCGGTTCGACATGAGCGCCCGCCGGGCGAGGTCATCGACGGTGAGGTCTTGATCGAGGTGATGAAGCATCCACCCAGTTATATCGCCGAATGACGTGTCGCCCGTCTCGATTGATACGGGTGTGGCGTATTGGCTCTGGCCTCCGTCGCGCTGGGGCGGCACGACCATGCGACGTGCGATGACGGCGGCCGCGGCGGCGCCATGTTCGAGCCTCACGAGATGAAGGCAGGCGTCGATACCAGCCGCGGTGCCCGCGCCCGTGATCACCCGTCGGTCGTCAACGAAAAGCACATCAGCGTCGACGTTGGTGAGTGGATACGCGCGTTGCATCTCGTCGGCGTACATCCAATGGGTGGCGCTGCGGCGACCGTCGAGAACTCCCGCTGCGCCCAGCACGAACGATCCGCTGCACACGCTGAGCACCCACGCGCCACGAGCCTCGGCTGCGCGGATCACGTCGAGATAGCGTTCGTCTACGGGGCCAATACTGCGTGCCGACACCGCAATGAGATCGGCATCAGCTGCGGCAGCGAGGTTGTCGGCGATGACGATGTCGAATCCGAGGCTCGTACGTACCGGCCCCGGGTCTGCGGTCACCACCCGAAAATCGAACGACGGCCCGCCCATCGCGGCCCGATCGATGCCAAAAACCTCGCACAGCACCCCGAACTCGAAGGGCGCGAGGCCCGGTATTGCAAGCACGACAACCGTGGTGAGCATTGCACTCTCCTCTGCGATAGCCAGGCCCGTTCGGGTTTGGCAGAAACTCCACGAACGATGTCAATTCTGCCACTCGCGGCAGTTATTCGACAAGCCTAGATTATCTGCCATGACCGCATTCATGATTCTGCTCGCCGCACTGGCCATCCTGGGAATCGCCGGAACCCTTGTCGACGTCACGCGTGACGGTTACCGCCGCCGACCCACTCGGGTGCACTCGTCGCGACGGCCCCGCTGATCCCGCGAAGCCGAATCGCGGGGCCGATGAAAAAGCGTGCGTGGGGTCAGAGCCCAGCGATGATCTCGCGCATGAGGGTGGCCGCCTCGCTCGGCGTCTTGCCGACCTTGACGCCCGCGGCCTCAAGGGCTTCTTGCTTCGCCTGCGCTGTGCCGGCCGAGCCGCTGACGATCGCGCCCGCGTGGCCCATGGTCTTGCCCTCGGGTGCTGTGAACCCGGCGACATAGCCGACCACTGGCTTGGTGACGTTCGCCCGGATGAAGTCGGCCGCGCGCTCTTCGGCGTCGCCACCAATCTCGCCAATCATGACGATCGCCTTGGTCTCGGGGTCGGCCTCGAAGGCTGCGAGCGCGTCGATGTGGGTCGTGCCAATGATGGGGTCGCCGCCAATCCCGATCGCGGTCGAGAAGCCCAGGTCGCGCAATTCGTACATCATTTGGTAGGTCAGCGTGCCCGACTTCGACACGAGGCCGATGGGCCCTTTGCCCGTGATGTTCGCGGGGGTGATTCCCACAAGCGACTCACCCGGCGTGATGATGCCGGGGCAGTTGGGCCCAATGATGCGAGTCGCGTTGCCAGTGGCCTGCGCGTGTGCCCACAGAACCGCACTGTCTTGAACGGGGATGCCCTCTGTAATGATCACGAGCAGCCCGATACCCGCATCGATGGCCTCAATCGCGGCATCTTTAGCAAACGCTGGCGGCACGAAGGCAATCGAGACGTCGGCACCCGTGGCTGCCATCGCCTCGGCGACGGTGCCGAAGACGGGCAGTTCGACAGTCGAGCCATCGAACGCGGTGTGCGCAACGGTGGTGCCGGCCTTGCGGGCGTTTACTCCGCCGACGACCTGCGTGCCGGCCTTGAGCATGAGTGCCGTGTGCTTGGTGCCTTCACCGCCCGTGATGCCCTGCACGATGACCTTCGAGTCCTTGTTGAGAAAGATCGACATGGTTCGCGTATCCCTTACTTCGCAGCCAGTTCAGCAGCCTTGTCGGCGCCTTCGTCCATGGTGCTCGCGAGCGTCACGAGCGGGTGGTTGGCCGCAGCCAAAATGCGGCGGCCCTCCTCGACGTTATTGCCATCGAGTCGCACAACCAGTGGCTTGGTCGCGGCATCCCCCAGAATCTCGAGGGCCGACACGATGCCGTTGGCGACCGCGTCGCACGCAGTAATGCCGCCGAACACGTTGACGAAAACACTCTTGACCTGCGGGTCGCCGAGAATGACGTCGAGGCCTGCGGCCATGACAGACGCGGATGCTCCGCCTCCGATGTCGAGGAAGTTGGCCGGCTTGACGCCGCCGTGGTTCTCGCCCGCGTAGGCAACCACATCGAGGGTCGACATGACGAGGCCGGCACCGTTGCCGATCACGCCGACTTCTCCGTCGAGCTTGACGTAGTTGAGATCGTTCGCCTTGGCCTTGGCCTCGAGGGGATCGGCCGACGCGGCATCCTCGAGCGCCGCGTGACCCGGCTGGCGGAACGCGGCGTTCTCGTCGATCGTCACCTTGCCGTCAAGTGCCACGATGTCGCCGGCGCCCGTGAGCACGAGCGGATTGACCTCGACGAGAGTGGCGTCTTCTTTCACAAAGACCTCGTAAAGCAGCACGAACACGGGGGCGACCTTCTCCACCAATTCAGCAGGGAACTTGGCTGCCACGGCGATCTGGCGAGCCTTCTCGAGCGTGATGCCTACACCGGGGTCGACGGCGACACGGGCGAGAGCGTCGGGGCGCTCCTCGGCCAGCTGCTCGATCTCCACGCCACCCTCGAAACTGCACAGCGCGAGGTAGTTGCGATTTGCGCGGTCGAGTAGCACCGAGAAGTAGTACTCCTCGGCAATGTCAGCGCCTGCCGCCACCATGACGCGCGTGACCACGTGGCCCTTGATGTCGAGGCCCAGGATGTCGCGGGCATGAGCTTCTGCTTCAGCCGCCGTCTTGGCGACCTTGACGCCACCGGCCTTACCGCGCCCACCGACCTTGACCTGCGCCTTGATGACCGTCACACCACCGATCGACTCCGCTGCGGCGCGGGCGTCTTCTGGGGTGTCGGCAATGATGCCGGCCAGCACAGGAACACCGTGCTTCTCGAAGAGATCCCGGGCTTGATACTCGAAAAGATCCACGCTGTTCGTCCCATCCGCGTGCGAAAAGAGTAAGGGGTTGTGGCCGATGTCTCGAGTTCGAGATTTCTCGATGTCGAGACAATTCGCCGCGTCAACTGTACCGCCGTGCGGCGCGGCGCTCGACCGTCAGTCGGCGTCGTCGCGGCGCACGATAAGCATCGTGACGTCGTCGGCGCTGGTGCCACGAGCCCGCGCCCTGATGGCTTCGATGATCTCCCACGGGTCCTGCGAGAGCAGCGCCAACGCCACGAGGTTGTCGAGTGCGCCGAGGGTTCCGTCGTACAGGTCGAGAACGCCATCGCTCACCACCATCAGGGTGTCGCCCGCGTTGAGCTGCACGGTTTGCAGCGGCCATTCCGTTTCTGGATCGACGCCCAGCGGCGGAGCGTGCGACCGCAAGCGCTGAGACGTACGGTCGGCACGCGCGATGATCGATAGCCCGTGCCCAGCATCCACGTAGCTCAGAATGCCGGAATCCATGTCGAGCCGAGCATGGAACGCCGTCACGAAGACACCGGCGTTGTCCAAATCGATCGAGAGTGCTGCGGATGCCGCGTCGATCGCGCCCGCCGCGTCGGCGAAGCGGGATGCCGATCGCAATACCGCCCGCACCGTCGCCGCAATGATCGACGCAGCGATCCCCTTACCCATAGCGTCGGCGAGAGTGAAGGCGGCTCCTTCGCCGACCGGATACCAGTCGTAGAAGTCGCCGCCGACCGCGCGGGCGGGCAGGCAGACACCCGCCACTTGCCAGCCCGGCATGCTGAGCAACTTCTGCGGAAGCAACCCCTGTTGCACTTCGGATGCTCGACTGAGCTCTTGACTCACCAGCAGTTCTTGCTGCACCCACGATGCAAGGTCGCGCAGCATCTCGGTTTCGCGAGCCGAGAAGTGCCGCGGCTGTGGGTCGGAGACACAGAAGGCTCCGATTCGCTCTCCTCCGGGTGCGTACAACGGAAACCCTGCGTAAAAGCGGGACGAATCGGGCGCGAGCTTGTCGACAAAGCGCGGATCAGCGGCGAGGTTAGGCACCACGAGCGCCTCGTCTCCTTGAATCGTGACCGCACACACCGACGCAGTGCGCGCCGTGCTCACCGAGCCGAGCCCTGTGACCGACTTCGCCCATTCCCGATCGTGATCGATGAGGTTAATTGCCGCTGTCTTGACGCCGAACAACTGCTTCGCAAGCCGCGTCACGCGATCAAAGCGCTCTTCGGGTGGAGTGTCGAGAATTCCCATGTCATCGAGTGCGCGTTGGCGAGCCATCTCATCGATGACCCCCGCGATCGAGATCGAAGGCATGACTTTTTTCGCGGCAGATGCGGTTCCGTCTCGTCGTGCCCGCACGAGCGTCCAATGGTTGTAGCCGTCAACTCGTCGGTGTTCGACGCTCTCCGACAGTGCTTTCATGAGCGGCAGGCCGCGGCCTTCTTCCGCCAGTGCGTCGGGCATAGCCCGGTCGCGAAGGTCGACATGCTCTACCGAGCCAGAATCGGTCACGGTCGCCTCGATGCGGTCGTCAAACACGACGATTGACAGAGAGTATTCAATGGCCGCACCCGCGTTGGCATGCTCGATGACGTTAGCGACGAGTTCAATGATCACGAGCTCGGCGGCCAATCGATCAGCCGGGTCGAGCCGCGGAGTCTGAGCCCAGACCGTCGCCAAGAGGTCTTGCACCGTGTCGACGGTGTCGGGTGGGCTACTCAGACGCAGAGTGCGAGCGACGACTTCAGGCATGCGGGAAGGCGTCACCAACCGTGTCGAAACTTTTCAGCACCGACCCCATGTTGGTCAACTCAAGCACCAATTGGGGCTGCTCACCGGGGCGAATAAGACGCAGATCGCCCCCCGCTGCGCGCACCGCTTTGAGGCCCGCGACAAGAGCCCCTAGGCCCGATGAGTCGAGAAAAACGACCTGCGAGAGGTCGACCGCAACATTCGGATGATTGGCGTCGACCGCCTGCTTGATGGCCTCACGCATGCGCGCGGCCGTCACCATGTTGAGCCGCCCTGCCACGGCTACCTCAGCAACTCCGAAGGGGTGGTGCACGACCGTGATGTCCATAAGTCCGTCCTTCGCGTCGACCTGTGCTCCCATTATGACCGTGCGGCAGCTACAGCTTTTCGATCGGGTTCGACGCGAACGAGCGTCGAACAGACAAGAGGGCTCGAAAAGCTACAGCTTTTCGATCGGACTTATCTTGATGAGTAAGCGTTTGCGCCCGGCAGTCTCGAACTGTACTTCGGCAATACTCTTCGGCCCGATGCCCGTAACGGCACTCACGGTGCCGTCGCCGAAGTCGCTGTGCCGGATGCGGTCGCCGACCGCGAGAGTCAAGTCGCCGTTGTCGCGCACGCTCGCCGTGACCCGGTTCGCCCACTCGGTCTTGGGCTTACCGGCGGGCAACGAGGCCGAATAACGAAAGCCGTCGCGCCCCGAACCCAGGCTGCGGGCGCTGGAGCGCGCGCCCATGCCCGGCGAGTCGCGCCAGTCGATGAGCTCGGTCGGAATCTCTTGCAGGTAACGACTCGGGCTGGCCACGACAGTGTCGCCAAACGTTGATCGGGTCATCGCCAGGCTCAGGTGCAGCCGCTGACGCGCGCGCGTGATGCCCACGTAGAACAGCCGACGTTCTTCGGCCGGTCCGCCGGGTTCGGCGGCGCTCATCTGGTGTGGCAGCAGGTTCTCTTCGACTCCCGTAATGAACACGGCGTCATACTCAAGCCCCTTGGCCGTGTGCAGCGTCATGAGCGAGACCGTGCCGCTCGAGTCGTCGAGGTCATCAGCCGCAGCTACGAGCGCCACCTCAGTCAGAAAGTCGATGAGGCGACCCTCGGGGTTGTTCTTCTGAAAGTCGCGCGTCACCGCCACGAGCTCTTCGACGTTCTCGGCCCGGGCTTCGTCTTGCGGGTCACGGCTAGCCCGCAAACCGGTCAGGTACCCGGTGGTGTCGATGATGCTTGTGAGAACGTCCGGCACCAGGGCCGTGTCGATCGTGTCGGCACACCGATCGAGCAAGGCCGCAAGGTCGAGGATGGCCGTGGTGACTTTGGGGCCGAGGCCAAGAGCCGCGGCATCCCGAAGCGCATCGTGCATTGTGCCGCCCAGCTCATCGGCGTGATTGGCGAGGGCTGTCTCAGTAGCCGGCCCGATGCCGCGCTTCGGGGTGTTCAGGATGCGCCGCATCGCGAGCCCGTCTGCCGGGTTGGCGACCGCGATGAGGTACGCCATGAGGTCTTTGATCTCGGCGCGTTCATAGAACTTGGTGCCACCCAGCACGCGGTAGGGCAGCCCGGATCGGATAAAGATCTCTTCAAGCGCACGCGTCTGGGCGTTCGTTCGATAGAACACGGCGACCTGGCTATACGGCGTGCCGGTCTCGTGAAGCTGGGCGATTTCGTCGGCGACGAACTGCGCCTCGTCATGTTGCGTGTAGCCCGTGAAGCCCACGATCTTCTCGCCCGCACCGACCGCCGTGAACAAGTTCTTCGCGATGCGATCGAAGTTGTTCGCGATGACGGCGTTCGCCGCGTCGAGAATCGTCTGCGTCGAGCGGTAGTTCTGCTCAAGTAGCACGACCTGCGCGCCCGTGAAATCGCGCTCAAACTCGACGATGTTGCGAATATCGGCGCCCCGGAATGCGTAGATCGACTGGTCGGAGTCTCCCACGACGGTGAGGCTCGCCGCCGCGATGCCGCCGTTGGCATCAAGCTCGACGCGTGTGTCAGCCGGTACGTGCACCGGCTCGACCGGGCGAGTCAATTCGCGAATGAGCGCATACTGGGCGTGGTTGGTGTCTTGGTACTCGTCGATCAGGATGTGCCGAAAGCGCCGTTGGTAGAGCGCCGCGACGTGCGGGAACGCTCGAAAAAGGTAGACCGTCTGCGCGATCAAGTCGTCGAAGTCGAACGCGTTGGCTCGCCGCAACTCGGCCGTGTAGCGCCGGTACAGCTCGAGGAACATGACCTCGGTCGGGTCGCTGGGATTGAGTTGGCGGCTGTACCCCTCGGCGTCGATGAGCTCGTTCTTCAGGCGCGAAATCTTGCCGGCGACAGCGCTGACGGTGAAGCCCATCGTGTCGGCCTGCATATCTTTCACGAGGCGCTTGATGAGCGCACGCGAGTCAGCCGAGTCGTAGATCGTGAACGCGGCACCGAATCCGAACTGCTCGGCCTCACGCCGCAGAATGCGCACGCACGCCGAGTGGAACGTTGAAATCCACATGCCCTGCGCGGCCTCGCGGCCGATCAGCAGCTCGACGCGCTCCCGCATCTCGGCCGCCGCTTTGTTGGTGAAGGTGATGGCGAGAATCTGGCTCGGCCACAGCTCACGATCGCGAATGAGCCGCGCGACTCGCCGCGTCAAAACGGCAGTCTTGCCCGAGCCTGCACCCGCCACGATCAGCAACGCGGTCGCCCGGCTGAGCACGGCCGTGCGCTGCGGCGGGTTCAGCCCGTCGAGCAGCGGATCAGGGTCGGCGAGGGGCGCGGCGGCGGGGGTGCTCATGACCGCCCCAGTCTAGGTCGAGCCCCTGACGAGCTGCAGCCCGAGCACGAGACGGGCAGCCGCCACGCAGCCCCGTCTCAGCGGCTCACAGGGCGGCGCGAGCCTCGAGCGCGAGGTCGGGCTGATCAGCGAAGACACCGTCGAGTCCCGTACGCATCAGTGCGGTGAAGAACGTGAGCCAGTCACCGTGCGCGGCACCCGCGGTACCGATGCGGCACGGCGCGGGCAGAAAGCGGTTCTCGGGGCGGAGGGTCCAGGTGTACACCTCGAGCCCCACAGCGTGGGCTCGATCGACCAGATGGGATGCCGCGAGCCCGTTGCCAAGAGGCGTCCAGGCCGAGCCGGGCTGGCCCGCACCGCGCGGCTGCGCCCGCACGAGCAGCGCGGTGTCGACGCTGACCCCGTGGATACCGGCTGAGCGAAGGCGCGCGAGCCCCGCATCCGTCAGATGGCCCGCATACGACAGGGCAGCTGCACCGTGCCGCGCCACCAGGTCGGCGGGGCTTCCGGCCTTCTCAAGCAAGTAGACGTAGTCGGCTGCGAGGCCCCGGTCGCGCAACTGCCCCAACACGGTCTGCTCGAACGCCTCGACAATGAGGCGGCCAGGCTGCGCAGCTGACCACGGCCCGAGCTCAGCGACAATGAGCTCATCCAGCGGCAACCCGATCGAGGCGAAGTAGGTGGCGTGCTTGACTTCCGCCACCAGGCGAACCGGCGCGCCCGTGCCCGGGGCGGGTGGTGCCTCATCGAGCAACTTCAGCAGGTCGCGCAGGCGCAGAATCGGGTATCGCCCGTCGAAGCGCGCCGAGGCTCCCCGCACCTGTGGCAACCGCTCGCGCGCCCCGAGAGTGCTGAGTTCGGCCCAGGTGAAGTCTTCGGTGAACCATCCCGTCAGCCTCTGGTCGTCGATCTCGCGCGTCGTGCGGCGGGATGCGAACTCGGGTCGGTCGGCCACATCGGTGGTGCCGCTGATCTCGTTCTCGTGGCGCAGCACCAGCTGGCCGTCGCGCGTCGCGACGATGTCGGGCTCAATGGCTTCGGCACCGAGAGCGAGAGCAAGCCGGTAGGCGGCCAGAGTGTGCTCGGGGCGGTAACCGCTCGCACCGCGGTGGGCGACGATGAGCGGCCGCGGTGCGCGTCGCTCGGGCGTGTGCTCAGTCACTCGACCACGGTACGGGATACGGTCGAGCACATGAGCGACGCGCTGCCCCCACCAGTGCTGGCACCTCGTCGTTCGCGACTCAATGCGCTCGCCGTCGCCGCGCTCATCCTTGCCGTGCTCCTCAGCCCCCTTGCCGCGCTCTTCGGGCACCTCGCCGCCGGGCAAATCGCGCGCTCGAAGGGCCGCGAGCGCGGCGCGGTGATCGCGTGGGTCGCCGTCGGGCTCGGATACCTCTGGCTCGTTGGCGCCATCATCGCGGGGGTCGCGATCTGGCAGCTGCTCGGCGCATGAACGCGTGGGTGGAGCCCGCCGCGCGGCTGCCGCTACGCTGGGGCCACTATCGCGACCGCGTGATCGCGGGGCTCGTGCTCATCGTTGGCGGACTCGTCCATCTGCAATCGGCAAGCACGATGCTGCTGATTCCTCTCATTGTCGGCACGACTGCGCACGTAATCGGCTGGCTTATCCTGCCGGCGAGCGCGTGGCGTCGACTGGTACCTCTGTTGCCCAGCGGACTCGTCGTGTGGCTGGTCCTTACCGGGCCGCAATCGATGTGGACACTCAGCATCCCCTTCATCTGCTGGCTCATCGCGCGGCATCGCCCGTGGCGCAGCTACCTGGCACTCGCGCCGGTGTTACTCAACGGCGTGCTGGCCGCGGCCGTGTTTCGCGCGTACGAGCAGATGCCCCTCGCCCTGTCGATCTCAGCCGTCGTGTTAACCGGCTCGGCCTGGTGGGCGTGGGCGCTCGCGCGACCATCGACGAGCATCCCCTCACCCACAGCGACGCCTTAGGAACGAAACAGCGAATTCGGGGCGAGATTCTCTAGAATCATGAACATGGCTTCCTCTAACCCTGCTTTCTCAAATTCTCCTGCCTTCACGCAGAGCGCCACCAAGGCGATTCAGTGGACCCGGGAGCCCTCGGCCGCCCAGCTCGACGAGCTCTATGCACGCTCATCGGCGACGCCCGACCAGATGGACCGCATGACGTACGAGAACACGATCGTCAAGACCGTGATCGCGTTCGGCTTCTTGCTCGTCGGCGCGGCGGTTGGCTGGTTCATCCCCGCCCTCATGATTCCCGCCGCGATCGTGGGCTTCGTGCTCGCGCTCGTGAACATCTTCAAGAAGAAGCCGTCACCGGCGCTCATACTCGCCTACGCAGGCGTGCAAGGCCTCTTCGTCGGGGGCATCTCGGGTGTGTTCGAGCAGTTTGCCCCGGGCATCGTCACGCAGGCCGTGCTCGGCACGTTCGCCGTGGTCGGCGTCGTGCTCGCGCTCTTCGCCAGCGGCAAGGTTCGCGCCTCGAAGCGCGCTACGAAGGTGTTCCTTGTTGCGATGGTCGGCTACGCGGTGTTCTCGCTCATCAACATGGGCTTGATCCTCTTCGGCGTCACCGACTCCGCATTCGGCCTTCGTAGCGAGCCGAGCTTCTTGTTCGGCATCCCGTGGGGTGTGCTCATCGGCGTCTTTGTGATTCTGCTCGCCTCCTACTCGCTCGTGCTCGACTTCGACTCGATTAAGACCGGTGTGCAGCGCGGGGCCCCGGCGATCTTCGGCTGGAGCGCCGCCTTTGGCATCATGGTCACCGTCATCTGGCTGTACCTCGAGATTCTGCGCATGCTCGCGATCCTGCGCGGCAGCAACTAACGCTTGAGAGCGATGGATGGGGTCGCCCTTCGGGGCGGCCCTTTTTGTGCAACTATTCCCACTCGATAGTGCCCGGCGGCTTCGACGTGATGTCGAGCACAACCCGGTTCACGCCGTCAACCTCGTTCGTGATGCGGTTCGAGATGCGCGCGAGCACGTCGTAGGGCACACGCGTCCAGTCCGCCGTCATGGCGTCTTCTGAGCTCACCGGCCGCAACACGATTGGGTGCCCATAGGTGCGACCGTCGCCTTGCACACCCACTGACCGCACGTCAGCAAGTAGCACGACCGGGCACTGCCAGATCTCCGTGTCGAGACCAGCTGCAGTTAGCTCTGCGCGCACAATCGCGTCAGCCTCGCGCAACAGGTAAAGCCGCTCCTGTGTGACCTCGCCAATGATGCGGATGCCTAACCCGGGCCCGGGGAACGGCTGCCGCGAGACGATCGCGTCGGGCAGCCCCAGCTCGCGCCCGATCGCGCGCACCTCGTCTTTGAACAGTGTGCGCAGCGGCTCGACAAGCGCAAACTCGAGGTCGTCGGGCAGCCCACCCACGTTGTGGTGGCTCTTGATGTTGGCCGTGCCCGAGCCGCCACCCGATTCGACGACGTCGGGGTAGAGCGTGCCCTGCACAAGAAACTCGATGGCCCCGCCTTCGTCAGCCGCCTCAGCGACAAGGTCAGCCGCGGCCTGCTCGAAGGTGCGAATGAACTCGCGACCGATGATCTTGCGCTTCGACTCGGGGTCGGTGACACCCGCCAGCGCGGTCATGAACTGCTCGCGAGCATCCACGGTCACCAAACGGATGCCAGTCGCCGCGACGTAGTCCTCTTCAACCTGGCGGCGCTCATCGGCGCGCAGAAGTCCGTGATCGACGAAGACGCAGACCAGCTGGTCTCCGACCGCCTCGTGCACGATAGCCGCCGCGACAGCAGAGTCGACCCCGCCCGAGAGCCCGCAGATCACACGGCTGCCGCCGACCTGCTCGCGGATGCGCGCGACCTGCTCGGCGATGACGTTGCCGCTGTTCCAGTCGGCGGCAATGCCCGCGGCGCGGTGCAAGAAGTTCTCGAGCACGCGCTGGCCGAACTCCGAGTGCTTGACCTCGGGGTGCCACTGCACGCCATACATCTTCTTTTCATCGCTCGCAAAGGCCGCGACGGGGGTGTCGGCGGTCGAGGCCAGCACGGCAAAACCCTCCGGGGCGCGCGCGACAGAGTCACCGTGGCTCATCCAGGTTGTCTGGGCTTCCGGCTGGCCAGCAAGCAACGAGCCGCCGTCGCCATGCACCGTCATCGCCGTCGCGCCGTACTCGCGGCGACCCGTGCGGGCGACCTCACCGCCAAGCTGTTGTGCCATCACTTGGAAGCCATAGCAAATGCCCATGACGGGAACCCCCAGTTGCAAGATTCCCGGGTCGAGCGTCGGCGAACCGGGCTCGTACACGCTCGAGGGCCCGCCGCTGAGCACGATGCCCGCCGGGTTCTTCGCCGCCACCTCATCGGCCGTGATGGTGTGGGGCACGATCTCGCTGTACACGCCGGCCTCGCGCACGCGACGGGCGATCAGCTGGGTGTACTGCGCGCCGAAGTCGACAACGAGCACGGGGCGGTGGGTGGTGTCGCTCATGCGGCGGCCTCCTGGGGCGAATCGTGGCGCTCGAGCTCGGCGATGATCGCCTCGACGTCGCGGGGCACCTGTCGCTCGAAGAAGAACGACAGGAAGGGAATGATGCCGCCCATGGCGATCCACAGAAAACGCAGGAACGACCAGCGCACCGTGCGCCACAGCACGAAGTCGCAAGCGAGGTAAAGAACGTAAAGCCAGCCGTGCACCGACAGCAGCAGAATCGAAATGTTGATTCCGGTGATCGCGTCTTTGTCGGTCAGGGCGAGGCCGCCGGATGCTCCGCCGATCTCGATGTCGACACCGAACCCGTAGCGGCACACCATCATGACGACGAGGCCCAGCAGGAAGATGCCCGTGATGATCGACGAGACCTTGTAGACCGCGAGGGTGCGTCGGATGAGCGGAATGTCTGCAGTCTTCGGGCCGATCGCCATGCCCTCAGTTTAGGGGCGCGGGCTGGGGCGACTCTGCGGAGGGCTCCGCCGCCCGCTTCTCTTGCTCGTCCTTCGACGCATCACTCACGATGAGTCAAGGTCGCCTCCGCTAAGGCGACGGCGATCTCGGTCGACACTAGTTCGCCAGGGCCGCTGCCGATGGCGCGAATCCACGTGCCGTCGACGACGACCTCGACCCGGCAGATCCAGAAGCCGAACTCTGAGACATCCGTGCAGCGAGAAACTGCTCGGTCGCCCTCGCGGAGGCCGTTCAGTTCGACCTCTGTGGCGGTGAGCGTCGGCAGCGTGAGGTCCGCAGCCCACGCCCCACCGGGGTATACATGCACATCGCCGGCACGATCGCCCGATTCTCGATACCACTGGCAGCCAGTGTTCTCGGTGAAGAACGTCGCCTCGGCGGCGACGTTGAGTTGGTACGGGGTATCGACAATGACATCAGCACCGCCGAGCACGGTCGCCACCGTGGGCGTGGGCACGAGCGACGCACACTCTCTCGGAGGCTGGAACGTGCCAGAAGCTCGCTCAAGAGGGCCGTCGCGCAGGGCTGCCGCCGACACGACGTCGGTGACGTACGCGCGCACCAACTGGAACGTCTTTTCTACGTTACTGGTGGGTGACACAACGGTTACCCACGATGACCCGACGACAAAGTCCACGATGCATAGGCCCGTCCGGCCCGTGATCGCCGTGCACGTACTATCCGCGACGAGCTCGGTGGCAGCAGACCCGACACGGGGCACCACGAAGATCGCAGCACCCCGCCATGCGGTGTTCAGTGGGTATCCCCCACTCTGATCGAGCACGCGCCAGGCGCCCCCATCACTGAACTCGCACGCGATGCCGCCGGCATTGCGCACAATGTCGGCCAGGGGCACGACATCCAGAGATTCGGCAACCACCCCTCGAGGGTCTCGTGCGGTCACGCCGGCAATCGTGCCGAGAGATGTGACCCCCGAAAAGTCGCTGCATTCGAGGTCGATCAGAGGCTGAGGTTGCTCGCTCTCGATGACGGGGCTCACTGCCGGGGCCGACGGAGTTGCTGTGGCGGATGGGTCTCCGGCACCGACCCCAGGGGGGCGATCATCCGCTACCGACGGAGAACCGCATCCTGCGAGCAGCAGCATGAGCGCGAGTACACCGGTGCTCGCAGCGCGTGGGATGCGACCGAAGATCACGCCAGAAGTGTATGGCGCGGGCGCGCTCGATACCAGGCGTGGTTGAGTCACGGGTCAGGCTGTGCGGAATCTGACGCGAGCGCCCGCTTCTCTTGCTCGTCTTTCACGAGGCGCCACCAGAGGTAGACGGCGAAGCCGCCGAAGATCACCCACTCGATCGCGTAGAACAGGTTGAGCAGGTTGAGGTCGGTCGGCAGGTCGGGCGGTGGGGCCGCGATCGTCGACATCCCCGCGGGAGCCGCGTCGAGAACGAGGTACCCGGAATACACCGTGTCGACCCCGCCCCACAGGTTGATGAGGTCAGCGACAGCGATTGCGGTGCGCTCACCAGCCTCAAAATCACTGAGTTGCGGCGACTCGCTGGGCACGTATCGCCCCACCAGCTGGACCTCGCCAATCGGCAGGCTCGGGATGCCCGCTCCTACCGCCACGTATCCGACGGCCACGGCGAGACTCGCGTCGCCCTCGGTCACGAGGTGCCGCACGACCCAGTCGCCCGGTTCACCCGCGGCACCGGATGCGTCGCGGCCACTCAGTCGACCGGTAACGGTGAGATCGTCGCCCACCACCCACGTGCCGCTCACGGTCACCAGTCGCCCGCTCGCATCGGTCGTCATCACCGCTTGCGGCTCGGCGACCGTGTCGAGCGCCACGGGCGTCTCAGTGTCGCGAGTGTCGACCACCGTCGACTCGAGCGACCGCTCGAGCTGCCACTGCCCCAGGGCGGCAAACGCGGCGGCAACACCGAGAGCCACAAGGAGAGCGGCGATCCAGCGCGGTCG
>JBBRWT010000012.1:0-32860 GCA_038249035.1 Actinomycetales bacterium
CTCGGTCGGCGAGTGGAATGCCGCCCGCCAACGCGACCCGATCGGCTTCGCTGCCGCGGCGCGCGCCTCCATGGCGCTGCAGGTTGAGGCGATGGTGGGTTTTCAGCGCGCCGGTTCTGAGGTCTTCGACTACGGCAACAACATTCGCACCGAGGCGAAGGTGGCAGGGTACGCCGACGCGTTCGCGTTTCTGGGGTTCGTGCCCGCCTACATTCGCCCACTCTTCGCCCAGGGCAAAGGACCGTTCCGTTGGGCGGCGCTCAGCGGCGACCCGGCCGACATCGCGGCCACCGATCGAGCCGTGCTTGAGATGTTTCCCGACAACGAGAGCTTGCAGCGCTGGATTCCACTCGCGCAGCAACGCGTGCACTACCAGGGGCTGCCGGCGCGCATCTGCTGGCTCGGCTACGGCGAGCGTGACCGCGCGGGCGAGCGCTTCAACGACATGGTGGCGTCGGGCGAGCTCAGCGCGCCGGTGGCGATCGGCCGCGACCACCTCGACTCCGGCAGTGTCGCCAGCCCCTACCGCGAGACTGAGGCCATGAAAGACGGCAGCGACGCGATCGCCGACTGGCCGCTGCTCAACGCGCTCGTCAACACGGCGTCGGGGGCGACCTGGGTGTCGATTCACCACGGCGGCGGAGTCGGCATCGGCCGCTCGATCCACGCCGGCCAAGTCGTTGTGGCCGACGGCACGGCGCTCGCCGGGCAGAAGGTGCAGCGCGTGTTGACGAACGACCCCGGCATGGGAGTCCTTCGCCACATCGATGCGGGCTACACCGAGGGCGAGCAGGCCGTCGAGCAGTTCGGCGTGCGCGTACCGATGCGCGAGGGGCGGTAGCGGTGACCAACCCGAACAGCCTCTCTCACGATCCGCTGTGGCCGCGGGCGGGCGACTGGCCGACGTGGGCGCCGGGCTCGCGCGCCGATGCCGTCATCGTGGGCATCCCGACCTGGCGCACCTCGCTGTCGCCGGGCGAGACGCACACGACACCCGCGGCGATCCGGGATGCCCTCCGTTACTACAGCGCCGACGCCCTGCTGCGCACGCACCCCGCCGCCACGCACCCCGTCGATCGGTCCTTCGTTGCCGACGACCTCGCAGTCGGCCGCAATTTGGGACCGATCGAGGGCAATGCTGGCCGGCCCGCGGTTCGCGAGGGCGAGGGTGCACGCCTCGTGGTACTCGACGCGGGCGATGTGCCCGAGCCTGACGGCGACGGTGAAGAGCGGGCGACCGCGCGGGTTGCCGAGCTTGCGACAGGGGCATCCCTCGTCATCGTGCTCGGCGGTGACAACGCGGCAACGGTACCGGCCGCTCTCGGCGCCTGGGGCGCGCACCTCGAACGGGGAGGCATCGCGACCGCCGGTCTCGTGACTCTGGATGCCCACCACGACCTGCGCGACGGCACGAGCAACGGCTCGCCGGTGCGTCGGCTACTCGAGGCGGGCCTGGCGGGGTCGCGGGTGAGCCAGCTCGGCATCGAGCCGCTCGCGAACTCTCGGGAGTACTCGGCGCGCGCCGCTGCGCACGGCATCACGGTGGTGACCCGCGCCGAGTTAATGAACACTCCGATCGAGGTCGCCATGACGGCGGCGCTTGACCGTGCCGCGTCGGCGGGCGGCCCGGTGCACGTCGACCTCGACCTCGATGTGTGCGACCGCAGCGTCGCGCCGGGGTGCCCGGCGAGTGTGCCCGGCGGGCTCAGTGCCCTGGAGCTTCGCACGGCGGCCCGGGTCGCGGGCGCGCACCCGGCCGTCGTGAGCATCGACCTCGCTGAGCTCGACGCCGCGCGTGACACGGCTGACCGCCGCACGGTGCGGCTCGCGGCACTGTGCGTACTCGAAGCGCTCGCCGGGCTGACGAGCCGCCCCAGCCCCGCGAGCCTCGCGAGCACGTCAAGCCGCCCTGCCGCGGCCCCGCCCCGCCGTGCAGGATGAGCTCATGAGCCCCACAGAACCTTCCCTCGTCGTCGAGAACATCGGCCAGCTCGTGGCGCTTGACCCCACCGAGCCCGACCGCCCCATCCGCCTCCAGGCCTCGATGGTGATCGCGGACGGCCGCGTGGCCTGGGTGGGTGACACGGCAGTCGCTCCCGCCGCCGACACTCGCATCGACGCCGCCGGTGCGGCGGTCATCCCGGGCTTCGTCGACAGCCACAGCCACCTTGTTTTCGCGGGCGATCGCGTTGACGAGTTCGAGGCGCGCATGGCCGGTCGCGCCTACACGGCAGGCGGCATCCGCACTACGGTCGCGGCAACGCGGGCAGCGAGCGACGACGAGTTGCGCGCGCGGCTCGGGTTGCTCGTCGCTCAAGCGCGCGCCCAGGGTACGACAACGCTCGAGATCAAGAGCGGCTACGGGCTCACCGTGGCAGACGAAGCTCGCGCCCTGCGCCTCGCGCGCGAGGTGACCGACGAGACCACATTTCTGGGCGCCCACGTCGTGCCGGTCGAGTTCACCAGCAACGACTCTGGCACAGGCTCACACGACGGCCGCGCCGCCTACGTCGACCTCATCTGCGGCGACATGCTCACTGCCTGCGCCCCGCACTCCCGCTGGATCGACGTCTTCATAGACTCGGGCGCCTTCACGGTCGATGAGGCGCGGCGCATCTTGCGGGCGGGGCAGGATGCTGGGCTCGGCTTGCGCGTGCACGCCGGGCAGCTCGCGGCCGATGGCGGAGTCGCCCTCGCTGTCGAGCTCGGCGCGCGAGCGTCGACCACGCGACGTTTGTGACGGCGGCCGACGTCGAGTTGCTCGCCGAGAGCGCCAGGGCCGAAGCCTCCGGAGGTGGCCCCGCCACCGTCGCCACTCTGCTGCCGCTCGTCGAATTCTCAACGCGCGAGCCGTATCCCAATGCTCGGCACCTCATCGATTCCGGCGTGGCCGTGGCCATTGCCACCGACTGCAACCCAGGCTCGAACTTCTCGAGCAGCATGCCGCTCGCTATCGCTCTCGCGGTGCGTGAACTCGGTATGACTCCGCTCGAGGCTCTTGCCGCCGCGACTCGCGGGGGCGCGCGGGCTCTGCGCCGCACCGATGTCGGGCACCTGGGGGTGGGCGCGCGGGGTGACGCGATCATCCTGAATGCGCCCGATCACCGTTACCTTTCGTACCGGCCAGGCGTCCCTCTGGTCGACCGAGTGCTCGTCGGAGGCCAACTCGCGGGCACGGGCGGCCTAGCCCGCGGAGTGCTGCGCGAGTAAGCTCGGCCCGCCCACCACGTGACTCTCGCGCTGGTGCTCGCTCGCTAGGGAAAGGCAACTCATGGTCCGCCGCGTCGCGCTCGAGGTTGTGCTGATCATCGCCATCACGGTCGCTCTGGCGTGGCTCGTACTCGCCGCCTTCGCGCTGACGGACTCGTCCGATCCGCTCGGCACGGTCGTCGACCAGACGCCGCGGGTGCTGTTCGGCCTGCTCGGCATCGCTCTCGGACTCTGGACGGTGCTCGTCATCATCGGCGCGATCGTGCAACGCCGACGGGCCGTCGGGTGGCGCATCGGCACGCACCTCGTGTCACTAATCGCCGCACTGGTTGTCAACGTCGGCATGCTCACGGTTGTCTCCGTCGTCTCCGGGGGCGCCTCCGGCGAAGACTGGGGCATGCTCGTCGTCGCGATCTCCGTCGCGGCGGGCGGCGTGCTCCTCGTCTCCGGGGTTGTGGCGGTGTTGCTCGTCGAGCTCGTGATTGTGCGCCCTAAGAAGCCAACTGAAACCGCTCCGACGGCGCCACCAGACGCCTGATCGAGGTGTTTTCGGCCCCGACGGCGTGTCGCGCACTCGGGCGACACGCCCGGGTTGCACGGGGTCGTGGCGTGTGGCAGACTCTTCTAGTTCCACACGCCGTGCTTTTGCGCGGTTCACTGCCAGGCAGTGCATAGGACGAGCACCGCGTCGAGCAATCGGCCGCGGGTCGCGATGAGCCTAGGCCGCGGGCAGAAGAACACAGCTTGAACCGACATCCACTCGGCACTGGAACACTCCTGTGCCTGCTTGGGCCGCTTGTGAGAGCGACACGCCCGAGCGCGGGGGTCGGTGGCCTGTGCCGTTTGACAGAAGTGCCGTTTGACAGAAGAACAGTGGTGCGACAGCGATTGCGCTCCGCATGAGGTGTGCCCTGACGGGCGCACCACGTCCAAGAAGGAAGAGAGTTGAGCATGGCGGGACAAAAGATCCGCATCCGACTTAAGTCGTACGACCACGCAGGTCTCGACGCATCGGCGCGCAAGATCGTCGACACGGTCACCCGTGCAGGCGCCACCGTGGTTGGCCCCGTGCCGCTGCCGACGGAAAAGAACGTGATCGCCGTCATCCGGTCGCCCCACAAGTACAAAGACAGCCGCGAGCACTTTGAAAAGCGCACGCACAAGCGTCTCATCGACATTATCGATCCCACGCCGAAGGCAGTCGACTCGCTCATGCGCCTCGACCTGCCCGCCGACGTGAACATCGAGATCAAGCTCTAAGGAACCCGGACATGTCTGCAACCAAGACGACCAAGGGTCTGCTGGGCACCAAGCTCGGCATGACGCAGGTGTGGGACGCGAACAACAAGCTCGTGCCCGTCACCGTCGTAGAGATCGCCCCCAACGTGGTGACGCAGGTGCGCACCCCCGAGAAAGACGGCTACGCCGCCGTTCAGATCGCCTACGGGGCCATCGACCCGCGCAAGGTCACCAAGCCGCTCAATGGCCACTTCGAGAAGGCCGGCAGCACTCCTCGCCGCCACCTGACCGAGGTGCGCACTTCTGACGCTGCCGAGTACACACCCGGTCAGCACCTTGCCGTCGACATCTTCGAGGCCGGCCAGCTGGTCGACGTCGTGGGCACCAGCAAAGGCAAGGGCTTCGCCGGTGTCATGAAGCGCCACAACTTCAAAGGCGTCTCGTCGTCGCACGGTTCGCACCGCAACCACCGCAAGCCGGGCTCGATCGGCGCATCCTCGACCCCCAGCCGTGTCTTCAAAGGCATGCGCATGGCGGGCCGCATGGGTGGCGAGCGTGTCACGGTCATGAACCTCACCGTTCACTCCGTCGATCTCGAAAAGGGACTACTGCTCGTCAAGGGCGCTGTTCCCGGAGCTCGTGGTCGCCTCGTATTCGTCCGCAACGCCGTGAAAGGAGCGTAATCGCCATGGCTAACTCGCTCGACGTTCTCGACGCCGCCGGCAAGAAGACCGGTTCGGTCGACCTGCCCGCCACCGTCTTTGACGTCTCAACCAACGTTCCGCTGCTGCACCAGGTTGTCGTGGCCCAGCTCGCGGCCGCACGCCAGGGCACCCACTCCACCAAGACTCGTGCCGAGGTTTCGGGCGCGGGCCGCAAGCCGTTCAAGCAGAAGGGCACCGGTCGCGCTCGTCAGGGCTCGATCCGCGCACCCCAGATGAGGGGTGGCGGCATCGTGCACGGCCCCACGCCGCGCAACTACGCTCAGCGCACCCCCAAGAAGATGATTGCGGCGGCTCTGCTCGGCGCGATTTCAGACCGGGCTCGCGGCGAGCGACTGCACATCGTTGAGTCGTTCGGCACCGATTCTCCCTCGACGAAGGCAGCGGCATCCGTCATTTCGTCGCTGACCTCGGGCCGCAAGGTGCTCGTCGTGATTGAACGTGACGATGCGGTGAACCGCAAGAGCGTGCGCAACCTCAAGAACCTGCACGTGATCAGCCCCGACCAGCTCAACGCCTATGACGTGCTGGTCAGCGACGACATCGTGTTCATGAAGGCCGCCTACGAGTCGTTCGTGGCGTCGAAGACGAAAGAAGAGGTCGGCGCATGAGCATCCACGCTGTCGCCCAGAACAAAGACCCGCGCGACATCATCATCGCGCCCGTCGTCAGCGAGAAGAGCTATGCGCTCATCGACGACGGCAAGTACACGTTCCTTGTCGACCCCCGCTCGAACAAAACCGAGATCAAGCTCGCCATCGAGAAGATCTTCAACGTCAAGGTCGCCACAGTGAACACCCTCAACCGCACGGGCAAGACCCGCCGCACCCGCTTCGGCACCGGTAAGCGCAAAGACACCAAGCGCGCCATCGTGACTCTGAAGTCGGGATCCATCGACATCTTCACGGCCGTCGGCTAGGCACGAAGGAATAAGACATGGCTATTCGCAAGTACAAGCCCACGACTCCGGGTCGTCGCGGCTCGTCGGTATCTGATTTCACGGAGATCACGCGCTCGACCCCCGAGAAGTCGCTTCTGCGCCCGCTGCCCAAGACGGGCGGCCGCAACAACTCGGGCCGCATCACCACGCGCCACATCGGCGGCGGACACAAGCGCCAGTACCGCGTCATCGACTTCCGTCGCAATGACAAAGACGGCGTAAACGCCAAGGTCGCGCACATCGAGTACGACCCCAACCGCACGGCTCGCATCGCGCTGCTGCACTTTGTTGATGGCACCAAGCGCTACATCCTGGCGCCCAACAAACTGGCGCAAGGTGACATCGTTGAGTCGGGTGCCTCGGCTGACATCAAGCCGGGCAACAACCTGCCGTTGCGCAACATCCCCGTGGGTACCGTCATCCACGCCATCGAGCTCCGCCCCGGTGGCGGCGCAAAGATGGCGCGCTCGGCTGGTGCTTCGGTGCGACTCGTCGCGAAAGACGGCCCCTACGCCCAGCTGCGGTTGCCTTCGGGAGAGATTCGCAACGTCGACGCGCGCTGCCGCGCGACCGTCGGCGAGGTCGGCAACGCCGAGCAGTCGAACATCAACTGGGGTAAGGCCGGCCGCATGCGCTGGAAGGGCGTTCGCCCGACCGTGCGTGGTGTCGCCATGAACCCCGTTGACCACCCGCACGGTGGTGGTGAGGGCAAGACCAGCGGTGGTCGTCACCCGGTGAGCCCCTGGGGCCAGTCGGAAGGTCGCACGCGAGACCGCAAGAAAGCGAGCGACAAGCTCATCGTCCGCCGCCGCACCGTTGGCAAGAAGCGCTAGTAGGAGTCGAGAACAATGCCTCGCAGTCTTAAGAAGGGTCCGTTCGTCGATGACCACCTGCTCCGCAAGGTGTTCACCCAGAACGAGGCCAGCAGCAAGAACGTCATCAAGACCTGGTCACGCCGGTCGATGATTGTGCCCGCCATGCTCGGGCACACCATCGCCGTGCACGACGGCCGCAAGCACATCCCCGTGTTCGTGACCGAGACCATGGTCGGCCACAAGCTCGGCGAGTTCGCGCCGACCCGCACCTTCCGCGGCCATGAGAAGGACGACAAGAAGGGTCGTCGCCGGTAACCCGGCGGCGTGAAGAGGAGTACAGACATGGTGGAGTCGATCGCCCGCGTGCGACACATCCGCGTGACGCCTCAGAAGGCTCGTCGCGTCGTCGACCTGATCCGCGGCAAGCAAGCCCTCGAGGCCCTTGCCATCCTGAAGTTCGCGCCCCAGGGTGCGAGTGAGCCCGTTTACAAGCTCGTCGCGGCGGCTATCGCCAACGCCCGGGTGAAGGCAGACGCAGCGAACACCTTCCTCGACGAGCAAGACCTTTACGTGTCTCGCGCATTCGTCGACGAGGGTGCGACCCTCAAGCGGTTCCAGGCGCGTGCGCAGGGCCGCGCGTTCCAGATCCTCAAGCGCACCAGCCACATCACCGTCGTGCTTGCCACGCCGGATGAGTTGGCCGCCGCGGGCTCGAGCACCGGTAAGAAGAAGGCGAGCAAATAGTCATGGGTCAGAAAGTCAACCCTTACGGTTTCCGTCTCGGAATCACCACCGACCATGTGTCGCGGTGGTTCTCTGACAGCACGAAGCCCGGTCAGCGTTACTCGGACTACGTGGCAGAAGACATCAAGATTCGGTCGATGCTCACCAAGACCTTGGATCGTGCGGGCGTCGCGCGCGTCGAGATCGAACGCACGCGCGACCGCGTGCGTGTCGACATCCACACCGCCCGCCCTGGCATCGTCATCGGCCGTCGTGGTGCCGAGGCCGAGCGCATTCGCTCTGACCTCGAGAAGCTCACCGCCAAGCAGATCCAGCTCAATATTCTTGAGGTGAAGAACCCCGAGGCTGAGGCTCAGCTTGTCGCGCAGGGAATCGCCGAGCAGCTCAGCGCGCGCGTGGCCTTCCGTCGTGCGATGCGTAAGGGACTGCAGGGCGCCCAGCGCACTTCGACCGTCAAGGGCGTTCGCATCCAGGTCTCCGGTCGTCTTGGTGGCGCAGAAATGAGCCGCTCAGAGTTCTACCGCGAGGGTCGCGTTCCGTTGCACACGTTGCGCGCGAACATCGACTACGGCTTCTATGAAGCTAAGACCACTTTCGGCCGAATCGGCGTGAAGGTCTGGATCTACAAGGGCGATATCACCAACAAAGAACTCGCTCGCGAGCAGGCGACCCAGAAGTCGTCTCGCCCCGAGCGTCGTGACTCTGACCGCGGTCCTCGTCGTGGCACCGGCCCCTCGGCCGACGCTGCGGCTCCCGTCGCGGCCGGGGCGAAAGGCTAGAGACGATGCTTATTCCCCGCAAGGTTAAGTTCCGCAAGCAGCACCACCCCAAGCGGAGTGGGCATGCGACCGGTGGTACCGAAGTCTCGTTCGGCGAGTTCGGCATCCAGGCCATCACGCCCGCATACGTGACGAACCGGCAGATCGAGTCCGCTCGTATCGCTATGACGCGCCACATCAAGCGTGGCGGCAAGGTGTGGATCAACATCTACCCTGACCGTCCGCTCACGAAGAAGCCCGCCGAAACCCGGATGGGTTCGGGTAAGGGTTCGCCCGAGTGGTGGGTCGCCAACGTCAAGCCGGGCCGCGTCCTCTTCGAGGTCGCGGGTGTCGACGAGCAACTCGCTCGCGAGGCCATGACACGTGCCATTCACAAGCTGCCCCTGAAGGCACGCATCATCAAGCGCGAGGGAGGCGACGCGTAATGGCGATCGGATCGAAAGAGCTGGCACCTGTCGAGCTCGACACTTTTGAAGACGAGCGACTCGTCGATGAGCTGAAGAAGGCAAAGGAAGAGCTATTCAACCTGCGTTTTCAGGCTGCCACCGGCCAGCTCGAGAGCCACGGCCGACTTCGCGCGGTGAAGCGCGACATCGCGCGCATCTACACGATCATTCGCGAGCGCGAGCTCGGCCTGCGGGCGACCCCGGCTCCAATCGAGGTTCCCGAGAAGCCGGCAAAGAAGTCTGCCGCGAAGAAGGCCGCTGCGGCCGACGCTGAGGCGACGGATGCTGCTGCCGAAACCACCGAGGAGAAGAACTGATGGCGACGACCGAGAAGAAGGCCGCTGCAGGCCACGAGTCGGCCGCGCGCGACGTTCGCGACGAGGCTGCGCGTGGCTACCGCAAGGTGCGCCGTGGCTACGTGACCAGCGACAAGATGCAGAAGACCATCGTCGTCGAGGTCGAAGACCGCGTGAAGCACCCGCTGTATGGCAAGGTCATCCGCCGAACCTCAAAGGTCAAGGTGCACGATGAGTTGAACGCCGCCGGCATCGGCGACTTTGTGCTCATCAACGAGACCCGCCCCCTGTCCGCCACGAAGCGCTGGCGCCTCGTCGAGATCCTCGAGAAGGCCAAGTAGGCCTCGCCTGCTTGACCACTAGGAGTAAGAAATGCTTCAGCAAGAATCCAGAGTGAAGGTCGCCGACAACACCGGCGCCAAAGAGCTCTTGACGATCCGCGTTCTCGGTGGCTCTGGCCGTCGCTATGCGGGACTGGGCGACATCATCGTGGCCACCGTCAAAGACGCGATCCCCGGCGGCAACGTCAAAAAGGGTGACGTTGTTAAGGCTGTCATCGTGCGCACCAAAAAGCAGACCCGTCGCCCTGACGGCTCATACATCAAGTTCGACGAGAACGCCGCCGTGATCCTGAAGGCTGACGGCGACCCACGTGGAACCCGTATCTTCGGACCGGTTGGTCGCGAGCTTCGCGACAAGAAGTTCATGAAGATCGTCTCGCTCGCCCCGGAGGTGCTGTAACCATGGCCAGGATCAAGAAGGGCGATCTCGTTCAGGTGATCAGTGGCGCGTCCGAAGAGCGCGGCGGAGACCGCGGCAAGCAGGGTCGCGTTATCGAGGTCATGGCGGAGAAGAACCGCGTGATCGTCGAGGGCGTCAACTATGTCACCAAGCACGTGCGCATCGGCCAGACGCAGCGCGGCACGAAGACCGGTGGCATCGAGACTCAAGAGGCGCCGATCCACATCTCGAATGTGGCCCTCGTCGACCCGAAGTCCAAAAAGCCAACCCGCGTGGGTTTCCGCGAGGAGACCGTCGAAAAGAACGGCGTCAAGAAGACCGTCCGCGTGCGGTACGCCAAGAAGTCAGGTGAAAAGCTCTAATGTCTACCGAAACTGCCGCGCCGGCTGGCGCCGCCTTGGCAAACAAGGTCCAGCCGCGCCTCAAGCAGAAGTACAGCGCCGAGATTACGAAGACGCTCACCGAGCAGTTTGCGTACACCAACCCGCACCAGGTGCCGGCGCTCGTCAAGATCGTCGTCAACACCGGTGTCGGTGAGGCCGCTCGTGACTCCAAGGTCATCGACGGCGCGATCAAGGACCTCACTGCGATCACCGGCCAGAAGCCCCAGGTCACCAAGGCCCGCAAGTCGATTGCGCAGTTCAAGCTGCGTGAGGGCATGCCGATCGGCGCTCACGTCACGCTGCGTGGCGACCGCGCGTGGGAGTTCATGGACCGTCTGATTACCCTCGCCCTGCCGCGTATCCGCGACTTCCGCGGTCTGAGCGACTCGCAGTTCGACGGCAACGGTAACTACACCTTTGGTCTTCAGGAGCAGAGCGTGTTCCACGAGATCGACCAGGACAAGATCGACCGCGTACGCGGATTCGACATCACGGTCGTCACGACGGCGAAGACAGATGATGAGGGTCGGGCTCTGCTGCGCGCGCTCGGATTCCCCTTCCGCTCTAGCGAGACCACTCAGTAGCACTTCCACCCGGTCTTCGGACCACAATCGGCCAGGTCGGCTCCCGGTGTACCGGGCGTCGAAACCAGACGAGAAAAGGAACAACTGCATCATGACGATGACAGATCCGGTCGCAGACTTGCTGACCAGACTGCGGAATGCCAACTCGGCGTTCCACGAATCGGTGTCGCTGCCCAGCTCCAAGCTGAAGACGCACATCGCTCAGATCCTCAAGCGCGAGGGTTACATCTCCGACTGGGCCGTCGCCGACGCCCGTGTGGGCACAACCCTTACGCTCTCGCTCAAGTACGGCCCTAACCGCGAGCGCTCGATCGCCGGCATCAAGCGAGTCTCGAAGCCCGGTTTGCGTGTCTACGCAAAGTCCACCGAGATTCCCACCGTGCTCGGTGGCCTGGGTGTGGCGATCCTGTCGACTTCCTCGGGTCTTTTGACTGACCGCGAGGCGATGAAGAAGGGCGTGGGTGGGGAAGTCCTCGCCTACGTGTGGTAACCCGCCATGTCACGAATCGGACGCATGCCCATCGACATTCCTGGTGGTGTCGATGTAAAGATCGACGGCCAGGGAGTCGTCGTTAGGGGCCCGAAGGGTGAGCTGTCGCTCACTGTCGCGACCCCCATCGAGGTCGCCATCGAAGACAACCAAGTGGTCGTTACCCGCCCCGACGACGAGCGCAGCTCGCGCGCCCTGCACGGGCTCACGCGCACGCTCATCGCCAACCAGATCATCGGCGTCACCCAGGGCTATTCCAAGGGCCTCGAGGTCGTCGGCACCGGTTACCGCGTGCAGGCAAAGGGCGAGGGCGTCGAGTTCGCGCTCGGCTTCTCGCACTCCGTGACCGTGAATCCGCCCGCCGGGATCACCTTTACGGTCGAGGGCAATAACAAGCTCACCGTCAGCGGCATCGACAAGCAGGCCGTCGGTGAAGTCGCTGCGAACATCCGCAAGATTCGCAAGCCCGAGCCTTACAAGGGCAAGGGTGTGCGGTACGCCGGCGAGGTCGTGCGTCGCAAGGCCGGAAAGAGTGGGAAGTAGTCATGGGTCTCGGAACTAGAGGCAAGAGCAAGACGGCCGCCAAGGGCCGCCGTCACGCCCGTCTGCGCAAGCGCATTACGGGCACAGCTGAGCGGCCGCGTTTGGTCGTCAGCCGGTCGTCGCGACACGTATTCGTGCAGGTCATCGACGACACCACCGGTCACACGGTGGCGAGTGCCTCGACCATGGAGGGTGACCTCCGCGGCTTCGAGGGCGACAAGACCGCCAAGGCCCGCAAGGTCGGCGAACTTATCGCCGACCGTGCCAAGAAGGCCGGCGTTGAGGCCGTGGTGTTTGACCGCGGCGGAAACCGCTACGCGGGCCGCGTCGCGGCGATCGCCGATGGAGCTCGAGAGGGTGGACTGGACCTGTGAGCGAGACTGAGTCTTTGAGAGAAGCAGAGAAGGAGCAGACCGTGGCGGCAGAGGCCCCCGTGGAGACCGCTGCGTCATCGGATGCGGCGACCGAGCCCCGTGAGGCTCGTCGTGGCGGCCGCGAGCGTAACCCCAACCGCGACCGCGGACAGCGCGAGACCGAGAAGAGCCAATTCTTGGAGCGCGTCGTGACCATCAACCGCGTCTCGAAGGTCGTGAAGGGTGGTCGACGCTTCAGCTTCACCGCCCTCGTGGTCGTCGGTGACGGCAACGGCATGGTTGGTGTCGGCTACGGCAAGGCCCGCGAGGTGCCCACAGCGATTTCGAAGGGCGTCGAGGAGGCCAAGAAGAACTTCTTCCGCGTGCCTCGCGTCGCCGCGACGATCCCGCACCCCGTGCAGGGTGAGGCTGCGGCCGGTGTGGTGCTCTTGCGTCCTGCCGCAGCAGGTACCGGCGTTATCGCCGGTGGCCCCGTGCGCGCCGTGCTGGAGTGCGCCGGAATTAACGACGTGCTGAGCAAGTCATTGGGTTCGTCGAACACCATTAACATCGTGCACGCCACGGTCGCCGCGCTGAAGCAGCTCGAAGAGCCGCGCGCTGTTGCCGCGCGTCGTGGGCTCGCGTTCGAAGACGTCGCTCCGGCCCGTCTTGTGCGCGCCGACGCCCTCGCGGCCGAGGCTGCAGCTGGAAAGGGCGGTGCGTGATGGCCGCCCAACTGAAGGTGACCCAGATTAAGTCCGTCATTAGCGAGAAGCAGAACCAGCGTGACACGCTGCGCAGCCTGGGCCTGAAGCGCATCGGCGATGTCGTCGTTCGTGAAGACACCCCGGCCAACCGCGGCTACGTGCGCGCGGTTGCCCACCTCGTGACGGTCGAGGAGATTGACTAATGGCTGAAGAGAAGAAGGACGGAGCCGCAAAGGCTCCGGCCAAGAAGACCACGACTGCCAAGGCTCCGGCCGCGGCGGCTGGAAAGAAGGCTCCGGCAAAGGCCGCCGCGGCGAAGGCGCCGGCGGCGAAGGTTGCCGCTGACAAGGCCCCCGCGAAGGTCGCGGCTGCCAAAAAGCCTGCAGCCAAGGCCGCTGCCGCCGACAGGCCCCCTGCCAAGGCGGCTGCTGCCAAGGCTCCGGCCAAGGCCGCTACCGAAAAGGCTCCTGCGGCAGAGAAGAAGGCGCCTGCGGCAGAGAAGAAGGCGCCTGCTGCGAAGGCTCCCGCGAAGAAGGCCCCCGCGGCCGACGTCGCGCGCCCGCAGGTGCTCAAGGTTCACCACCTTCGCCCGGCCGCTGGCTCGAAGAAGGAGCGCACGCGCGTGGGTCGCGGTGAGGGCTCGAAGGGCAAGACTGCCGGGCGTGGAACCAAGGGAACTAAGGCCCGCTACCAGGTTCGGCCTGGCTTCGAAGGTGGCAACCTGAACTCGGTGATGCGCGCGCCCAAGTTGCGCGGATTCAAGAACCCGTTCCGGGTCGAGTACCAGGTCGTCAACCTCGCTGCACTTGCCGAGCTCTACCCGAAGGGTGGCGATGTGACCATCGCCGATCTCGTGTCAAAGGGCGCCGTTCGCAAGAACGAAAAGGTCAAGGTTCTCGGTAATGGAGACATTGCGGTTAAGCTCACTGTGACCGTCGACAAGGTCTCGCGCTCTGCTGAGCAAAAGATCGTCTCCGCCGGCGGTTCGATCCAGTAGGTGACGGGTGGCCCTTCCGGGCCACCTCCACCTTCGTTTACGGCCCACTCGGGCCACAGCATGCCCTCGCCGCCGGGCGGGTGGATGCTCATGGTGTTTCTACGGGAGGTCTCGTGTTCAGAGCTATCGGGCGGATCTTCCGCACGCCCGACCTGCGCCGCAAGATCGGCTTCACCCTTGGTGTGGTCGCTATCTTCCGTCTGGGTTCGTTCATCCCCGCGCCGTTCGTTGACTTTCAGAACGTGCAGATCTGTCTCGCGGGCAACCAAGGGGCCACTGGTCTCTATCAGCTCGTCAACCTCTTCAGCGGTGGCGCACTGCTGCAGCTGTCGATCTTCGCGCTGGGAATCATGCCGTACATCACGGCATCGATCATTACGCAACTGCTCCGCGTGGTCATCCCCCACTTCGACACTCTTCATAAAGAGGGCCAAGCGGGGCAGGCCAAGCTCACGCAGTACACCCGCTACATGACCATCGCCCTCGCGGTGTTGCAGTCGACCACGCTGATTACTGTCGCGCGTGCCGGTGCGTTGTTCCCCACCACCAGCGGGGTCGCAGAGTGCAGCCAGCTCATCACCAACGATGCGTGGTACGCCATCTTGCTCATGGTCATCACCATGACCGCTGGCACTGGCCTCATCATGTGGTTCGGCGAGCTGGTGACCGAGCGGGGCATCGGCAATGGCATGTCGCTGCTGATCTTCGTGTCGATCGCCGCGACCTTCCCTTCCGCTCTGTGGGCGATCGCGGTGACCCAGGGCCCGGAGATCTTCGTGTTGGTGCTGGGAATCGGCCTGCTCGTTATGGCGGGCGTGGTCTTCGTCGAGCAGTCGCAGCGGCGCATCCCTGTGCAGTACGCGAAGCGCATGGTTGGCCGCCGCACGTACGGCGGCAACAACACCTATATTCCGATCAAGGTCAACATGGCGGGCGTCGTGCCCGTCATCTTCGCCTCGTCGCTGCTGTACTTGCCGGCGCTCATCGCTCAGTTCAACCAGCCAGCCGCGGGTGAGACCGCCCCCGAGTGGGTGGTCTGGATTCAGAACAACCTGGTCTCAGGCGATAACCCGATCTACATGATCGTCTACTTCCTGCTGATCGTCGGTTTCACCTACTTCTATGTCGCGATTACTTTCAACCCTGAAGAGGTTGCCGACAACATGAAGAAATACGGCGGCTTCATCCCCGGCATCCGGGCGGGTCGCCCGACGGCCGAATATCTTGACTACGTGCTCACGCGGGTGACGCTGCCGGGCTCGTTGTACCTCGGTCTGATCGCTCTGATACCACTGATCGCCTTCGCGGCGGTAGGGGCCAACCAAAACTTCCCGTTCGGGGGCGCGAGCATCCTGATCATCGTCGGCGTGGGTCTCGAAACGGTCAAGCAGATCGACGCACAGTTGCAGCAACGCCACTACGAAGGCCTCTTGCGTTGAGTGCCCGTCTGCTGCTGATCGGCCCGCCCGGCGCGGGCAAGGGCACGCAGGCGCAACGTCTATCGGCAGCGCTCGGGATTCCGGCCATCTCGACGGGTGACATTTTTCGAGAACACCTACGCACCGAGACCGAGCTGGGTCTCAAAGCCAAGGCGTTCATGGATGCTGGCGACAACGTGCCCGACAGCCTGACCAACGACCTCGTGAGTGACCGGCTGTCGCAGCCCGACGCCGCGGATGGGTTCCTGCTCGACGGCTACCCCCGCACGACCGACCAGGTGCGTGCGCTTGATGAGCTGCTGGCCGAGCACGGGGCCTCAATGGACGCGGTGGTCGAGTTGGTCGCTGAGCCCGATGTTGTTGTTGAGCGGCTCAAGAAGCGTGCTCTTGATCAGGGCCGTACTGACGATGACGAAGCGGTCGTGCGCCACCGCTTGGAGGTCTACTCCGAGCAGACCGCTCCGCTGATCGACGTGTATGACGATCGAGGACTGTTGGCCAAGGTCGATGCCATCGGTGAGATCGCCGAGGTCACCACGCGCATTCAATCAGCGCTCGCGGCGCGCGGCATCCTGTTCACCGCGTGATCGGCCAAACTCGCGGCGTGATGCCGACTGACTTGCCCTCGGGCGGTCCTATCACCTAAGCTCGACCTTTGGTGCTTTTGGCACGTCTTTGGCGTGTCTCCCGAAATCCCGCCGTGCAGAGGGGATTACTCGCAGCAGCGCCGCGTCATCCGCACGACCGGTACAAACCACACTTTTAGCGACGAAGAGGCAATGGCCAAAAAAGACGGTGTCATCGAGATCGAAGGCTCGGTGGTTGAAGCGCTGCCCAATGCGATGTTCCGCGTTGAGCTGACCAACGGCCACAGGGTGCTCGCCCACATCTCGGGCAAAATGCGCCAGCACTACATCCGCATCCTCCCCGAGGACCGCGTGATCGTGGAGTTGAGTCCTTACGACCTCACCCGTGGCCGCATCGTCTATCGCTACAAGTAAGGGTTTCGCCGGAAAAGGAACGGCCCGGGAAACCACCCGGCGCACGAGGCCAGCGAGAGAGAAGAACAGCAATGAAGGTCAATCCCAGCGTCAAGCCCATCTGCGACAAGTGCAAGGTCATTCGCCGTCACGGCAACGTGATGGTCATCTGCGAGAACCCGCGCCACAAGCAACGCCAGGGCTAAAGCTCCCACGCTCCCCAGATTCACAACTCAATACGCACACCAGGCAGTTTCAGAACCCGCGGAAGTGGGGGACACCTCGGGCGGGAGGCCCGAGCACCGAAACTGCTCCATACCTCTCACACACCTGAAGGAGCCATCATGGCCCGTCTTGCCGGAGTGGACATCCCGCGCGATAAGCGCGTAGAGATTGCCCTCACGTACATTTACGGAGTCGGACGCACGCGTTCACTCGAGACGCTCGCTGCCACGAGCATTGACCCGAACATCCGCGTCAAAGACCTCACGGACGACCAGCTCCTCGCGCTGCGCGACCACATCGAGGGCCAGTTCAAGGTCGAAGGAGACCTGCGTCGCGAGGTCGCCGCTGATATCCGCCGCAAGGTAGAGATCGGCTCATACGAGGGCATCCGTCACCGCCGCGGTTTGCCCGTGCGCGGTCAGCGCACCAAGACCAACGCGCGCACCCGCAAGGGCCCCAAGCGCACCGTCGCCGGCAAGAAGAAGGCGCGCTAGTCCGGCCCCGCCGCGACCCGCGTAATCCACAGGTTTAGGAGAAGACCATGGCAGCACCGAAGTCGGCCGCGCGCAAGCCCCGCCGTAAAGAGAAGAAGAGCATCGCCGTCGGGCAGGCTCACATCAAGTCCACCTTCAACAACACCATCGTGTCGATCACCGACCCGAGCGGCGCCGTGATCAGCTGGGCGTCGTCCGGCCAGGTTGGCTTCAAGGGTTCGCGCAAGTCAACGCCCTTCGCAGCCCAGCTTGCAGCCGAGTCGGCCGCGCGTCAGGCGCAAGAGCATGGCATGAAGAAGGTCGACGTCTTCGTCAAGGGCCCCGGCTCGGGTCGTGAGACTGCGATCCGCTCGTTGCAGGCCGCTGGCCTCGAGGTGGGCTCGATCAGCGATGTGACGCCCCAGGCGCACAACGGTTGCCGCCCGCCCAAACGTCGTCGAGTCTAGATCTTCGGCCTCAGTTGCCCGACCCGAGCGTAGCCCGGGTCGGCGCTGGGGTCGCGGCGATGCACTGCATCGCCCTCAGCTCCACCGCGCGATCCAAAATAACTCAACACACTCGACGAGCCAGCCACTCGTCGCGCCACAAGTGTCATATGGCGGACACTTTGCCGAAAGGAATCAACAGTGCTCATCGCACAACGTCCCACGCTGACCGAGGAGTCCGTCTCCGAGTTCCGTTCACGGTTCATTATCGAGCCGCTCGAGCCCGGCTTCGGGTACACCCTCGGCAACTCGCTTCGTCGCACGTTGCTGTCATCCATTCCTGGGGCTGCCGTCACGAGCATTCGCATCGATGGCGTGCTGCACGAGTTCAGCACGATCGCGGGAGTGAAAGAGGATGTCACCGAGATCATCCTCAACATCAAAAACCTCGTGGTATCGAGCGAGCATGATGAGCCGATCACCGCGTACCTGCGCAAGCAGGGCTCGGGCGAGGTCACCGCTGCCGACATCTCGGCCCCCGCTGGCGTCGAGATCCACAACCCCGAACTCGTCATTGCGACGCTCAACGACAGCGCCAAGTTCGAGCTCGAGCTCACCATCGAGCGCGGTCGCGGCTATGTCAGCGCCACGCAGAACCGCAGCGAGTTCAGCGAAGCCGGTCAGGTTCCGGTCGACTCGATCTATTCGCCCGTGCTCAAGGTGACCTACCGCGTCGAGGCGACTCGTGCCGGTGAGCGCACCGACTTTGACCGCTTGGTCGTCGACGTCGAGTCGAAGCCGGCGATCACGCCGCGCGACGCCATCGCGTCGGCCGGTCGTACGCTCGTTGAGCTGTTCGGCCTCGCGCGAGAGCTCAACACGCAGGCTGAGGGCATCGAAATCGGCCCCGCGCCGGTCGATGCTGTGCTGTCAACCGAGCTCTCGATGCCGATCGAGGATCTCGACCTTTCTGTGCGCAGTTACAACTGCCTCAAGCGCGAGGGCATCAACACGGTCAGTGAGCTCGTCGCGCTCTCCGAAACTCAGCTGATGAACATCCGCAACTTCGGCCAGAAGTCGGTCGACGAGGTCAAAGACAAGCTCGTCGAGATGGGCCTTTCGCTCAAAGACGCGGTTCCCGGGTTCGACGGCGCTCACTTCTACGGCGGCTACGACGACGAGGAGAGCTAGGCGCTACGACGCGCCTGCTTTCCCTCCCGTCACTGATACGAAAGAACACACACCATGCCTCAGCCCACGAAGGGCCCCCGCCTCGGCGGCGGCCCCGCCCACGAGCGCCTTCTTCTCGCGAACCTTGCGACGGCGCTCTTCACCCACAAGCGCATCACCACGACTGAGACCAAGGCCAAGCGCCTTCGTCCGCTCGCCGAGCGCCTCATCACGTTCGCGAAGCGCGGTGACCTGCATGCGCGTCGCCGGGTGATGACGATCATCCACGACAAGAGCGCCGTGCACGAGCTCTTCACTGAGATCGCTCCGCTCATGGCTGAACGTGAGGGCGGGTACACCCGTATCACGAAGGTCGGCTACCGCAAGGGTGACAACGCCCCCATGGCCGTCATCGAGCTCGTACTCGAGCCCGTGAACCCGAAGCCGAAGAGCGCCAAGAAGGCCGCAGCGGCTGCCCCGGTTGCTGCGTCGGCCGACGCGGCTCCGGTTGAGGAGGCTCCGGTTGAGGAGGCTCCGGCCGATGAGGCCATGGCCGACGAGGCTGTTGTCGAAGAGACTACCGACGAGACGGTCGCCGGCGAGACGAGTGCCGACGAGTCCGGCGAGGAGCCTGCCGTCGAGAAGTCTGCCGTCGAGAAGTCTGCCGACGAGGCCGAGGCCAAGTAGCCCCACAGCGTCTCAATCGCATTACGGCCCTCGCTCGATTGAGCGGGGGCCGTACGCTTTTCTCCGTGAACGACCAACCACGCCCCCTTCGCGATCGCGTCCACGCGCCTTCCAACGTGACCCCACCCGACGGCCCCGCGGGCATCCATTGGCGCCCGCTTTCGGTCGATGACGCGATCGTCGTGACCGCTCTTGCCGAGCGCATCAGCGCTCGCGACCACCCCGCCTGGAGCGAGTCGCTCGATGAGATTAGTGAGGAGCTCGGCCACTCGTGGGTAGACCCCGATCGCGATGGGATGCTGGCGATAGACGACGCCGGTACCGCTGTTGCGTGGGGCCTCGTCGTCGCGCCCCCGAACCCCGAGTCGCTTGTGCGCGTCATCCTGTTCGGCGGGGTTGACGCTGCCCACCGCGGTCGCGGCATCGGGCGTCGCCTGCTGGCCTGGCAACACGACCGTGCCCGGGTCATGCTCGCCGGCTCAGACCTGAGCGTGCCAGGTTGGGTGCTGAGCTACGCCGCCGACCGCGCCCCCGAACACGGGCGCCTGCTCCAGCGGCTCGGGTTCGAGCCTGCGCGTTACTTCACGACGCTCGAATGTGATTTGGCGGAGCCGACCCCTGCCACCCCGCTGCCCGAGGGAATCACCGTCGAGCCGTTCAGCGCCGAGTTGAGCGAAGCCGTGCGGGCCGCCAAGAATGCTGCCTTCGCCGATCACTGGGGAAGTCAGCCGTCCAGCCGGGAGGGCTGGGAGTCGATGCAGAGCCTTGACAGCTTTCGGCGCGACTTGAGCCGCGTGGCACTCAAGGGCCACGAGGTTGTGGGCTTCGTCGTGAGCGAGGTGAACGAAGACGACTGGGAGCGGCAGGGTTCGCGCTCGGGTTACATCGGCCTCGTAGGCACGGTGCGGTCATGGCGCCGCCGCGGACTTGCGGGCGCTCTTCTTGCCCAGGTGATCGACGCGTATCGCTCGACGGGTCTTGAGCGAGCCGCTCTCGACGTCGACACCGAAAACCCAACCGGCGCCCTCGGGGTCTACACGCGGCTCGGCTTCGCACCCACGGCGCGCGACGTGTCGTATCGCGTGGTCTATTGAGCGGGCGCGGCCCGGGCGTTGCCCTGACGTGGCCCCGTCTAGCGGGGCCGCTGCAACTCGGGGTTGGCCTCGTAGTCGACGAGATCGGGAAGACCGTCAAGGTAGTAGAGCGCGCCCTCGATCGTGCCGGTGTACACGCGACCGCCCGCTGAACCCGGGTGTACTTGATCGCGTGCGAGCAGACCGAGCTGCGGAGCAATCGCGCTGTACCAATCAGCGATGACGACCTCGCGAAAGTCGTCGGCGAAGGCGACAAGGTGGGTGTTCACCTCCGGAATCCACCCGCGAGGCGCCTGCGCACTGACGAACACGAGAAAGCGATCCGGCCCGAGGATACTGCGTAGCTCGTGCAGGGTGGCCGGGTCGATCGAGCCGTTTGTGCCGAGGCCAATGATCGTTACCTCGCGCAATTGCCCCGCGTCGGCAAGCGCGCGGACAATCTCGGGCGCCTGCCTCATCTGTCGAGACACGGCAGCATCAATAGCGATGCCCGGAAACCGCTCTTGCAGTTGCGGTGCGGCGGCCAGCATGACCGAGTCGCCGACGGCGAACAAGTCGTCACCGGTGAGCAGCGAAGACTGTGGAGCCGGCGACGGAGCGCGATCCTGCAGTGGAACCCGAAGAGGCACTGTGGCAGCGCGCCCCTCGATCGCGGCCTGCCCGGCGGCGATGAGAAGCGCCGCTTCTGACTGCGCGGGCGCGCGCGTCACGGCCCAGGCGCTGCCCGCGACGAGGCCGAGGAGTGCCAGTGCCGCCGCGGTTCCCAGAGCCACGCGACGCGGCCGCGCCCAGCCGGTCTCGCCTAGCAATGCCGCCTCACTCTTCCGGGTGCGAATCGGTTGCTCGATGAACCGATAGCTTGCTGCGGCTATGGGCACGGCGATAGCGAGAGCCCCGAGGCCGAGCATCCAACTCTGCTCGCCGATCCGATCGATACCCGGCAGTGCAGCCCCGAGCAGGATCAGTACGGGCCAGTGCCACAGGTACAGCCCGTAGGAGCGCTCTCCGATCCATCGGGGGAGGGGAGCATCCGCCCATCGTGCCGCGCGCCCCGCCGGGTGCGCGAGGCAGACGATCAGCACTCCGGTGAGCAAGGTGGCTGCCACGAGTCCGCCCCGATAGGTGGTGGCGGCGTCAATCGAGAGCACCGCCGCCAGCGTCACGAGCCCGCCGGCGGCGAGCAGTGCACCGAGGTCGGCCGCCCAGGCGAGCGGGCGGGGAGCGGATGTCCGCTCACGCAGGGGCTCGAGACCGAGCGCAAGCCCGGCACCGAGCAGCAGCCCGAAGCCGTGGGTGAGCGTCGAGAGGTACGCGGCCGACGCGGGTGCGGGATCGATCGCCGGGTCGCCGGCGAACACAGCGAGGGCAACGGCGGAGCCGGCAGCGAGCACGAGCGGCAGCACAACCCGCACCGTACGCACGGGGAGGAGAAGCACGAGCAGGAGCATGAGCGGCCACAGCACGTAGAACTGCTCTTCGACGGCGAGTGACCACGCGTGGCGAAACAATTCGGGACTCGTCTGGTCGAGATAGCTCGACCCCTGCGCGATCGACCACCAGTTGCTGCTGAACGTGAGCACGCCGGCAAGCTGCCAGCCGATACCGACAAGCACGTCGCCGCCGATGAGCGCAGCAACCGCCGAGGTGAGACCGACAACCACGATGAGTGCGGGCAGTAGGCGGCGCGCCCGGCGCGCCCAAAACTGACCCAGTGCGATGCGCCCACGGGCCCGATGTTCGGCGACGAGCAGCGCCGTGATCAGGTATCCGCTGACGACGAGAAAGACATCGACACCGACGAACCCGCCCGGTGCAAGACCGGGGAACAGGTGGTAAGCGAGCACGAGCACGATCGCGAGAGCGCGCAGGCCGTCGAGCCCGGGCAGGCGCTCACGCTCTCGGGTGCTGACGCTGATGGCCGACATGGTGGCTCTAGGGTCTCTCCCCGAGGCCCTGTGGTCAAACTGCGCGCCGTAGACTCAGAAACTGTGGAGACTGTTCGCCTGCGGCTCGACCTGGCTTACGACGGAACAGTCTTCTCGGGGTGGGGTGTTCAACCGGGTCTGCGCACGGTGCAAGGCGTCATCGAAGACGCTCTCGCGACGCTATTGCGGCATCCGCCGACCATCGTGCGCTTGGTTGTCGCCGGCCGCACCGACGCAGGAGTGCACGCGACCGGTCAGGTTGCCCACATCGATCTGAGCGCTGCCCAGTGGCGTGCGTTGGCCGCAGTGCGCCGCCGCAACACCGTCGAGCAGTCGATGATGCGTCGCGTGAACGGCATCATCGGAGGCAACGCTGCCGATGTGGTCATCTCGCGTATCGCCATCGCGCCGGCCGGATTCGACGCTCGATTCTCGCCGCTGTGGCGGCGCTACGAGTACCGCATCGCTGATGCGACGAGCGCGCGCGACCCGCGCCGCCGAGCTCACACCCTGTGGCACACGGGGAACCTCGACGTGTTGGCGATGGATGCCGCGGCCCGCAGCCTGACTGGCCTGCATGACTTCGCGGCCTTCTGCAAGCCGCGCGAGCGGGCGACCACCGTTCGTACTCTGCTCGACTACGGGTGGACTCGAGACGAGCACGGTGTGCTGATCGCCGATGTGCGGGCCGATGCCTTTTGCCACTCGATGGTGAGATCACTCGTGGGCGGGGCCGTGGCTGTCGGGCTCGGCGCGCTAGAGCCACACAACCTCGAGCGAATTCTGACGGAAGCCGTGAAGGCGAACGCCTTTCCGGTCGTGGCCCCGCAGGGGCTGACACTCGTTGAGGTGGGGTACCCGCTCGACGATGAACTTGACGCGCGGGCCGTGCTCACCCGATCGCGCCGAGAACGACCGGGTCGCGCTTCCGACCCGTCAGATTGACCCGTGACCACCGGAGCGCTAGGCTCGACCCTTGGTGTACGTCACCGACGGCCATCCGGTTGAGCCCTCCACCGTGGCGTTCGTTCTCGTTCTGAGACGAACTCCCCCCGGAGCGGGATTCACGAACTACTCGACACGAAAGTTTCAGCACTGTGACGCGCACATTCAGCCCCACTCCCGCTGACGTTCAGCGTAACTGGGTCGTCATCGACGCAACCGATGTCGTCCTGGGCCGCCTCGCCAGCCACGCCGCCGTTCTGCTCCGCGGCAAGCACAAGCCGACCTTCGCCCAGCACATGGACATGGGCGACTTCGTCATCATCATCAATGCCGCGAAGGTCGCCCTCACCGGCTCCAAGCTCGCGCAGAAGAAGGCGTACCGCCACTCGGGCTACCCGGGCGGCCTCACCGCCACCACGTACTCTGAGCTGCTCGAAAAGAACCCAGAGCGCGCGGTCGAAAAAGCCATTCGCGGCATGCTGCCGAAGAATTCGCTGGGCCGTGACCAGATCAAGAAGCTCAAGGTCTACGCGGGCGCCGAACACCCGCACGCTGCGCAGCAGCCGACGACCTACACCCTCGACCAGGTCGCTCAGTAGCGACCGCGCAGACGCTAAGGATCAGCATCGTGGCAGACGTTACGAACACCGACTTGACCAATACTGACTCGGCCAACGCCGTCGAGATCACCGAAGAGACCGCTCCCGAGTCGTACACGACCGAGTCAGCTGCGCCCGTCGCATCCGCCGCGCCTCGCGCGGTGCTCTCGGTCGGAGGCGCTGCGGTCGGTCGTCGCAAGCAGGCCATCGCCCGCGTGCGCATCACTCCGGGTGCCGGCACCTACACGGTGAACGGTCGCACGCTCGAAGACTACTTCCCGAACAAGCTGCACCAGCAGCTCATCAACGACCCCTTCACGATTTTGCAGCTCGGTGGTGCCTACGACGTCATCGCGCGCATTACCGGCGGAGGCCCCTCGGGCCAGGCGGGTGCCCTGCGCCTCGCGATTGCTCGGTCCCTCAACGAGATTGACCGCGAAAACAACCGCGCGACGCTCAAGAAGGCCGGCTTCCTCACTCGTGACGCACGCGTCATCGAGCGCAAGAAGGCCGGTCTCAAGAAGGCCCGCAAGGCTCCTCAGTACTCGAAGCGCTAGTCGCTCTGGTCCAGGCGACACGCCATGGGTCGACTATTCGGCACTGACGGGGTTCGAGGGCTGGCCAACGGTGATCTCACCGCTGACCTTGCCCTCGGCCTCTCTCAGGCCGCTGCGCGGGTACTCACCCAGGGCAGGCACGCCGATGAATTGCGGGCGGCCGGTAAGCGCCCGACGGCGATCGTCGCACGCGACCCTCGGGTCTCGGGGCAGTTCTTGACCGCTGCCGTCTCGGCGGGACTCGCCAGCTCGGGCATTGATGTGCTCGACGCGGGGGTGATTCCTACCCCGGCCGCGGCATTCCTGGTCGGCGACATCGGAGCCGACTTCGGTGTGATGATCTCGGCATCGCACAATCCGGCACCCGACAACGGCATCAAATTCTTTTCCTTCGGTGGCACGAAGTTGCCTGATGAGGTCGAAGACCGCATCGAAGAGGCAATGTCGGGCGACAAGCTCGCGCCGACCGGCGCGGGCGTCGGCCGCATCCAGCGTTTCGCAGACGCCGAAGACCGCTATTTGCTGCACCTGCTCGGCACTCTCGATGTGTCGCTCGCCGGGCTCCACGTTGTGATCGACTGTGCTCACGGCGCCGCCGCGGGAATCTCGCCCCAAGTCTTTGCCGACGCGGGGGCGCGCGTCACCGTGATCGGGAGCGATCCTGACGGCCTCAACATTAACGACGGCGTTGGCTCGACGTATCTCGGGCCGTTACAGGCGGCCGTGGTCGAACACGGTGCTGATCTGGGCATTGCCCACGACGGCGATGCCGACCGGTGCCTGGCGGTGGATGCTGCGGGACGCGTCATCGACGGTGATCACATCATGGCCATCATCGCGCTGTCGATGAAGTCGCGGGGGCTTCTCACCGACGACACGCTCGTGACGACGGTGATGAGCAACCTCGGGCTCAAGCGGGCGATGACCGAGCACGGCGTGCACCTCATTGAGACGAAGGTGGGCGACCGCTACGTACTCGAGGCGCTCGCCGAGCACGGGCTCAGCCTGGGAGGCGAGCAGTCGGGGCACATCATTTTCAGCGAGCACGCCACGACTGGTGACGGCATTCTCACCGGGCTCCAGATCGCTGCCGAGATGGTGCGCACGGGGCGCACTCTCGCCGATCTCGCCGATGTCATGACGGTGTTTCCGCAAGTGCTCATCAATGTGCGCGGAGTCGACCGCACGGCGCTCGAGGGGCACGCGGTCATTGCCAACGCTGTTGCGGTCGAAGAGGCGACGCTCGGCGCCAGCGGCCGTGTTCTGCTTCGGGCGAGCGGTACCGAGCCCATGGTGCGGGTGATGGTTGAGGCGGCCGAGCAGAGCACCGCTCAGCACGTGGCCGAACGCCTCGCTGACGTTGTGCGTGAGCAACTCACGGTCTGAGGTTTCACGTTAGATCTTGCGCAGCAGCACGGTCTCGACCGTGTGGTCGCTTGCCTTGCGCAACACGAGCGATGCGCGAGCTCGTGTGGGCAGGATGTTCTGCACCAGGTTGGGCTCGTTGATCTCGCGCCAGATCTCGCGCGCCTTGACAACCGCCTCGTCGTGCGTGAGCGCGGCGTAGCGGTGAAAGTAGCTACGCGGATCAGCGAAGGCCCCGCGTTGCAGGGCCAGGAAGCGCTCTTCGTACCACTGCGCGATGTCGCTCGTTCGGGCATCCACGTAAATCGTGAAGTCGAACAGGTCGCTCACCGCGAGGCTCGCGCCCGGCCCGGGAGGCTGCAGAACATTGAGGCCTTCGACGATCAAGATGTCGGGTCGGCGCACGATGATCTCGGCACCCGGTACCCGGTCGTAGCTCAGATGGCTGTACACCGGCACTCGCACCTCGTCGGCACCGGACTTCACCCGCGCGACGAACCGCAGCATCGCGCGCCGATCATACGACTCAGGAAACCCTTTTCGATGCAGAATGCCGAGGCGAGTGAGTTCGGCAGTCGGCAGCAGAAAACCGTCAGTCGTGACGCGTTCGACGCGCGGGGTGTCGGGCCAGCGCGACAGCAACTCGCGCAGCAGTCGCGCGATCGTCGACTTGCCGACAGCAACCGAGCCCGCGACCCCGATGACGAACGGCGTGTGCTCCCCCGGTTTGCCAAGAAAGTTGCGGGTGGCGTGGTGCAGATCGCGCGCCCCAACGGCGTACAGACTGAGCAGGCGGCTGAGCGGCACATAGACCTCGTCGACCTCGCGCATATCGAGCGCATCACCGAGGCCGCGCAGCTGCACAAGCTCGGTTTCGGTGAGCGGACGCGCGGCGGCGGGCGCCAGCGCGGCCCAGCTCTGCCGATCGATCTCGTCGAACGGGCTCGTGTCGCGTGCTGCGCTCGGATCGCTCATCGGCACCACAGTACCCCTGGGCGTACGACGTGTGCGTGAGCCGTAGAATGGACGGTTATGTGCGGAATCGTGGGGTATGTCGGAACCCGGGGCAGCGTCGAGGTGCTGCTCGGCGGACTCAAGCGACTCGAGTACCGGGGGTACGACTCCGCCGGGGTCGCCGTGATCGATGACGCAGGGCACATCGACACCCGCAAGCACGCAGGCAAGCTGGGCATCCTGAGCGACGACCTGGCGGCGAGCCCGCTCACCGACGGCCAGACCGGCATCGGTCACACGCGCTGGGCCACGCATGGCGGCCCGACCGACGAGAACGCCCATCCGCACTTGGGTGACGGTGGCAAGCTCGCACTCATTCACAACGGAATCATCGAGAACTTCTCTGAGCTCAAGACCGAGCTGATCGCGAGCGGACACACCTTTACCTCACAGACCGACAGTGAGGTTGCTGCTTTGCTCGTGGGCGATGCGTTCCGCGACACTGGCGACCTGACGAGCGCGATGCTACGGGTCGTCAACCGCCTCGAAGGAGCGTTCACCTTGCTCGCGGTGCACGCCGATCAGCCGCAGGTCGTCGTCGGCGCCCGTCGCAACTCGCCGCTCGTCATTGGGCTCGGTGAGGGCGAGAATTTTCTCGGCTCCGACGTCGCCGCCTTCATCGAGTACACGCACCACGCGATGGAGATCGGGCAGGATCAGCTCGTCACCATCCGACCAGACAGCGTCGAGGTCATCGACTTCGCCGGCAAGCCTGTGACGCCGCGCACCTTCGAGGTTGACTGGGATGCCTCCGCCGCCGAGAAGGGCGGCTGGTCAAGCTTCATGGCGAAAGAGATCAGCGAAGAACCCGAGGCGGTCGCCAAGACCATTCTCGGTCGCGTGCACGACGGCCTCGTCGATTTACCCGAAGTGACCGCGATGGGCGCCGAAGTGCTGTCACGCATCGACCGCGTGGTGATCATCGCGTGCGGCACGGCGTCCTACGCCGGCATGGTCGGCAAGTACGCCATCGAGCAGTGGGCGCGCATTCCGGTCGACGTCGAACTCGCACACGAGTTTCGCTACCGCGAGCCCGTGCTCTCGCCGACAACGCTTGTCGTCTCGATCAGCCAGTCGGGTGAAACGATGGACACCCTGATGGCCGTCAAGTATGCCCGCGAGCAGGGCGCCCGCACGCTGTCGATCTGCAACACGCAGGGTGCCACTATTCCGCGCGAGTCTGACGCCATCGTCTACACGCACGCCGGCCCCGAGGTGGCGGTCGCCTCGACCAAGGCTTTCGTGGCGCAGATCACGGCCATCTACCTGCTCGGGCTGCAACTCGGCCAGGTGCGCGGCACGCTGAGCCCTGAGCGCGCCCGTGAACTCGTGGCCGAGCTGCAGGCTGTACCCGAAAAGCTCGCGTCGGTACTCGCGACCGGCGATCGCATCAAAGAATTGGCCCACTGGATGGCGGACACCCGCTCAGTGCTGTTCCTGGGTCGCCACGTGGGCTACCCCATCGCTCTCGAAGGCGCACTCAAGCTCAAAGAGCTCGCGTACATCCATGCCGAGGGTTTCGCGGCGGGCGAGCTCAAGCACGGGCCGATCGCACTCATCGAGCCCGGGCAGGTGGTGTTCGTGATCGTGCCGAGCCCGCGCGATCCGAGTTCTCTGCACGCCAAAATTGTGTCGAACATCCAAGAGATTCGGGCCAGGGGTGCGCGCGTCATCGCGATCGCCGAAGAGGGTGACGTGGCTGTGTTGCCGCACGCAGACGAAGTGATCCGCATTCCACTTGCCTCGCCGTTCTTCGAGCCGCTGCTTGCCGTGGTGCCGTTGCACATCTTTGGCATGGAACTCGCCGCGGCGAAGGGCCTCGACGTCGACCAGCCGCGCAATCTCGCCAAGTCAGTCACGGTCGAGTAGATCCGGCCGAGCCGGGCGTCGAGCTGGTGCCGGAGGGACTGATGGGACGGATTGTCGGAATCGGGGTCGACGTCGTCGACCTGGCGCGGTTCGAGCGTGCGATCAACCGGACGCCGCGATTGCGCGAGCGCCTCTTCGCCGAAAACGAGCGTGACCTGCCGCTGCGATCGCTCGCCGGACGTTTCGCGGCCAAAGAGGCCTTCTTGAAGGCCCTGGGTGCCACCGATGGTGTCGGCTGGCACGATGTACGAGTAGTGGCAGACGAAGACGGTAACCCCAATCTCGCCGTGAGCGGGCGCGCCGCAGAGATCGCCACCGACCGCGGCATCGCCTCACTGCACCTGTCGATGTCGCACGACGCCGGTGTCGCCATCGCGTTCGTCGTGGCCGAGTCATGACGCGCCCGCTCCGCGAGGCCCGCATTTCGGTGACCGCGATCGGTGAGAACGCCGCCGCTCTGCGCCGACTCGTGCCCACCCGCCACACCATGGCGATCGTCAAGGCCGACGGGTACGGCCACGGCGCGGTCACCGCGGCGCGCGCGGCTCTCGAGGCCGGTGTCGACCACATCGGCGTGGCTGATCTCGATGAGGCTTTCGAATTGCGGGCAGCGGGCATCGACGCCCCAGTTCTCGCCTGGCTGCTCGACCCGGAGGCCGATTTCGCGGCTGCTGCTGAGGCGGGCATCTCGCTCGGCGTGAGCTCGCGTGCGCAACTCGCCCGGGCCGCCGCGAGCGGCCACCGAGCGACCGTGCACGTCAAGGTTGACACGGGGCTCTCTCGCAACGGCGTGGTCGAGGCCGAGTGGGCGCCGCTCGTCGAGGAACTCGCGGTGGCGGTGCGCACGGGCGACGTGCGGTTGGGTGGTGTTTTTAGCCACCTGTCGAACACCTCACCCGACGACGATCGTGCACAGGTGGTCGCTTTCGAACGGTTTTTGGATGCGGTGCGTAGCGTCGGGCTCGAGCCGGGCATCCGCCATCTCGCCGCGTCGGCCGCGGCGCTCGATCACCCCGCGGCTCGTTACGACATGGTGCGGCTCGGCATCGCGCTGTACGGCATCGCGCCGGAGCGCCACCTGCGGGGCACTCTGCCGCTTGTGCCGGCCATGCAGCTGAGCGCGCGCATCGTGGGCCTCAAGCGTGTGCCCGCCGGCAGTGGTGTCTCGTACGGCTACCTGTACCGCACGACGGTGCCCACCACGCTGGCTCTGGTTCCGCTCGGATACGCTGACGGGGTGCCCCGAGCCGCGGTCGACGCTCCGGTGCTGATCGGCGACAAGGTGCATCGCGTCGTTGGTCGCATCGCGATGGACCAGTTCGTCGTCGACGTGGGTGACGCCTCCGTGGCGCTCGGTGACCGTGCCGTGCTGTGGGGCGACCCCGAGGCGGGCGAGCCTGGCGTCGATGACTGGGCCGATGCTGCCGGCACGATCGCCTACGAACTCATCACACGACTGGGTCGTCGCGTGCACCGCACGAAAGCGTGACCGGCGTGCAGGTGATCCTGACGATTGCCGACCCCGACGCGATGGCGCGCCTCGGGGCGGTGTTGGCTGGGCACCTGCACGCAGGCGACACGGTGTTGCTGACCGGTGAGCTCGGCGCCGGCAAGACCACGCTGACGCGGGGGCTCGGCGCCGCGCTGGGCGTGCGCGGCACGGTGACAAGCCCCACCTTCGTACTCGCCCGCACGCATGTGCGCCATGAGGGTCCGCCGCTCGTGCACGTGGACGCCTACCGTCTTCGCGACGCGGCTGAGCTCGACGACCTCGACCTCGATTTTGAGGGCGCGATTGTTGTCGTCGAGTGGGGCGAGGGGCTTCTCGAGCACCTCGTTGACAGCTGGCTGGCGGTAACGATCGACCGACCTTCGGGCGCGGGCGCCGGAGCCGGAGCGGGAGCGGGTGAGCGTGCTGCCGCGGGCGCCGATCAGGGCGTTGACCAGCCCGACCCTGACGAGGCTCCCATCGAACCTCGCACCGTCACGATCGACGGCGTGGGCGATCGCTGGGCCGATCTAGGCTGGTTGCATGCTGCTGGCGATTGACACTTCCGCGGGCACTGCGGTTGCGATCGTCGCCGACGACGGCCGAGTGCTCGCTGCACGCAGCACCGACGACACACGTCGGCATGCCGAAGTCATCGGCCCGTTCCTCGACGAGGCGCTGCGAGCGGCGGGAGTGCGCCCGGCCGAGCTGACCGGTGTCGTCACTGGAATCGGGCCGGGGCCGTACACGGGATTGCGCGTGGGTATTGCCGCCGCGCGAGCGGTGGCTTTTGCGCGGGGCATCCCGCTACTGCCCGTGCCCAGCCACGATGCCGTCGCGCTCTCGCTCATCGAGGGCGGCATCGCCGCGGGGCGCTTCGCAGTGGTGACGGATGCCCGCCGCCGCGAGGTGGCCGTAACGGTCTACTCGGCGGCCCTGCCCATCCCGACCGTCGTCACGCCCGCGCACCTCGTTCTGCGCACCGAGTGGGAGCCGGAGGACGGCGTCACAGCGTACGAGGTGCTCGAGATCCCGGCCGGGCCACTGGCGCACGTCGCTCTCGCCAGGCGTGCCGCAGGGCTTGACTTCGCTGCCCCCCAGCCGCTTTACTTGCGTGCTCCCGACGTGACTCTCTCTGTACCGAAGCGGGTAACGGGATGACAGGCGCGCTGCTGCGCGACGCTGTCGCGTACGACCTCGACGCGATCATGGCGCTCGAGACGACTACCTTTGCGACCGACGCCTGGAGTCGTGACCTCATGACGGCTGAGCTCGCAGCGGCGCACACGCGCTACCTCGTGGCGATCGTCGACGAATCGGTCATTGGCTACGCCGGTCTCAGTGCGCCTCGGGGCGCGGCACAGGCCGATGTACAGACCATTGCGGTCGATGCGGCACATCGTCGACACGGCATCGGGGCTTTGCTGCTGCGGCGTCTGCTCGACGAAGCGGTGGCGCGTGGCGTCGATGACGTGCTGCTCGAAGTGCGCGCCGACAACCCCGGCGCTCAGAGCTTGTACGAGCGCTTCGGCTTCATGGCGATTGCCGTGCGCCCGCGCTACTACCAGCCAGACGACGTAGACGCGATCGTCATGCGGTGGGAGGCGCGAGCATGAGTGCGATGCAGCCCTTGGTCTTGGGAATCGAGACGAGTTGCGACGAGACCGGAATCGGCATCGTGCGCGGCACCACCCTGCTCGCCAACGTCATCTCGTCGTCGATGGATGAGCACGCGCGTTTCGGCGGCGTCGTGCCCGAGGTGGCCGCCCGTGCCCACCTCGAGGCGCTCGAACCTGCTCTGCGCGAGGCGCTGCAGACAGCGGGCGTGACGCCCGACGAGCTCGACGCCATCGCCGTCACGAGTGGTCCGGGACTCTCGGGCGCTCTCATGGTTGGCGTCGGTGCCGCCAAGGCGCTGGCCGTGGCGCTCGAGAAGCCCTTCTACGCCGTCAACCATCTCGTAGGCCACGTCGGTGCCGACGTGCTGCGCGCTGAGGGTGACGGCGACATCGAGCTTCCGACGATCGCACTGCTGGTCTCGGGCGGCCACACCTCACTGCTTCATGTGCGCGACCTCACGAGCGATGTTGAACTGCTCGGCGAGACTATCGACGATGCGGCGGGCGAGGCGTTTGACAAGGTTGCGCGGCTACTTGGGCTGCCCTACCCCGGTGGCCCGCAGATCGACCGGGTTGCCGCCGACGGCGACCCGCGGGCGGTTCGTTTTCCGCGCGGGCTCACCCTGCCGCGTGATCTCGAGCAACACCGCTACGACTTCTCGTTCTCGGGGCTGAAGACCGCGGTCGCGCGCCACGTTGAGAAGCTTCGGGATGCGGGAGAGCCCGTGCCGACCGCCGACATCGCCGCCTCATTTCGCGAGGCAGTCGCCGATGTGCTCACGGCCAAGGCCATTGCGGCGTGTCGCGACCTCGGGGTGCCGAGGCTGTTGCTCGGCGGGGGAGTCGCCGCCAACGCGCGGGTACGGGCGCTCGCCGAGGAACGCGCCACAGAGGCAGGCGTTGCGCTTCGCATCCCGCCGCTGTCGCTCTGCACCGACAATGGCGCGATGATTGCCGCGCTCGCCGCGCAGCTCA
>JBBRWT010000013.1:0-32836 GCA_038249035.1 Actinomycetales bacterium
GCACGAGTTCGGCAACTTCACGGCGGCGGTCGGGGCCACCGGGCTGTCGTTCGATACCGACGACGTGCACGCGGTGCACGGCGGCGAGCGATACGACCATGACCCCGCGGCTCTGTTCACCCTGCGGCACCCCGCCGCGGGCGCCGCAGCGAGCGCCGCCGACCTGCTCGCGATCGGCCAGTCGCTTCTTTCAGGCGACGGCGCCGTGATTGCCCCCGGCACGATCGAGGCAATGGCGCGGCCGCGCACGAGCGGGCTGTACATGATCGACCCTGACCCGATGAAACGCTTCGAAGACTTCGGCCTCGGATGGAATCTGCCCCGCCGCCCGGGCCTGCTCGACCACAGCATCTACGGTCACTCGGGCTGGAGCAACACGCAGCTCTGGGTCTCGCCCGCGGCGGGCCTGTGCGTTGTGATGCTCACCAACCGCCTCGACGCGGGTGAGCCCGACGTGGGCGTGAACCTCGACGAGTTGCTCAACGCGGTGTTTTCGGGTCGTTGAGCGTGACACCCGACGCGATGGTGCTCGGCTAGCGGTCCCGCTCCGCGCCCTCAGCTTGTTCGGCCGCTTCCTCTGCCCGTAGGGCTGCTTCCTCCGCAGCGATGTCCGCGGCGTGGCGCGCCTCGATCGAGCGGATGCCCTCCGGGCGTCCGGCGCGCACCCACAGCATCCACAGCACCCCCGAAATCGCGAAGGCCGCAGCGAGACTGACGAGTGGCCAGCCCCTCGCCAGGTTGGCGACGAGGGTGAAGACCACCACTGCGGTGCCAAAAACATTCAGGGCGAACCTCTTGAACTGGCGCGCACGCCAGGTGAAGCGTGCCATCGACGTAAGCCCCGCGAGAAAACTCACGAACACAGCGACGGCGTAAAAGAGCACGAGGCGTTGGTCTTGAGCCCCGGCAAGCGCGACAATCCCCATTGCCAGCAACGCAAACAGAGCAACACCCCAGTAGGGCGTGAAGGCGCGGTTCGTCACGCCGAGAGCGTGCGGCAGGATTCCGACCTCGCTGCCGGCGGAGCGGTGCTCCGCGAGCGCCTTCAGAAGTCCGGGGCCCGCTTGGAATGATGAGCTCGCTGCCGCCAGCAACAGCAGCGTGGTCACGAGTTGGAACGCTACGAAAAGCCAGTGCGGCGCCACGTGACGCGCAAGTTCGGCGATGAGAGTTGACCCTTCGACGGGCACGCCCACGTTCAACACCGCGGCTTGAACAGTAAGCCCGATCGTGATCGACCCGACGATTCCGAGCGTGAGCCACAGGGTGACGCGCCCGAAGCGTGCACGGCCCGCGTTATCGAGCTCGCCCAGCTGCGCGATCGCGGTGGACGGCGCTTCGATACCGGTGGCCAGGGCCATCGCGACGGGGAACGCGAGCATGACGGCAAAGAACGACCCTGCTGATGACGAGGGCGGCGGCACGGGCGCCGCAACGGCGTCGAGCGGCGAGGCGAACGCCCCGAACGTCAGCACAGCGACGGCCACCACCACGAACGCGATCGTCATAACGGCGAACAGCAGTCGGCCGAGGTGCCCAAACAGGGTCAAGCCGGCAACAAACGCCACGAGAACAAGGGCAATCACCTGGCGCCATGGCGACAACTGCGGCAGAAAGGCGATGATCGCCGACGATCCGGCCGAGACGCTGATGGCGATCGTCAGCACGAAGTCCACGACGAGAGCACCGATGGGCAAGAAGGCCCATGCATCGCCGAACGCCTCACCGACCGCCGCCGAGGCGCCGCCGCCCTGCGGATAGCGCGTAATGAGCGCCCGATAGTTGATCACGACGAGGGCGATGATCGCCACGACGAGCACCATCGTGGGCACCAGCAAGGCGAGATCGCCATTCAACGCGCGCAGCGCCGCCTCGACCGCATAGGCCACCGACGACACAGGGTCGGCCATGACCGCAAAGGCGAAGGCGAGAAGCAGTATCGCTCGAGAGCGAAGAAGTCGCACCCGGTGACACTACTCCTGAGCGGGTTAGGGTGCGTGCTGAGCGAGCCAGCGCAGAGCCTCCGGGGCGTCAAGAGCAATCGAGACGTGACTGGCTTTGGGCACGACCCGCAATTCGCTGCCGCCGATCGCGCTCGCTAGCCACCGGCTGTGCGCAGCAGGAACGACGCGGTCGTCAGCGCCGTGCAGAAGAAACACGGGGATCGCGATGTCAGCGAGATCGACGCCCCACGGCGTGACATAGGCGAGGTCATCGTCGATGAGGCCGCTAATTCCGTTCACCATCGCGGCGCCCGCGACCTTGCCGAACCAGCCCCACTCACCCGCCAACGCCGCCCAATCGGAGGCATCGAAATCTATTGGGGTGTCTGCACTCTCGGCCTCGTGGCGGTCTTTCTCTGAGCGCCCCTGTGCTGCGGCCTTCAGAGCGGCCGTGCTCGTCGGGCCCATGCCGGCGAACCAGTCGAGCCCCTCCGCGTCGAACGGTGCGAGCCCCGCCATGTTGACGGCGGCAACGACCCGATCAGGCAGTGCCGCCGCACAGGCAAGCGCGTGCGGCCCGCCGCCGGAGTAGCCGAAGACACCGAAACGGTCGATGTGGAGGTCATCGGCCAGCGCGGCAACATCGGCGGTGACCGACGCGATCGTGCGGTCGGGGTTCGCGGTCGAATCGCCGTAGCCCGGTCGGTCGAAAGAGATCCACCGCACACCGAGCTCGGCGGCGGCCTCGAACAGCGGTTCCGGCGGCCAGCCGAGATTGGGGGTGCCGTGCTGCCAGATCACGGGCAACGCATCCTCCGGCCCTGCGTCGTACACGTGCAAGATGCGCCCGTCGGGCAGGTCGAGGTCGTGCTCGCGCACCGTGTCGCCCGGCGCGGTGCGCTGACCCTCGCCCTTACCCTCGCCATTACGCTCGCCGTCGCTCACGGCAGTGACCCCAGCAGGTCGGAGGCAACGGTGCCGTGCACGCTCTCCGGGTCGCTCGGGTGATAGATGCCAGCGAGCACATCACGCTGTAGGCGGCTCAACTCGGAGGCATTCGTGTAGCCCCCACCCCCAGCGATGTGCATGCACTGGTCGACGACATCGCGCGCGGTCTGCACGCTGCGCTGCTTGAGACCCGTCAGGTCGCGGAACCACCTCATACCTCGGTCAACACCCGCGTCGCGATCGCGCGCGACCGCCTCGATTTGCGGGGCCAGCGCGTCGAGGGCGATCGCGGCATCCGCTACGCGCCAGCGAATGTCGGGGTCGTGCGCGTACGGCGCTCCCTCGGCTTTCAGACTGGTGCGGCGGTGCGTCGATTCGACGGCGAGCTCAAGCGCCCGATCGGCAATGCCCGCATAGACACTGCTGATCAGGGTGAGAAAGTTCGCGAAAATTGCCAGCATGTAGGGGTCGGCGCTCGGCCCCACCGGCAGGATGCACGCCACCTGCTCGTCAGCCATGATCGCGCCGTCGAGGTGCGTTGTGTACGACTGAGTTGCGCGCATGCCGAGGGTGTTCCAGTCGGCGTCGATTGTCACGCCCTTGAGCGGGGCAGCCGGGTCGTCGCGCCGCAGAAAGCCGTGCACGATCGAGGGCGGACTGCCGTCGGTCGGGTCGTGCCGGCCGAGTAGGCCGAGCCGCGTCCAGGCGGGCGACAGGGTGGTGAAGATCTTCGTGCCGGTGAACGCCCAGCCAGCAGCGTCGCCGTCGGCCGCCTCAACACGGTCGACCCTTGTCAGCGAGTCGCTCATCACGCGGTCGTTGCCGCGCTCGCTGATCGCGAAGGCGAACACCTCGCCGGCGGCCGCGTCATCGAGCACCCACTGCAGGGAGTCGTCACCCGAGGCGGCGAGATCGCGGGCCACGCCCATCCAGACCAGATGCATGGTGAGGCCCAGCGCGGTGGCGGGCGCGTGCGCGGCGAGCAAGCGCTGGTCGGCGGATGCGGCGCTCAAGCTGCGCGCAGCCAAATAGCCGGCCGCGCGCAACTCGTCGAGATCTTCGGTGAAGAACTCGTTGCGCTCGTCGTACCCGGCGGCCCGCCCGCGGATGCGAGCGAGTAGCGCGGAGGTGAGCACACTCGAGCGAAGCATCCCCCCACGGTACTCGTCCACTCACGACTGGCTGTGCGCGCCCTCGAGGCCCCCCCTCGTTGTCGTCACTTATCGTTGAGTGCCGCGCAGCTCACGACGATTAGTGACGACAACGCGAGGGTTCGGCCGCCGAAAAGACCCGCATCGGCGGTGACGCCACGACCTCGCACTCAGCGCTACCCCGGGCGCCGAGAGTCACAGCGCTCCGCCTCCAGCGAAACCCTCACCAGAGCGTCACTCCGTCCGACTAGCATCCCGCTCATGGCGTTTATCGAGGCGAGTGAACTCGTCAAGACCTACACACCGAAGGGTGCGCCGGTCGTGCGCGCTCTCGACGGGCTCGACCTTGAGGTTCCGCAGGGCACCGTGACCGCCCTACTCGGCCCGAACGGCGCCGGCAAGACCACCACGGTCAAGGTGCTCACGACCCTCATCTCACCCGACTCGGGCTCGGCCACGATCGACGGCATCGACGTGCTCAACGACCCGCAGTCGATTCGCCGCATGATCGGTGCTAGTGGTCAGTACGCCGCGGTCGACGAGAACCTCACCGGCTTCGAGAACCTCATGATGGTCGGCAAGCTTTACCACTTGGGCTCGAAAGTCGCACGGCAGCGGGCGGCCGAACTCATCGAGTTGTTCGACCTCGTCGAGTCGCAGAACCGCCCGGTCAAGGGCTACTCGGGTGGTATGCGCCGCCGCATCGACCTGGCGGGCGCCCTCGTCATCCGGCCGCCGGTGCTCTTTCTCGACGAGCCCACGACGGGCCTCGACCCGCGCAGCCGCCTCGGCCTGTGGGACGTCATTGAGACCCTGGTCTCTGACGGCACTACGGTGCTGCTCACGACCCAGTACCTCGAAGAAGCCGACCGACTGGCCGACTCGATCTCGGTCATCGACAACGGGCGCGTGATCGCTCGCGGTACAGCTGACGAACTCAAGGCCTCGGTCGGCGGGCAGCGGGTTGCCCTGACCGTTGTCGACGAATCTGACGGGGATGCTGTGCGCAGCCTTCTCGCCAGCCACGGCACGGGCGAGCCCGTCGTCACCGCGGGGCGCACCTGGGTGGTACCCGTCGACGACGGCCCCTCCGCCCTCGGCGCGATCGTCAGCGCCGCCTCGGCCGCCGGAATCGCGTTGCACGACGCCGGCATGCGCAGGCCCACCCTTGACGATGTGTTCCTGCAGTTGACTGGCCATGCAGCAGAACACGATGAAGAAACCACGGAGAGTGCAGCATGAGCGGCTCAAGCACGACTAACTCAGCGGCGGCCCCCGTGCCGAAAACGCCGGTAACTGCGAAAACGACCGGCGCAGCATCCCGAACCTTGCAGCCGATTCCCGGCAGCGCGGTGTCGCGGTTTCTCAGCGACGGCTGGGTGACGACATGGCGCAACCTGATGAAGATCATCCGCGTGCCCGAGATTCTGCTGTTTAGCCTCATTCAACCGATCATGTTTGTGCTGCTGTTCACGTTTGTGTTCGGTGCCGCGATCGACATTCCCGGTGAGGGATACACCTCGTTCTTGATGGCGGGCATCTTCGCGCAGACCGTCGTGTTCGGCTCGACCTACTCGGGCGCGGCGATGGCGCAAGACCTCAAAGACGGCATCATCGATCGCTTTCGCACCCTGCCGATGAGCGGCGCGGCAGTTCTCGTCGGCCGCACTAACGGCGACCTCGTCATCAACGCGCTCTCGATGATCGTGATGATGATCACCGGTTTCATCGTCGGCTGGCGGGTTAACTCGTCTCCGCTTGAGTTTCTCGCCGGAGTCGCGCTGCTGCTGCTGTTCGCCTACGCGTTCTCGTGGGTGATGGCGTTCTTGGGCATGAGTGTCAAGAGCCCCGAGATCATCAACAACGCCTCGTTCCTCATCCTGTTCCCTCTGACGTTCATCTCCAACGCATTCGTGCCGAGCGAGAACCTGCCCACCCCGCTGCGCATCTTCGCCGAGTGGAACCCGGTCTCGTCACTCGTGCAGTCGGCCCGCGAGTTGTTCGGCAACGTGCCGCCCGGAACCCCGGTTGGCGACGCCTGGACGGCCCAAAACCCGATCGCGACCGTGCTGCTCGGGGTGACCGTGCTGCTGCTCATCTTCGTGCCGCTGTCGATTCGCAAGTTCGCGACGCTGTCGCGGTAGCGCTCCACCTCAGCCCGCGCCTCGGCAGCCCCCGTTGCGGGGTCGGGCGTGCATGCGAGGCATCCATCGGTCCCGTATCGCCGATTCGCACGACGTTGCCGAAATGTGGGACCGATAGACGGATGCCGTGCACACGATCCCGCGTCGTGCACTCGATCCCCGACGAGACGCGCGGCCAGCCGCTAGGCCAACGCATCGGCAAGTGCGCGGATGCCCCGCTCGACTTCGGCGAAACTCGTGCTCAGCGGCGAGAGGCCGATGCGCACACCGCTCGGGTGACGGAAGTCGGGGATGACTCCCTGCGCCCAGAGCCGCTCGACCGCGACGGCCGAGTTCGGGTGCTCGACCGTGACGTGACTGCCGCGCCGGCCGGAATCACGCGGAGTGCTCACCGTCGCCTCTGGAATGAGCACGTCGATGAGCTCGATTGCATATTCGGTGAGCGCGATCGACTTCTCGCGAATTGCATCGATACCCGCGGCCTCGATGAGAGTCAGCATCTCGGCCAACGCCACCATGTTGAGAATCGGCGGAGTGCCACTGACCAGCGAGCGCACTCCGACGGCGGGCGCGTAGCCCTCGGTCATCGAGAACGGGTTGGCCGCTCCGAGCCAGCCGGGGATCGGGTTGCGCAGCGTCGCCTGATGCCGCTCGGCCACATAGGCCCAGGCCGGGGCACCGGGGCCTCCGTTCAAGTACTTGTACGAGCATCCGACCGCGTAGTCGACACCCCAGGCGTCGAACTCGAGGGGAACAGACCCGACGGCGTGCGAGCAATCCCAGATCATGAGCGCGCCGGCCGCCTGCACCGTCGCCGTGACCGCGGGCATGTCAGCCCACCACGAGCTGCGGTAGGCGACCCCGCTGAACAGTGCGGCGATGGTGCGCTCACTCACGACCGAGGCGGCGAGTTCGGGGGTGATGCCGGCGTCGAGCGGAGCATCCACCCAGCGCACCGTCAGCCCGTGGTCGTCGGCCAGCCGCTCAAGAATGAAGCGGTCGGTCGGAAATTCGTCGCGAAGCATGACGAGCTCGTCGCGGGTTGCGGGGGCGCGTCTGCCGCCGTTGTCACTGTCGCTGGTGATTTTCTCGTCACCGCGTGCGGCCATCGCGGCCCGCAGCAGCTTGAAAATGAGCACGCTCGTCGAGTCGGCCACGATCGTCTGGCCGGATGCTGCGCCCAGGCACGCCGCCCCGATGCGGTCGCCCAGCTCTTCGGCGCGGGAGAGCCACAGCTCGTCCCAGCCGCGGATGAGTCGGGCGGCCCACTCCGTGCGCACGAAGTCGCCCAGCGCGTCGGGCACGCTCGCCACCGGGCGGCCAAGCGAGTTGCCGTCGAGGTAGGCGGCCAGGTCGTCGCCCGGCACGAAGTGTGCCGTGTAGGCGGAGAGCGGGTCGGCGGCGTCGAGAACGGCGGCGCGGGCGCGCAGTGCGGCGGGGTTGGCGGTGTTGCTCGCGGCGGGATTGGCGGCGTCGCTCGTAGCGAGGTCGGCGGCGGGGCTCGTAGCGAGGTCGGCGGCGGGGGCGGCAGCGGGGTCAAAGCTCATGCCGTGAGCCTAACCTCGCCACTCATGAGGCCCATCGGTCCCGTATGACGGCGAGTGGGCGGGGCAGCGCAACTTGGGACCGATCAACGCAATTCGCGCACGCATGCCGGCCCGGGCCGGGCCGGCACGAAGGGCAGCGCCGCGCGACTAGAGCGCGGCGAACGCCAGCCCTGGCCGCTGCACGGCCAACCGTACGTCGTCGCCGACCGACGGCAACTCGACCGCGGCCATGCGCAGGCGCACCGACGGGCCGGTGACGAGGTCGGCGGTGATCATCGCGTCGTGCCCGGCGTACGAGATGGCCGCGATGCGGGCGTCGGCACCCGCCGCCGCCTGGGCGAGCAGGTCGGGGCGCGGAACGATCCACTCGGGGCGCAGCATCAGACGCACAGCGTCGCCGTCGGCGGGAGTGAAACCCACGGCGCTCGCCTCGACTGCCCCGAGCGCGCATAGCACGCGACCCGCGCGCCACCGCCCGGGCAGTTCGACGACGTCGCCGACGAATGACGCTACCCAGTCAGAGGCGGGGTGCTGGTAGATCTCTTCGGGCGTTCCGAACTGCTCGAGATGGCCATCCCGCAGCACAGCGACGCGGTCGGCAAGTGTCAGGGCCTCTTCTTGGTCGTGCGTCACGAGTAGCGAGGTCGTTCCCTGCGCGCGCAATAGCTCGGAGACCTCGCGGCGCAGCGCCGTGCGAAGTTGCGTGTCGAGGGCGGCGAACGGCTCGTCGAGCAACAGCAGGTCGGGCCGGGGCGCGAGGGCCCGCGCCAGGGCGACACGCTGCGCCTGCCCGCCCGAGAGTTGGTTGGGGGCGCGGCCGGTGAGGTCGCCGAGGCCGACCAGCTGCGCGAGCTCGACGATGCGCTCGGCACGAGACACGCCGCCGCCAACCCCGCCGCGTCGCGGCACCGCGAATCCAATATTCTCGCCGACCGACAGGTGCGGAAACAACGAGGCCTCTTGCGGCACCCACCCCACGCCGCGCTTCTCGGGCGCAACGGTGCGACCCGCGCGCGAAATCTCGCGGTCGCCAATCGTGATCGCGCCCCCGGCGACGGGAAGCAGCCCGGCGATGGCGAGCAGCAGGGTGGTCTTGCCGCATCCGGAGGGGCCCAGCACGGCCACCAATTCACCGCTCCGGATGCTCACTGACACGTCGTCGATCGCCAACGTCGACCCGTGGGTCACGCTGACGTGCTCGACGACGAGGTCGCTCACGATTCCTCCTTGGCTGAGCTTCGAACTCCCGACAGAATGACCGCGGGTACCGCGGCGACGAGCACGAGCAGTGCTGCATAGGGCGCCGCGGCGCCGAACTCGAACACCACGGTGCGGTTCCACAGTTCGGTGGCGAGCGTCTGCACCCCGGTCGGGCGCAGTAGCAGCGTCGCCGGTAATTCTTTCATGGTCGCGATGGCCACGAGCAGGGCACCGATACCCACGCTCGGCAGCGCGAGCGGAACCGTCACCCGCCACCACGCCTGCAGCGGCGACATGCCGAGCGTGCGCGCGACTCCGACGAGCTGCGGCGAGACGTCACCCAGCCCGGCGCGCATCGTGCCGATGGCTTTGGGCATGAAGAGCACCGCGTAGGCAAAGACGAGCACGGCGAGGCTTTGGTAGAGCACCGGCACAACTGCCAGCGAGAAGAACACGAGCGACAAGCCCACGACGATGCCGGGCAGGGCGTGCCCGAGGTATCCGACAGACTCGATCGCGGCCACCAGTCGGCCGCGATGACGGGCGGCAAGCGCGGCGATCGGCAGGGCGAGCAGCACGGCGAGCACCGCGGCGGCAACAGCAACTCCCGCCGTCGAGCCGACCGCGCCGAGCAGGCGCGCGGCGTCGATCTCGCGCAGCGTCGCCGCGTCGAGCAAGCGCGACAGCAACCCCAGCAGCGGCACAACGACGCCGACGACCGGTGCTACAGCGATGACGGGCAGCGCGGCCAGTAGCATCCGTCGACTCACTGGCCGCGGGGCCACTGCTCGTGCGACCGCGCGCGGCACCTGGCGGCGCGCGGCCCGCTCGCCCGCCACAACAACGAGCGCGAGCACGACGAGCAGCAGCGCGAGCGTCGCGGCCTGAGCACGGTCGAAGCTCGCCGAGTAGGCAGCATTGATGCCCCAGGTCAGCGTCGGAAACCGCAAGATCGCCACGAGCCCAAAGTCGCTCAACGCGTAGAGCGCGACAAGTAGCGAGCCCGCGATGGCGGCGGGCCGCACACTCGGCCAGGTCGCAACAAAGAACGCCCGCAACGGGCCACGACCCAGTGTGCGCGCGACACCTTCCAGGTCTCCGGATGCCCCGCGCAACGCCGCCGCCACCGGCAGCGTCACGTACGGAACCGTGACAGCCGTGAGCAGCAACCAGCTCGGCAGAAAGCCGTTGAGACCCGGAGACACCACGAGCCACCCGTAACCGGCGAGGTACGACGGCACCGCGAGCGGCAGGGCCGAGATGAGCAGCCACGTGCGCGCGAATGGCACCCGCACGCGCGTGAGCACGAACGCCACGGCGGTGCCGAGCACGAGCGCGGTGGCCGTCGTGGCCGCGGCGAGGCCCAGCGAGTTGGCGGCATACTCGAGCACCCGTTCGCGCGCGAGCGTCTCGATGATCGTGGGCAGCCCCGACTCGGCCGCGCGCACCACGAGGTACACGAGCGGAATCGCCGCGGCAGCGGCTGACACCAGTGCCGCGATGACGAGCAGACCCGGCGCCTCACGCCGTGCCCCTTCAGAACGCCGTGCCCCTTCAGAACCCGGCGCCGTTCCCGAACCCAGCCCCGCTGCAGAACGCGACCCGCGCGCACGACGCAACGCCAAGCGGGGGTTCCGGGCATCCGGAGCCCCCGCGGCGGTCGTGGCCTGCTCGGGCGCGATATTCATTGATCTAGTGCATCACCTTTGGGCTGGGCGGCGGCAGGGCCAGAGGTCCCGGCCACGCGCATGGGGGTGACGGCTCCCGAAGCTCAGATGAGCCCGGCGTCAGCGAGCAACCGCTGCGTCGCGGCCAGGTCGTCGAGGTCGCTGAGGTCGAGCTCGGGGTTGATGAGGCTGTCGAGGCTCGGCAGGCCAGCGGGCGCGGCGAGGCCCGGCAGCAAGGGGTACTCGAAGGTCTTCTCGACGAAGTAGGTCTGACCCGCCTCTGACACGAGGTAGCGCACGAACTCGAGGGCATCGGCGTCGGTGGCAGAGCCGTTCAGGATGCCCGCTCCCGTGACATTGACAATCGAACCTGCGTCACCGGCGGTCAAGAACTTGATCTGCGCGCGCATGTTCTCAGGCCCGGCTTCGGCGGCTGCGGCGTACCAGTAGTAGTGGTTGATGAGCCCGGCGTCGACCACGTTTTCGTCGACCGCGGTCAAAATCGCACTGTTGCCTTCGAAGATCTGCGGGCTGTTGCCGGCGAGCGCCTCGACCCACGCCGCGGCAGCGTCTTCGCCGTCGAGCACGCGTAGACCGGTGACAAACGACTGAAAGCTTGCGTTACCCGGAGCCACCCCGAGCCGACCGGCCCACTCGTCGGTCACGTACTCGTTGATCGTGTCGGGCAGCTCGTCGGCGGTGAACCGCTCGCCGTTGTAGACGACGACGCGAGCGCGGCCGGTGACGCCAACCCACGTGCCGTCGGTCGAGGTGAAGCCCGCCGGAATCACGTCGGTGACGTCGGTGGGCAGAGTGGTGAAGAGTCCGGCCAAACTGAGGGCGCCGAGCGCTCCGGCATCCTGCGACAAAAACACGTCGGCGGGGCTGGCCTCGCCCTCTTCGAGCAGCAGGGCGCCGAGTTCGGCGGTGTTGCCGTAGCGCACCTCGACGCTGATGCCGGTCTCTGCCTCGAACTGATCGATGAGTGGCTGAACAAGCGCCTCATCGCGACCCGAGTAGAGGGTGAACGTGCCGTCAGCAGTTGGCTCAGTGGGCGCCGTGCTCTCGGTCGGCGCGGGGGCAGCGCAGCCCGCGAGCAAGAGGCCGGTGGCGGCGAAAGCGGTGAAGGAGAGGGCTGTTGTGAACGGGCGGGCTGCGGTGACGCGCATGACGGGATGCTCCATAAGAAGGGTGCGAACGATGGCCGGCGACGCTGCCGCAGGTAAGGTTAGCCTTACTTTACCTCGGTCGCTAGTCGGGGTGCTGTGCGCCGACCGCACGCCGCGACTACATGCGGCCCGCACCGGCCCTGAAGTCGACCCGTGCCCTACGCTCACCAGTGTGGACGCCATCGACTACCGCATCATCGACCAGCTGCGCGAGAACGCCCGCGCGGGCTATGGCGACATCGGTGATGTCGTCGGGCTCTCGGCTTCGGCCGTCAAACGTCGCGTCGACCGCCTCGTGGCCGACGGCATCATCCGCTCGTTCACCGTGCAGGTCGACCCCGCCGTCGACGGCATGGCCGTCGAGGCCTACGTCGAACTCTTTTGTCGCGGCACCGTCGCGCCCGACGAACTGCGCCGCATCCTCTCGGCCGTGCCCGAAGTCGTCGACGCCGGCACCGTCACGGGCGACGCCGACGCGATCGTGCACATTCGCTCGCGCGACATCGCTTCGCTCGAGGATGCTCTCGAACGCGTGCGCGTGGCCCCCAACGTCGACCACACACGCAGTGCGATCATCCTGACCCGGTTGATCGACCGCCGCAGTCGATAGGCGTCCGGGCCTGGTTCCGCCACCACGATTCGCATTGGCCGTGTGTTGGGAGTCCCAACGCACGGTCGCGACCTTGTGTAGGGATGCAGAACTTATCGTTGAGACCATTTAAGTTGTCTATCGGTTGTGATATTCAAGATTGTTCGAATAAGCTTTATTAAGCCCACAGTTGTTCACGCTGGGATGTCCGAACGGAAGTGGAGGCACTCATGGCACTCGAAGGCCTCAATCAGCCTCCACCCGAGGAGAGCGTTGACTGGCCTGCGCACACCAGCGATCGGCGCGCTTGGCGTCAATCGCGTCGCGCAGGGACGCGTGAAGATCGAGTTTTGACCGAGATCGAGGTTTCACTGCCGCCCAAAATCGCCTTGCTCGATTACGACCCGCACCCCACGCTCAGCATGGAATCGGAACAGGCGGCATTCGAGATCGCCTACACCGAAGGTGCCGCGGGGGCCCAGCTCGGTGCACTCGGGCGTTTCCTTATCCAGACAGAGAGCGTGTCCTCTTCGAAAATCGAACAAGTCGATGCGGCAACCGAAGACTTTGCGCGTGCACTTGCCGGTAGCCGCGCAAATGAGAGTGCGACCTCCATGGTTGCCGCGACGGCTGCACTCACTGACTTGGTTGCCTCCGCAGGCCGCACAGGCACAATTGAACTCAATGAGATTCTTTCCGCCCACTACACCTTGATGCGTGATGACCCCCGTGACGGTCGCTATGCGGGACGAGTTCGAGAAATGCAGAACTGGATCCTTGGGAGTGACTATTCGCCACGAGGAGCTGTGCACATACCTCCGCCACCGGAGTTGGTTCTGGAATACCTCAACGACCTCATCGTCTACGCCAACCGGAATGACATACCTCCACTTGTGCAAGCCGCTGTGGTTCACGCCCAATTCGAATCGATACACCCGTTCACGGACGGCAACGGGCGCATCGGGCGCGCGCTCATCAATGCGGTGTTGCGCCGACGAGGGGTCACCCGCGCAACAGTTGTGCCGATTGCCACGGCCATGGTCGCCGATCGTGAAGGATACTTCCGCCTTGTCAATGACTACAGGAACGGCGTTCTCGGCCCATTCGTACGGAGTTTAGTCATGAGCACCACCGTCGCTACTGAGGAGTCCAGGCGCACGGCAGAACGATTCCGTGACCTCCCTACGGAGTGGCGCGAGGTGGTCAAGCCCCGCGCCGGCTCGGCCCTCGAAATACTCATCGACAACCTGCTTGAACAGCCAGTGCTCAGCATCGACGACGCAACAAAAATCACGGGTACGAGCGCGCAATCGGTCTACACGGCGATGGATCGGCTCACCGAGGATGGCATCGTGAAGGAGATCACGGGCCGGGCTCGCGACCGAGTCTGGGCCGCCTCCGAAGTGATGGCCGAACTCGACGATCTGGCTTCGCGCATAGCGGGGGCGGTTCGAGTCTCTTCTCAAAGATAGGCACTGCGTTCGTCGGCGAGATGCGCGGGAGATCAAGTCGTCACCCCCAACGCCGACTACAAACGCAGTGCGATCATCCTGTCGAGGTTGATCGACCGCCGCAGTCGCTAGCGAGCCGAGTTCGCCACCGAGTAAGGCCAACTCGAACCGGCGCCGGGCGCAGTTTCTGTCGAGTCGGCGCAGGTTTGTTGCCCTTTCGACAGAAACTGCATTGTCGGCGTGCACAGGTGGAGAGCACAAGTGGCGAGCGGGCGCTCCTTAACGATGCTCAGGCGGCCGCTGCGGAGCGCACCGCGGCATTGGTCTCCTCGCGCAGCGCGGTCGCAGGCTCTGCAGTGTCGGGTTGCTCCCGCTCCACGAGGTACCGCGTGTATGCGGGCACCGTGAGGAACGTCGGAAACTCGTCTTGCAGCGTCACCGTGCGAAAGACCTCTTCAGCCTCGGTCAGCCGGTTGCCCTCGGGAGTGGGCAGTGCGGCGAGCACTTCGCGCAGCATCCGTTCAACCAGTTGGCGCGTCACGGGCTCACCCTCGGTCGTGCGTTGATCCTGGTGAATCCACTGCCACAGCTGTGAGCGGCTGATCTCGGCCGTCGCGGCGTCTTCCATGAGGTTGTCGATCGCCGCGGCGCCGATGCCGCGCAGCCACGACTCGAGGTAGCGCACCGTGATCGAGATGTTCGCGCGCACCCCGGCTAGCGTGACTTCTCCGCCGGCCGACCGGATGTCGAGCAGGTCGCGCGCCGTCACGTGCACGTCGTCGCGCTGACGGTCGAGCTGGTTCGGCCGGTCGACCAGCACCGCGTCGAACTCGGCGCGGGCCGTCGGAATGAGGTCGGGGTGCGCGACCCACGAACCGTCGAAACCGTCACCGGCCTCGCGGCGCTTGTCGGCGGCCACACGCTCGAGAGCCCGCTCTGTCACCTCGGGGCTACGCCGATTCGGAATGAAGGCGCTCATGCCGCCGATTGCATGCGCCCCCCGACGGTGTGCGGTCTTGACGAGCAACTCGGTGTAGGCGCGCATGAACGGCAGCGTCATCAGGATGCGGTCACGGTCGGGCAGCACGAACCACTGGCCCCGGCCGCGGTAGTTCTTGATGATCGAGAAGACGTAGTCCCAGCGCCCGGCGTTGAGGCCGGCACAGTGTTCGCGCAGTTCGTAGAGAATTTCGTCCATCTCGAACGCGGCGGGGAACGTCTCGATGAGCACCGTCGCCCGAATGGTGCCGTGCGGCAACCCGAGGCGCTCTTCGGTGAACGTAAAGACCTCATTCCAGAGCCGCGCCTCGCGGTGGTTCTCGATCTTCGGCAGGTAGAAGTACGGCCCGCGCCCGCGCATGATGAGCTCGCGCGCGTTGTGAAACGCGTACAGCCCGAAGTCGACCAGGCTCGCGCTCGCGGCGTAAGTGCGACCGCTGCGATCGATGTGCTCGATGTGCTTCTCGACGAGGTGCCAGCCGCGCGGGCGCATCACGATTGTCGGCGTGCGCTCCGCGGTAACGGTGTACTGCTTTCCCGGTGCTCCATTAGCCCCGGGGCTGGTGAACGACAGCTGCTCGCGAATCGCATCGAACAACGACAGCTGCCCCTCGATGATGTTGCCCCAGGTAGGACTCGTCGCGTCTTCCAGGTCAGCAAGCCACACGTTGGCCCCCGAGTTGAAGGCGTTGATGGTCATCTTCGGGTCGCACGGGCCGGTGATTTCGACCCGGCGGTCGACGAGGCCGGGGCCGGCTCCGGCGACGCGCCACGTCGCATCCTCTCGAATGGATGCCGTCTCGGGCAGAAAGCGCAGGTCGCGCCCGTTACCCAGGTCGTAGCGCACCTGCATGCGCTCGGCGAGCCGCGCGTGGCGCTCACCGGCGAACCGATGCTGCAGCTCGCCAAGAAACTCGAGCGCGTCGGGGGTCAGAATCTCGTCGTACCGGTTGCGCATGGGGCCGGTCACCGTCAGCGCGCTGCCGGTCACTGTCGCGCTACCGGGCGGGGTGCTGGTCATGGTGCTGGTCGTGGCGTTCATGATGGTCTCGTTTCGTGTCGCGTGTCGCATGTCGCGGAAGTGGGGGTCGGCGTCGAGCTTGGTCAGCGCGGCCTAGTGAAACTGCTCAGACTCGGTCGACCCGACGAGCGCGAGCGTGGCGCTGGCGGGGTTCAGAGCCGTGGCAATCCGGTCGAAGTAGCCGGTGCCGACCTCGCGCTGGTGGCGCGTGGCCGTGTAACCGTCGGCCTCGGAGGCGAACTCAGCCTCTTGCAGCTCGACATAGGCGCTCATGTGCCGCTCGTTGTAGTCGCGGGCGAGCGTGTACATGGAGTGGTTGAGGGCGTGGAAGCCGGCTAGCGTGATGAACTGGAACGCGTACCCCATCGACGCCAACTCGCGCTGAAACTTGGCGATGGTGGCGTCGTCGAGGTGCCGCTTCCAGTTGAAGCTGGGCGAGCAGTTGTACGCCAGCTTCTTGCCGGGAAACTTTGCGTGGATGCTCTCGGCAAATGTGCGCGCCAGCTCCAAGTCGGGCTCGCTCGACTCGACCCAGAGCATGTCGGCGTACTCGGCGTAGGCGTGCCCACGGGCGAGCACCGGACCAAGGCCGGGCTCGACCTCGTAAAACCCTTCGGCCGTGCGGCCGCCGGTCAGGAAGGGCTTGTCACGGTCATCCACGTCGCTCGTGATGAGGTTCGCGGCGAGCGAGTCGGTGCGGGCGATGACGATCGTGGGCACGTCGGCGACGTCGGCTGCGAGGCGCGCAGCGTTGAGGGTGCGGATGTGCTGGCTCGTGGGCACGAGCACCTTGCCGCCCATGTGGCCGCACTTCTTCTCGCTCGCGAGCTGGTCTTCCCAGTGCACGCCCGCCGCGCCGGCCTCGATCATGCCGTGCATGAGTTCGTAGGCGTTGAGCGGGCCACCGAAGCCGGCCTCGGCGTCGGCGACGATGGGGGCCATCCAGTCTCTTCCATCTTGCTCGATCTGGCCGGCGCGCAGCAGCGCGTTGTTGATGCGACGCACGACGGCGGGCACCGAGTTGGCCGGGTACAGGCTCTGGTCGGGGTAGGTCTGGCCCGACAGGTTGGCGTCGGCGGCGACCTGCCAGCCGCTCAAGTAGATGGCGTTGAGGCCCGCGCGCACCTGTTGCACGGCTTGGTTGCCGGTGAGGGCGCCAAGCGCGGCGGTCCACGTGCCAGGGTCGTCGGTGTTGGCTTGAATCTGGTCCCAGAGCCGTTCGGCTCCGCGGCGGGCAAGCGTGCGCTCTTCGCGCACGGGGCCGCGCAGCTCGACGACATCCTCAGCGCTGTAGTCACGGTGCACACCGTTCCACCGGGCGTCGGTCTTCCAGTAGGTCTCGAGTTCGGCGGCGGTCTGCGTCTGGTCGCCCGCACGGTGGTTCGTCATGGTGTTCTCCTTGGATGCAGTAGGTCGTGAGAGCAACATTGCGCGAAGAACAACCCCTCCAGCCCAGATTGTGTGACTGAAATACACGTAAATTTCAGTTGCACTGAAAGTGGCCCGCGTGTCAGGCTCACGACATGCCTGATTCTGCGATCGCAAGCCCACACGCTGAAGAGGTGCTCGATACCATCACGCTCGGCCGCCGCATCCGTCAATTGCGACAGGATGCTCCGCTCACACTCGCCCAGCTCGCCGAGTCGCTCGGCATCGCGCCCTCGCACCTGTCGAGCCTCGAGAACGGCAAGCGCGAGGCGAAGCTGAGCGAGCTGCAGTCGATTGCGCGGGCGCTCGGGGTCGGGCTAGATGCGCTCATCAACGGCGAGGCTCCCACCGGCCGAGCCGCGCTCGAGATCGCGCTGGTCCGCGCACAGGCTGGTCCGCTCTTCGCCGCCCTGGGCATCCCGCCGCTTCCGCTACGCAAGAGCCTGAGCGACGAAGCGATGCAGACCGTGCTGGCTCTGCACGCCGAACTGCAGCGCGTGCACACCGAGCGCGCGGCGACGCCCGAAGAGGCGCGGCGCGCCAACACCGAGCTGCGCGGCACGATGCGCGCTCGCGCAAACTACTTCGGCGAGCTCGAGACGCGAGCCGCCGAGCTACTTCGCAGCGTCGGCCATGAGGGCGGGCCGCTGTCGCAACGCCTTGCCGCCGAGCTGGCTGCGCACCTCGGGTTTGCCCTGCACTACGTCGGCGACCTGCCCAGCTCGACTCGCTCGGTCACGGACCTCGAGAACGGCCGCATATACCTGCCCGTCCGCAACACTCCGGGGCGGGATGCTCGCACGACGCTCCTCCAGGCGCTCGCCGGTCACGTGCTCGGGCGACCCGAGCCGCGCGACTATGAGCAGTTTCTGACCCAGCGAGTCGAGACCAATTACCTCGCCGCAGCTCTGCTGATTCCCGAGGCCGACGCAGTGACCTTCTTGCAGCGCGCCAAGGAGCGCCGCGAACTCGCCGTCGAAGACCTGCGTGACGCCTTCGCCGTGTCGTACGAGACGGCCGCGCATCGCTTCACGAACCTCGCCACTGAGCACCTCGGAATTCCCGTGCACTTTCTCAAAGTCTCCTCAACCGGCGTGCTGTCAAAGGCCTACGAGAACGACAGCGTGCAATTTCCGACGGATGCCCTCGGCGCAGTCGAAGGGCAACTCGTCTGCCGCAAATGGTCGGCGCGCCAAGTGTTTGACGAGCCTGACCGCTTCAGCCCGTACCACCAGTACACCGACAAGCCCACGGGCACCTACTGGTGCACCTCGCGCATCGAGTCAGGAACCGGGGGCGACTTCTCGATCTCAGTCGGCACGCCCTTCGCCCACGTGAAGTGGTTTCGCGGGCGCGAGACGACTCGGCGCGGCGAGTCGTCGTGCCCCGACCCGGCGTGCTGTCGCACGGCGCCGGCGCCGCTCGCCGAGCGGTGGGCGGCGAAGGTGCGGCCGCAGCCGCGCATCCACGCCAGCTTGCTCGCTGCGGTGCCGACCGAATCGTTCCCCTGGGTCGACCGGACCGAGGTGCTCGGGTTTCTCGAGCGGCACGCTCCGCGTGGTTGATCCGCGGGCGGTGAGCCGCGTGGTGGCGGTGGCGCCGTGGGGTCGAGCGCGGCGCGGCTCGGCGCGGCGGTCGTGTTCGCAACTCAGGCTCAGACGACACAGGTGCGGGGTTACCGCTGCACCTCGGCACGCTCAGCCTGAGTTACGAACACCAGCCGCCGATAGGGTCGGCGCATGAGGTACTCGATCGACTCGGGCTCGGCGACGCCGCCGTACGAGCAGCTGCGCGCCCAGGTGGTCGCCGCCGTCGCAGTCGGCGAACTGGGCGCCGGCGCAAAGTTGCCGACCGTGCGCGCGCTCGCCGCCGAGCTCGGGCTCGCCGTCAACACCGTCGCGCGCACCTACCGCGAACTCGAAGCCGACGGGGTCATCGAGACCCGCGGGCGCGCCGGCTCGTTCGTTGCCCCGCAGGGTGACGCCGGGCAACAGCAAGCCCAGGTCGCGGCGCGTGAGTTCGTCGAGCGGGCCCGACGGCTCGGGCTCGATGACTCCGCCGCGCTCGACCTGGTGCGCGCCGCCCAGCGCGGCTGAGCATCCCGCACCCTCACCCCGCTTTTCGGCGTCGACAAGGCGTCCGCCCCCTCGACTAGCCCGCCACGCACGCGGATTCTGTTCGTAACTCAGGCTGTACGTACCGATGTGACGGGCAACTGCTGCACCTGAGTCGTCTCAGCCTGAGTTACGAACAGAGCAACCCGACCGGAGGGCAGGCCCGCCGACCCAGAACGCCGGGTAGCAAACCGCGTGCCCGCGGGCTACAACCACGGCGGCGACGGCCGTCGGCGGTCGGCGGTCGCGGGCTACAGCGGCAACTCGGCGAGCGCCGCGAATGGGTTGCCGAACCGGTGCGTCGTGATCGACACCGCTTGCTCGCGCAGGAACGGCAACAGTTCGACGCGCCCGGAGGCCGTGACAGCGCCCGACCAGATGGCCACGTCGGGGTCACCTTCGAGGGCCGTGTGCAGTTCGCGCGCGCGCGCGGCTCCGCCAGGCGCAATGAGCCGGATGCGGGCGGGGCGAACCTCGAGCATCCGCTCGGTGAAGCGGGCATCCGTTTCAATCGCGGCCGAGGTCGCCCGCAGGCTCGAGACGCCGGTGTCGAGCAGGGCCAGCAGACTCGACGGCAATGGCGCGGCACTGCTGATGACGACACGCGAACCGGCGCGGGTCGCGGCGAGCAGCACGCGCACGAGCTCGTGCGCTGGGGCTCCCTCGGCCGCGCGCACGGTCACCGCCGTCGGGCGATAGCGCAGAACGTTGCGCTCGACAAACGCACCCGAAAACTCAGCGCGTTCGACGACATCGCCAATCGCCGCACCGAGCTGACTCGCGTCGCGCGCTACCCCAAACTCGTCGTCCCACGCGTGCTGGTCGCTGAGCGCTCCAGCTCGCGCGGCGTCAAAGCCCGCGAAGTCGAGCCCGGGCTGGCTGGCCTCGAGCACCTCGCGCACCCCCCGGTACAGCCCGGTGAGGCTGAGGTTTTGCTTCGCCGAGTGCGGCACAGGAGTGAACGACCCGAAACCCATCACATACGAGGGCCCGCCGGCTTTGGTTGATCCGCCGACGCTCGACCGCTTCCAGCCGCCGAACGGCTGCCGGCGAACGATGGCGCCCGTCACGCCGCGGTTGACGTACAGGTTGCCCGCCTCAACGTGGCCGAGCCAGTAGTCGACTTCGGTGGTATCGAGCGAGTGCAGGCCAGCGGTGAGCCCGAACGCGGTGGCGTTCTGCAGGTCGAGCGCTTCGTCGAGGTCGCGGGCGCGCATGATTCCGAGCACGGGCCCGAAGTATTCGGTGGTGTGAAAGGCGCTGCCGGCGATGACCCCTCGGCGCACGCCGGGCGACCACAGTGCGCCGGAGCCGTCGAGCGCGCGCGGTTCGACCAGCCAGTCTTCGCCCTCGTCGAGCACAGTCAACGCGCCGAGCAGCTTGCCTTCTGCGCGATCGATGAGCGGCCCAACCACCGTCGTGGGGTCGAGCGCGGGGCCGACGCGCAACGTGGTGACAGCATCCACCAGCTGGCGTTCGAAGCGAGCCGAGGTCGCGACTGAGCCGACGAGAATCGCGAGCGAGGCGGCCGAGCATTTCTGGCCGGCGTGCCCGAAGGCCGAGCGCACGAGGTCGGCGACGGCCAAGTCGATGTCGGCCGAGGGTGTGATGATGATCGCGTTCTTGCCACTCGTCTCGGCCAGAATTGGCAGGTCGGGCCGCCACGAACGAAACAGTGCCGCGGTCTCCCATGCTCCCGTGAGCACCAGCCGGTCGACGGCCGGATGCGCGATGAGCGCCTGCCCGACCTCGTTCTCGGGCGCGTCGACGAAGCGCAATACGTCTCGCGGCACCCCGGAATCCCACAGCGCCTCGACCATGACAGCGGCACTCCGGCGCACCTGAGGCGCGGGCTTGATGATGACGGAACTGCCCGCGGCGAGCGCCGCCAGTACCCCTCCGGCGGCAATCGCGACCGGAAAGTTCCACGGCGGCGCGACCACGGTCAACCGCACCGGAGTGAACGTCGCGTCGTCGATGCGCGCCAGATCGCGCACACTCTCGGCGTAGTAGTGGGCGAAGTCGATGGCCTCACTCACCTCTGGGTCGCCCTCGGCGAGGGTCTTGCCGGCCTCGGCGGCCATTACTTCGAGCAGGTCGGCGCGACGAGCTGCCAGCATGCGACCGCTCTGATGCAGGATGCGTGACCGTTCGTCGACCGACCGCCCAGCCCATGCGGCCGCAGCCGCACGGGTTTCAGCGACGATACGTTCCATGACAGCAACTCCGGCCGCCCCGCTCGCGACGGCACTCGCGTCAACGAGCGCTTGCCCCCGAGTGGTGGTCGTCGCGCGCTGCAGAATGGAGCGGCCCCACTCGCGGTTGGCCGGCAGTGCCGGGTCGGTGTCTGCGGCGTTGGTGAAGCCGGCGCGCACGCCTGCGCCGCTGGCGCCGCCGGCAGGCAGGTTCTCGATCCCCTCCAGCGGCCGTTCGGTCAGTCGGTTCTGCACCCGGTGCACCGCCGGCGCCCCAGGCGCCGCCTCGAACGCCGCGAGTGACGCCCGAAAGCGCTGCTCTTCGCGCTCGAATATCTCGGGCGACCGAGTTAACTCGAACACACCCGACATGAAATTCTCAGTGCTCGCGTTCTCTTCCAGCCTGCGAATGAGGTAGCTGATCGCCGAGTCGAAGTCACTCGGCTGCACCACCGGCGTATACAAGAGCAAGTGCCCGACCGTGCGGCGCACTGCGTCGGCTTGGTCGGGCGCCATGCCGAGCAACATCTCGACCTCGACGCGCCCAGTCACCCCGCGGCCCTCAGCGAGCAACCACGCCCACGCGATGTCAAACAAGTTGTGGCCGGCGATGCCGATGCGCACCGCATCCACTCGATCGGCGCGCAGTGCGGCGTCGAGCACACGCTTGTAGTTGGCGTCGCTGTCACGTTTGCTGGGCAGCACGGCGGCGGGCCAACCGTGCAGCGCAGCATCCACTCGCTCCATGGCGAGGTTCGCGCCCTTCACCACGCGCACTTTGATGCCGGCCCCGCCCGTCGCCCGTCGCTGCTGCGCCCAGGTCGTCAACCGGTCGAGGGCAGCCAGAGCTTCAGGTAGGTACGCCTGCAACACGATGCCCGCTTCATAGCCGCGCAGCGACGGCCGGTCGAGCAGGCGCTGAAACACTTCGATGGTGAGGTCGAGGTCGCGAAATTCTTCCATATCGAGGTTGAGAAACGCGGGGTTGACCCCGAGTGCGGCCGTCTCGTACAGCGGTACGAGCCGCTCGACCACTCGCTCGACCGTCTCGTCGAAAGCCCACATGCTCAGCTGGCTGACGACGGCCGACACCTTGACCGACACGTAGTCGACGTCGGTGCGCTTCACCAACGCGGTGATGCCCGCGAGCCGCCGGCTGGCCTCGGCATCACCCAGCACGGCCTCACCGAGCAGGTTGATGTTGAGCCGGTCGCCCTCGCGCTGCAGGCGATCAAGAGTGCGTCCCAGCCGGGCCGGGGTCGCGTCGATGACGAGGTGCCCGACCATGCTGCGCAGCACTCGCCGCGCAATCGGCACGATCGGCCACGGCAGCAGCCGCGCGAGAGGCCCGCCGATGGCGATGAGCGCGCGTAGTGGCCAGGGCAGAAAGCTCGGGATGCGTCGCGCGAGATCTTCGAGGTTGCGCCCCGCAACGCGCAGGTCGTCGGGTCGTGCGACACGATCGACAAAACCGATCGCGAAGTCGAGCCCCACCGGGTCTTGCAGTAGCCCGGCGAGGCGCGCGGCACTCGCGTCGGGCTTCGCCCCGCCAGTCTGCCCGAGCCACCGCCGCACGAGCGCGACAGCCTCATCGGCGCTGGTCGAGGCGTTCTGCGCAGTGTTCACTCCCCCATCCTGCCCCGCCCTGTCACAAATCACGGAGTTTTGGCCCGTACAACGCCCGCGCACTGGGCCGTGAGGCGCGCGCGCGGCCGAAGTTCCGTGATTTGTGACGCACAGGCGTGCGGCGGGGCGGCTTAGGCTGACGTCAGCATCCACGCGAAAGGAAAACCCGTGACCGAGCGCCGCGACGTCGTCATCATCGGCGGGGGCCACAACGGCCTCACTGCCGCCGCCTACCTCTCCCAGGCGGGGCTCGACGTGCAGGTGCTCGAACGCCTCGACGTGCTGGGGGGCGCGGCGATTTCAGCACAGGCCTTTGATGGGGTGGATGCTCGGCTCAGCCGCTACAGCTACCTCGTCAGCCTGCTACCGCAGCGGGTGATCGACGACCTCGGGTTGAGCATCGAGCTCGCGCCGCGCCGCTACAGCTCGTACACGCCGCTGCCCGGCACCGACACCGGGCTACTTGTTGACAACCACGACCCGATGGCCACGGCTGAGAGCTTCGCAGCGCTTGGTGCCGAAGATGACGCGGTCGCCTGGGCGCAGTTCTACGGGGGCACGCAGCGCCTCGCCCGCGCGCTGTTTCCGACCGTGACCGACCCGCTGTTGACACGGTCAGAAGCGCGTGCCGCTGTCGGCGACGACGTGCTCTGGGATCAGCTCATTGAGCAGCCCGTGGGCCGCACGATCGCCGAGACCTTCGCGAACGACCTCGTGCGCGGCGTGGTGTACACCGACGCGCTTATCGGCACCTTTGCGTCAAACGACGACGAGACCCTGCTGGCCAACCGGTGCTTTTTGTACCACGTCATTGGTGGGGGTACCGGCGACTGGAACGTTCCGGTCGGCGGCATGGGCTCCGTGAGTGGCGAGCTCGAGCGGGCCGCGCGGCTGGCCGGCGCGACCCTCACGACGAGCGCAGAGGTGACAGCGCTAACCGAGGGTCGGATCGTGCGCTGGGTCGACGGCGCCGGGGTCACGCACGAGACCGCCGCCGAGCACGTGCTCGTCAACTGCTCGCCGCACGAGCTTGCGCGGCTGCTGGCAACGGGCGACCGCGGCGAAGCATCCGATGCAGGATTCGACACACGCGATGGCACCGCCGCCCCGCCCGCCGAGGGCGCCCAGGTCAAGATCAACCTGCTGTTGAGCCGCCTACCCCGACTGCGCGACGAGAGCGTCGACCCGGCCGCCGCCTTCGGTGGCACGTTTCACATCAATGAGACCTTCAGCCAGTTGCAGCGTGCGTACGACGAGGCGGAGGCGGGCGAGGTGCCAACCGTGATCCCGGCCGAGATCTACTGCCACTCGCTCACCGACCCCAGCATTCTGAGCCCCGAACTGCGTGAGGCGGGGGTGCACACGCTCACCGTCTTCGCACTGCACGTTCCCGACCGATTGCTGACCGAGGCCACGAACGACGCCATGCGCGAGACGCTGCAGCGCGCCGTGCTCGACTCGCTCAACTCGGTGCTCGCCGAGCCCATCGAGAGCCTGCTCATGACCGACGCGAACGGCAATCCGTGCGCCGAAACGAAGACCACGCGCGACCTCGAGCACGTGCTGCGACTGCCCGGCGGCAGCATCTTTCACGGCGATCTCGCCTGGCCATGGGCCGAAGACGATGAGCCGCTCGACACCCCCGCCCAGCGCTGGGGAGTCGACACCGGCATCGACGGCGTGCTCATGTGCGGCGCGGGCGCTCGACGCGGCGGCGCCGTCAGCGGCATCGCCGGCCAGAACGCGGCGATGGCGGTACTCGAGACGCGATGAGCAGACGGGTGTTGTGGATGCTCGCCGCGAGCATCGCCCTCGTGCTGAGTGCATGCGCGCCAGTGCCGGGCACCGACTTCTTCCGCCTGCCCGCCGAGGGCCGCATCGACTATCAGCTCGGCGGAGCCTCGCCACCGGCACCCGGCGTCACGCTCGTCGTGCGTGATGCGACCGAGCAGCCCGCGCCGGGCATCCCGACCCTCTGCTACATCAACGGGTTCCAGACCCAGCCGGGCGAACTCGATGACTGGCTCGCCACCGCACCCGACGCGATCTTGCGCAACGCCACCGGCGCGCCGCTCATCGACCCAAACTGGCCCGACGAAGCACTGCTCGACCCGCGAACGCCCGACGCTCGCACCGCTATCGTCGGCCGCCTGGGGCCACTCATCGACGCGTGCGCTGAGAAGGGATTCGTGGCCGTCGAGTTCGACAACCTCGACAGCTACACCCGCTCAGAAGGCGCCCTCACGGCCGACGACGCCCTCGCCCTCGCAGCCCTGCTCGTTGACCGCGCCCACGACGCCGGCCTCGCCGCCGGCCAGAAGAACGCACTCGAACTCGGCACCCGCGGCCGCGACGAGGCCGACTTTGACTTCGCCATTCTGGAAGAGTGCGACCGTTGGAACGAGTGCGACCTCGCCATCGACGTCTACGGCGAGCAGGTTCTCAACATCGAGTACGGCGACGACCTGCGCGGCTCGTGGGCCGACGTCTGCGCCCGCGGCGACGTGCCCGCGCTCACGGTGCTTCGCGACCGGATGCTCGCACCACCGGCGAGCCCCGACCACATGCTCGACCACTGCTGAGAGCTGTTCGGGCACGACGCCTGCGGCTAGAGCTCGAGGGCCACCGCGACGACGAGCATGACCGCCACGAGCCCCGAGGCCGCAAGCACCAGGGCGGTGCGCAGCATGAGCATCCACGGGTTGCGCTGGTCGACCTCCGCGCGCTTCACTCGGCGGGTCGTCGCTCCCACGATGACCGCGAAGCCCGCGAGCAGGGCAGCAACGACGGCCACGGCCGGCTCGCCAAGGTAGATCGCCGCGAACGCGGCCACGAGGGCGACGATGACGGAGTGCATCACGGTGCGCTGCCACGAGAGAGTCGTGCGGTCGACGGGCGCCCGGTGGGTATCTGGATTCGCAGCGCTCATCGCGTCAGTTCGATCGCTTGAAACGCCGTGACCCCGGCGAGCAGCAGGCCGACAACGACGACACCGGCCACGAGCCACGGCAGCACCGAAGGCGCGGGCAGCGGCTGGCCGCGACGCAAGGCGCGCTCGGTGCGGCGCCACGAGACGAGCGCCCACACGCCGAGTGCAACACCACCCAGGCTGGCGAGTCCGGCGATCGCGAGGATCACCAGCGGCACCTCGCCGAAGCTTGAGAGAGTGGCGAGGGCGACGCCGCCCGCGACGAGGGTCATGCCGGTGCGGATCCACGATAGGGCCGTGCGCTCGTTCGCGAGCGACGCCTGTACCTCAGGCTCGTCGCCGACAGAGTAGACGGAGCGGGGGCGGCGTTGGTCCTCGTGCACAACAGCACGGTACCGGTAAGCCTGCACATGCGCACCCTCGGATTCATGCGGCCGCGGTTCACCGACCTGAGACGCACCACCATGTTCATGCGGCTCACGCTACGACGCTCAGCGCCCGCGGTGGTCTTCGATGGTCGCCTTCGCGCCGTAGCGCGGCGCCTCGACGCCGATCGAGGTGATGAGTCGCACAACCCGCTGGCGGTGACCCGCGTAGGGCTCGAGCAGCGCGAGCATGCCCGCGTCGTCGGTGCGATCTCCCGTAAACCAGGTGCCGATCACGTGGGGCAGGTGCGCATCACCCACGCTCACCGCGTCCGGGTCGCCGTGCGACCGCTGCAGAATCTCGGCGGCAGTCCACTCACCCACGCCGGGAATCGAGCAGAGCGCCGCCGCCGCCTGCGGGCCGCCCCGCCCAAGCTGCAGCGTGCGGTCGAGCGCCAGCGCCACCGCGGCAACCCGGCGAATGGTCGCCATACGCTGCGGGCCCACCCCCGCCCGGTGCCAGTCATGATCCGGGATGCTTCGCCACCCCACCGCGTCAGGCATCACCGTGAGCCCCTCCGGTGCGGGGCCGGGCGCTGCCTCACCGTGCTGCCGCACCAGGTGCCGCCACGCGCGTCGCGCCTCGACCCCGGTGACTTTTTGCTCGAGCACGGCGGGCACCGCTGCCTCGAGCACGAGGCTCGAGCGGGTCAGCCGCAGGCCGCGGCGTCGGTGGCGGATGCGCTGTAGCGCCATCGCCGGGTTGGGGGTCTCGCCGCTCACCACACTCGGCCCGGCGAGCACTGCTGCGAGCACGTCATCGAGCGCACTCCAGTCATCACCCTCGCCGAGAAGCTCGGGCGCGTTCGCGGCGCTCCACTCGGCACCCGGACCCCACGCGGCAATCAACACGCGGTTGGCCGCGGCAGCCGACCCGCCGCCGACGCGAAGGCGCAGGGTCGCCGCTCCCTCGGGTGTGCGCTGCGCGCGCCAGACTTCGCGCCACGCATCCGGCCCGTCAGCGGTCTGCAGTATCGGGTCGCCCCGCCCGCGGCGCAGGTAGCCGAGGGTGGCGCCGAGGTCGAGTGGCTCGTGCGGCGCGTAGTCGCACTCAGCATCCGGAATCGCGTCAACCACGCGCTCAGCGTACGTCGCAGCCCCGAGGTCCGGCCTGCGCCGTGTGATCGAGCGAGAGCGAGCAGAAACAGCGAACGGCGGGGAGGACACTCATGAAGAGCGCCCTCCCCGCCGTCGCGGACCCGAGGCTACGGGCAGGTGTAGGTGACGCCGTCAACTTCCCAGACGCCCGAACCGAGCTCGTTGCAGACCTGGGAGAGGCCACCGAAGATCGCGGCACCGCCGGCAACCACGCTGATCGCGATGATGGTGCCGATCACTAGGCCAATGAAGCCGACCACGATAGCCGCCACAGCAAAGCCGTTTTTCTGGCCGACCTTCTTCGACTGGCCAAGTGCGACGAAGCCCAAGATGACACCGATGAGCTGGAACGGCAGAATCGACAAAACACGCGCGACGATACCCATCGTCTTGCCCGGGTTGACGGGTGCGGGCGTGGCGCTCGCGTAGGTGGGGGCTGGCGGGACGGGGGGAGGTGCGTCGGTCATTCTGACTCCTGTGGGGTGGGGGGTCGGAATAACCCCGATTGTTCGAATCGTAGCGCTTCGGGGTGTCGCAGCGGCAGAGCAATCTCGTGCCGAATCGGCGCCGTGCTCGAGCGTGCCTACGGCGCGACGAGCCGAACCACGACCGAAGCCGGGGCGCGTCGACCACGCAGCTTGCTCATCGCACGGATGGCCGCGTACTGCGCCCCGTACTTGGCACTCAGCGCCGCCTCGATGTGCGCCGTCGACTGCTCGTCGTCGTGCACGCTGGCGATTGCCTCGATGATCGGGCTGCCGTCAGTGGGGCGGCCGCGCATGTCGCAGGCCTGCAGAGTCACCCGCGGGGTGTGGCGCACGCGCTTGACCTTGCCCGCTTCGGCGCCCGTGGTCACGAGAAGAGCATCGTCATGGCGCGCCACCCACACTGGCGTGCCCACCTCAACACCGTTGCGGCGCGTGGTCGTCAGCAAGACGTACGTTTCGTCGGCCAGTGCGAGCAGGTCGCCCTGCTCACTCTCGTCGCTCGGCCCCTTAGCCACGCATGCCCCAGCGCATTTGCATGACCTGGAGCAGGTACGGCCCGGCCGCAATGATCCACGCGACATAGATGATGAGGCCCACGGTCATGATGACGGCACCCACTACGACCGCAGCTCGGGCAGGGGCGTTGTGCACGCCCCACTTCTTCGACCAGTTCCACGCGATCACTCCGAGTACGAGGCCGACGAGCGGCAAGACGAATGAGAAAACTAGTCCGGTGATGCCCAGGCTCTGGCCCGGGTACTCCGGAGTTGGGTGCTGTGCTTGTCCCGGTGTGCTGGTGTTTGCCATGCTCTTATCGGCCAGGTTTTTGTCGGCCATGAGTCCTCCACATCTCGGTGCGCGGGTGGCGCGGGTACACGGTAGAGCGGCCGGCCCTAGATCTGCCGTGAGTCGCGCCGCACGCGCTCGTTTCGCATCGTTTCGCTCAACGGGCCATGATGGAGCCCATGCGAATCGGAATGCTGACGAGCGGCGGAGACGCCCCCGGACTCAATGCGGTCATCCGAGGAGCCGTTCTTACCGGCACGACCGTGCACCATCACGACTTCGTCGGCTTCAAAGACGGCTGGAAGGGCCTGGTCGAGAACGACACGACTCCCCTCGGTCGCCACGAGGTGAAGGGCATCTCGAAGCAGGGCGGCACGATTCTCGGCACAAGCCGTACGAATCCTTTCGAGGGTCGCGGCGGTGTCGACCGCATCAACGAGGTCTTCGCCGATAACGCTCTCGACGCGCTCATCGCGATCGGTGGCGAGGGCACGTTGGCTGCGGCCAAGAGATTGACGGATGCGGGCATCCCGATCGTCGGAGTACCCAAGACCGTCGACAACGACCTCGACGGCACCGACTATACGTTCGGCTTCGATACAGCCGTGCAGATCGCCACCGAGGCCATGGACCGGCTGCGTACGACGGGTGACGCCCACAACCGCTGCATGGTTGCCGAGGTCATGGGCCGGCACGTCGGCTGGATCGCTCTGCACTCGGGCATGGCGGCGGGCGCGCACGCAATTCTTATTCCCGAGCAGAACACCAGCATGGAGCAGCTGTACGCGTGGGTACTGAGTGCTCGCGATCGCGGCCGCTCCCCGCTCGTTGCGGTCGCGGAAGGCTTCACGTTCGACGGCGCCGACCAGCCCCACTCTGAGCGCGGCCTCGACGCCTTCGGTCGACCCCGCCTCGGGGGAATCGGCGAGATGCTCGCGCCCATGATCGAAGAACACACGGGAATTGAGACGCGCGCCACGACGCTGGGCCACATCCAGCGCGGGGGAACCCCGAGTGCTTTTGACCGCGTTCTGGCAACCCGACTCGGCATGGCGGCGATCTCAGCGGTCGACGACAAGCGTTGGGGTGAGATGGTGGCGCTGCGCGGCACAGAGATCGTGCGCGTGCCGTTCGAAGCCGCTCTCGGAAAACTCAAGACCGTGCCTCAAGAGCGGTACGACGAGGCCGCGTTGCTGTTCGGCTGATTCACGCGCGAGCCCTCGGCCCATATCTTCTCGTGCCGCGCTTGCGCGCGGCCTAGGCTGACGGTTATGACGCGCGGCTGGCAGATCACCCTGGGCGACGATGGGCCCCGGGCCGAGCTCGTCGAGCTCGACAACGATGAGTTGACGCCGCAATCCGCCGAGGCACCCGAGACCATCGGCGACGTGCAGGTGGCCGTGACGTGGTCGGGCCTCAACTACAAGGATGCGCTCGCGTTTGCGGGCAACACGGGCGTCGTGCGCCGCACACCCCTCGTGCCCGGCGTTGATGTGGTCGGCATCGTCGAGGCCTCGTCGAACCCGCGCTGGTCGGCGGGCGACCGCGTGTTGCTCAACGGAGCCGGTGCGGGTGAGACTCGCCACGGCGGGCTTGCCCAACGAGCCGTGCTCGACGGTGACACTCTCGTCGCCACCCCGGCGGCGTTCACGGATGCCCAGGCCGCCGGCATCGGAACCGCAGGCTTCACTGCCATGCTCGCCGTACTCGCCCTCGAGCGGCACGGAGTGGCGCCGGAGCCCGGCGCCGAGGTTCTCGTCACGGGCGCCAGCGGCGGACTCGGATCGTTCGCGATTGCCCTGCTCGCGCGTGCCGGCTACACGGTGGCAGCCGCGACCGGGCGCCCCGAGAATGCGGATCGGCTGCGAGCGCTCGGCGCCGCGAGCATCGTCGACCGCTCCGAGCTCGATCGCTCTTCTCGCGCGCTCGAGTCGCAGCGCTGGGCGGGTGTCATCGACTCGGTGGGCGGGCAGTCGCTCGCCACCGCCATCGCGCAACTGCGTTACGGCGCCGCCGCCGCGTCGTGCGGCAACGCGGCCTCTGCAACGCTGAGCACGACGATCATGCCGTTCATCCTGCGCGGTGTCGCCCTGCTCGGCGTGAACTCGACGCTCACCCCTCTCGCGCTCCGCGAGCAGGCGTGGGCGCGGCTCGCGCGTGACCTTGACCCGGAGGTGGTCGACTCGATCGCTCACGCCGTGCCACTGGACCAGGCGCGCAATCGTGCCGCCGACGTGCTCGCGGGCCGCGTGCCCGGGCGGCTGAGCGTCGCGGTGAACGAGAGTGCAGCATCCATGACCGATCGTTCGAATGAGACCCCGTGACCGCGCTGCCGCTCGTCGGGCTCATGCTCGCCGGTATCGCCGCCACCCTGCACGTGGCATTCTTCGTGCTAGAAAGCGTGCTGTTTCGGCTACCGATCGGAAGGCGTGTGTTCGGCGTGCGTGCCGAAAGCGACTCGGCACCGTTGCGACTTTTTGCCGTCAACCAGGGCATCTACAACCTCGCGCTCGCGATCGTGGTGTTCATCGGCATCGTGCTCGCGGCGCTCGAGCCCGCGTCAATCGCGGGTATCGCCGTGATCGTGGCCGGATGCGCCGTCATGACCGTGGCAGGCGCCGCACTAGCGCTCACGGCACCGTTGCGCACACTGCCGATCGCGCTCGCACAGGGGTTACCGCCGCTGCTCGCAATCGCCGCGCTCGTTGTGGGCGGCTAGTCGCGGCGCACAGCGTGCTTAGGGAGTGACCGGGGGGCCGCTGTCGTCCGGGTCCATCGCGTACTCAGCGACAGCGCGCACGAGCGACTGCGTCGAGCGCTCTTCGGCGATGCGGTGCACGGTGAGGCCGGCCGCGCGAGCGTCAAACGCGGTGCGCGGGCCGATGCAGACAATCACTGTGCTCGACGGCAGGGGAGCGAACTGTTCGGCAATCTGGCGCGCGACGCTTCCCGAGCTCACAATGAGCGCACCGATGCTGCCCTCAGCGATGTCGGCCACGACCCCGGCGGGTGCGGTCACGCCGACTGTGCGGTACGCACACACGAACCGTGCCTCGATGCCGCGCTCACCCAGTCCGCTGAGAAGCGTGGGTTCGGCAATCTCGCTGTGCGGCACGAGCACGGCTGCCTGCCCAGCGGCGCCTGGCCACTCACGAACTAGCCCGCGGGCCGAGTGGTCACTCGGCACGAAGTCGACCGAGTAACCAGCCAGCTGCAATGCGTGAGCCGTGGTCTCGCCTACAGCAGCGATGCGCGTCGTGTCGGGCACGTGAACGCCGTGACCGACGAGCACGTCGACCGTGGTGGCGCTGGTCACGACGAGCCAGCCGTAAGCGCCTGACTGCAGAGCGGTCAGCTCAGCGGCGAGCTGATCAGGATGCTCGGTGGGGGCAAAGTTGATGAGGGGCGCGATGACGGGTGCAGCGCCCAGCATGCGCAACTGCGCGGCCACGCCGTCGCCCCATTTACCGCCGCGCGGCACGAGAACCCGCCAGCCCAAGAGCGGCTTGATGACCGGCAGCACGCCCGTGGGTGTGCGCTCGACAGTTACGTCATGCAGAGAAGTCATCTCTTCCATGATGACCCCGCTCACCCCAGAGTCATAATCGAGGGGAACGGGGCGCGACCCGCGGTGCTCAGTCGTCGCTGACGACAGCCCACACTACGAGGCCCACGACAACAACGGCCGCTGCCGTTGCTCCGATGATCCACGGCACCGGGTTTGCCCGGTACGAGCGCTGCACGCGCTCAGTCAACTCGCTCGCCTGCTTCTTGACATCGAGCTTGTCGTCGATCGCATCCAGGGTCTGTTCCAGGCGGGCGCGGGTTGCCGCGACGGTGCTCGAGACGGTGTCGCTCATAATGCTCCTCGCTTTCTGAGTCCGCGCACGACGCGGACATCTTCTTTGACGCTCTCGA
>JBBRWT010000014.1:0-32534 GCA_038249035.1 Actinomycetales bacterium
CGACTCGTCGGGCTCGACCTGCCCGACTCGCGCCAGATGCGACTGCAGCGCATGTACCCCGGCTCGAAGTGGTTCGGGCAGCAACGCGTCGCGACAGTACCGTTGCCGACGGTATCGTCGCAGGTCGCCGCGAGCGATGATGACCTTGTCGCGTGGGTCGGCCAGGTGCTCACGAACCTCTACGTGGCCGAGCAGGCCCTGGCACCCTCCACCCCGGCACCCTCCGCCTGAGCACCTCCGCCTGAGCGCGCCGAACCTACTTGATCGTCTCGATCGGGTACTCGCTGAGTTGCCCATCACCGGTGATGAGTATGAGGTCGTCGGCGATGCACTGTGCGACGAGCATGCGGTCGAAAGGGTCTTTGTGCAGCAACGGAAGGCTTGCAAGCTGCAGGGCATGACGCGACGCGAGGGGCAGCTCTCGAAAGCCTTGACGGGCGATCTGCTCGGTGATGCCCTCCACGCCACGAAGTTTGCCGATCGATGTCTTGATAGCGATCTCGGCTATAGAGACAGCAGACACAGCGAAGTCGTGGCTGGTGTCGAGAAGCGCATCCTTCTGCGCGGCACTCAGGCGCTCGGGGGCGCTGAGTGCCCACAGGAGCACGTTTGTGTCGAGGAGTGCCCTCATTCTCCGTACCAGTCACGCTCGTCTTGCTCGGTAAAGTCGTCGAAGTCATCCGCAATCCAGATGCGGCCCGCGAGTACACCGAGCTCGCGCTTCACAGTGATGCCGCCAGCCGGCCCGAGTTCGGCGACTACGCGCCCGTTGCGGGCGATCGTAATGCGCTCGCCCGCCTCAGCACGAGCGACGAGCTTCGACAATTGGGTCTTTGCCTCGTAGATGTTCACGGTCTCCGCCATAGCCTGAGGCTAAACCTGCAGTTAGGTCTAGTCAAGTCTAGTCAGGCACCGCGAGCGGCTTCGGAAACATCACGCTGCCCGGCACCTCGTGCACGCGGTACACCGCGGCCGGGATGACGACGAGCGTGCGCAGGTCGAACAGCACGTGCACGAGCATGGCGAGCCCGATGCTGCCGCTCACGACGTAGAGAGCGGTGAAGAAGACTCCGACCACACTCGTCGCGAGCACACCAACCCAGCCCTGGTACGCGTGCAGCGCGCCGAACACGAGCGCGGCGAGTACGAAAGCGCTGATCGGCTCACCGGTCACGATCACGAGCAACGCCGGCAGTGCCAGCCGGAATAGCGCTTCCTCGACGACGCCAGCGTTGACCGATAGCAGAGCTCCCCAGCCGAGCTCGGGGCGATTGCGGGGCAGGAGCGCGGCAATGTCGCCGACCATGATGATGCCGCCATCGCGCCGTGCGCTCCGGGCACCGATGGCGGTCAGGATGCCCACACCGAGTACGCCGCCCACCAGTAGCCCGACCCCGAGGCCGCCGCCGAGGGCATCCCGAAGCCACGCCACCCCCGGCAGATCTTGGGTCGCGGCAAGCAGGGGGCCGACGACCGGCTGAACGAGTAGTAAAACGAGTACGGCCGAGCCGCCGAACAGCACGAGTGACTCAATGAGCCACCGCCGCATCATGGCCTGGCGACGCGCAGTTGACCGGTAGCGGCGAAAACGCGAGTACTCGCGTCGGTCTTTGCGAACGGCCCGCACGATGAACAGCGCGAGCAACCCGGCCGCGAGGAGGCCAGCGGCGAGGCGCGGCATCCAGCCGAGTTCCGGGAGCATGGGGTTATGGTCGCAGACGTGACCTCGACCTCTGCTGTTGGCCTGCGCTCTGAGCGTGGCCCCATCTTGCTGGCGATCATGGTCACGACGGGTCTTGTGGCGATCGACGCCACCATTTTGGCCACGGCCGTGCCGACGCTCGTCGCTGAACTGGGCTCGTTCGAACTGTTTCCGTGGCTGTTCTCGATCTACCTGCTCTCGCAAGCGGTGTCGACGCCCCTGTTCGCAAAGTTCAGCGACATGGTGGGGCGAAAGCCGATCATCCTCATTGGCATCGCGCTGTTTCTGATCGGCTCGATACTGTGCGGGCTCGCCTGGAGCATGCCCGCCCTCATCGCCTTCCGCGCCGTTCAGGGCATCGGCGCCGGCGCGATCGGCCCCATGGCCATCACGATTGCGGGCGACATCTACTCGGTCGAAGAGCGCGCCAAAGTGCAGGGCTACATCGCGAGCGTCTGGGCTGCGTCTGCCGTGATCGGGCCGACTCTTGGCGGTCTCTTTGCCGAGCTCGATGCGTGGCGCTGGATCTTCTTCATCAACATTCCGCTGTGCCTTCTTGCGGGGTGGATGCTCATCCGCTCGCTGCACGAAACCGTCGAGCACCGCCCGCACCGCGTCGATGTGCTCGGCGCGCTGCTACTCACCGGTTCACTCGGCTTGCTGCTCGTCGGGGTACTGCAAGGCGACGTCTCATGGCCGTGGGTCTCGTGGCAAAGCGCCGTCGCGTTTGGGCTCGGTGGACTGCTGCTGGTCGCCTTCGTTCTCGTTGAACGCCGCGCAGCCGAGCCGATCCTGCCGGGCTGGGTGTTCTCACGGCGGCTCTTGCTCACCACCACTCTCGTCTCTGTGGGGGTCGGCGCGATTCTCATCGGCCTCGCGTCGTACGTGCCGGTCACTCTCGAGGCCGCGCTCGGCGTCTCGCCGCTCGTGGCCGGCCTGGCACTCGCTGCGCTCACGATTGGCTGGCCGATCTCGGCATCGCTCTCGGGGCGCCTCTATCTCACGCTCGGTTTTCGCATCACCGTTCTCATCGGCATGGTGTTTGTGCTGGTCGGCACGGGTATTCTCGCAGGCTTCGCATCGACACCGTCAGTGGCGGTGTCAGCAATCGCCTGCTTCATCACTGGGCTTGGCCTCGGCTTCGTCGCCACCCCCTCGCTCATCGCAGCCCAGGCGAGCGTCGAGTGGAACGAGCGCGGGGTGGTGACCGGCACGAACCTCTTCGCGCGGGCGGTGGGTCAAGCGGTCGCCGTGGCGATCTTTGGCGCGGTCGCGAATACGCTCTACCGCGCGGCGGGTGGCGGGGGCGCTCTCGGCGAGGGGGCCGGCACCGTCGTTGATGCCGTGGCGATTATCCCGGCCGCACAAGCGGTGTTCGTTGGCGCTCTGGTGTGCGCCATCGTGACGGCGGTCGTCGCGACGGCCATGCCCGATGACCGTCGCGCTCGCCGGCCAGCTACCGCGCCGGCCGCGCCGACCGCGCCGACCGGGCCATGATGGAGTCATGACCGACCCCGCCCTTCCGACACCCGAGGCGCACCCGCAGCTTGACCAGCTCATCGCGGTGCTTGCGCAGCTGCGGGCGCCGGGTGGCTGTGCGTGGGATGCCGAGCAGACGCACGAGAGCCTGACTCGGTATCTCGTCGAAGAGTCGCACGAACTCATCGAGGCGATCGAGCACGGTACCCCTGACGACGTGCTCGAAGAGCTCGGCGACGTGCTGTACCAGGTGTTGTTTCATGCCGACATCGCCGCGGCGCGCTCTGACAACGCTTTCACGATCGAGGATGTCGCGGCGCGGAGCACCGCGAAAATGGTCGGCCGACACCCCCACGTGTTTGGTGACGTGACGGCAGATACCGCAGAGGCGGTCGCCGCCAATTGGGAGACCTGGAAGCGGCAAGAGAAGCCCGCACGCACCTCGGTACTCGACGGCGTTCCCGCAGCGATGCCCGCGCTGCAGCGGGCCGAGAAACTTCTGGGCAGGGCGGCCGACGTGGGCCTCTCGGCCGATGCAGTAACGGCAGCGGTTACCGACGTGCCGACCACCGAGCCCGAGCTCGGGCAGCGGCTACTCGCGCTCGTCGCGGCCGGGCGCGCGCAGGGCCTCGAGTCTGAGCGCGCTCTGCGCACTGCCCTGCACGGGCTTGAGCAGAGCATCCGGAACGCCGAATTGATTGACACTGTCGAGACCGCTGACACTGTTGAGACCGATTCAGTAGGTGCGACAGGGATCAACCTGATTGACTGACGCTCGTGAATTCTGTAGCGATCGCCGTTGAGGGAGTCTCCCGCTCGTTTGGTGACGTGCACGCGGTGCGCGACGCCAGCTTCGAGGTGCACGCTGGCTCGGTGACGGCCCTCATTGGCCCCAACGGCTCAGGCAAGACCACTCTGCTGCTGTTGCTCGCCACCCTGCTGAGGCCCGACTCCGGAACGATTCGCATCGCGGGTCACGATCCGGTGACCGACGCACGCTCGGTGCGCCAAGCGATGGGGTGGATGCCCGACGTGCTGGGTTCGTGGGGCACAATCAGCTCGCGCCGTACCCTCGAGATCACCGGGCGCCTGTATGAGCGCAGCGCCGAGCAGTCACGCGTTCGTGCGCAGCAGTTGATCGAGCTCGTCGGGCTCGACGAACTTGCCGAGCAGCCCACCCGCGTATTAAGCCGCGGCCAGAAACAGCGTTTGAGCCTGGCTCGCGCGCTCGTGCACGAGCCGAGCGTGCTGTTGCTCGACGAGCCGGCCTCGGGGCTCGACCCGGCCGCCCGCATCGACTTACGCACGCTCGTGCGCCGCCTCGCGAGCGAGGGCGTCGCCGTGCTCGTGTCGAGTCACGTGCTCGCCGAACTCGACGAGATGGCTGACGCTGCGGTGTACCTCGACCACGGTGTCACAGCCTCGAACGACCGCATCGAGCGCAGTCGCGCACAGGCACGTGACTGGCGCATTCGCGCCGTCGAGCCGCCCCAGCTGGCCGCCGCACTCGACCGACTGGGCATCGCCGCCGCTACACCTGATCACCTCGGGTCAACGGTGTCGGTGGCCACAGAAGTTGAGGCCGCAGAACTGCTCGCGCGACTCGTCGGCGAGGGCGTCGCGATCAGCGCCTTCGGCCCGGCGGTCGGTGATCTCGAGCACACCTTCCTCGACCTCGCACGAGGTGACGTCGAGACGCCCGACGATGCGCCGGCGACGACCGAAGGGGGCGACCGATGAACCGCTACTTCGATACCCTCGGCACGATTGTGCAGCTCGAGCTGCGCCAGCGCATCCGCTCGGTCGCCTGGGTCGTGCTCGTGAGCGTCGTGTTCGTGCTCGTGGGGATCGTCACCGCGCTGCTCTGGGCATCCATCACCGCATTCGGGGGCGACGTCGCCGACAGCGCCGGCGTCTACTCGACGATCATCTTCTTTGTGCTGCTCGTGGGCACGCTGGTGACCCCCGCCATCAGCGGGGCGGCGGTCAACGGCGACCGCGACGCGGGCACGCTCGCCACCACGCAGGTCACCCTTGCGAGCGCCGGGCAGATTGTGTTCGGCAAGTTTCTGGCGGCCTGGACAGTCGCGCTGACCTTCTTGCTCGCGTCGCTTCCCGCCCTGCTGTTCACTCTCATCGCCGGGGGGGTCGCTCTCGACACACTCGCGGCCTCGCTCGGCGTGCTCGTGCTCGAGTTGGGTGTCGTCGCCGCGATCGGGGTCGGGCTGTCGGGCCTCATCACGCGCCCGCTGTTCTCCGTGGTGACGACCTATCTTGTCGTGGCCGCACTCAGTATCGGCACGCTCATCGCGTTCGCCCTGGGCGGGTTGGCGTTCCAGTCACAACAGACCACGACGTACATCGGCATCGACTACTCGCTCGGCGGAGAGTTTGACCCGGTCACGGGGCTCCCCGAAGAGATCGTGTGTCTCGAGCCCGACACTTACACCTACACGGTGCCGCGCTTCGACTACGTCTGGGGCATTCTCGCGGCCAACCCCTACATCGTGCTGGCGGATGCTGCCCCGACGACGTTCGATGAAAACGGCTACCCGCAAGACCTGTTCGGCTCAATTGCCCTGGGTGTGCGCGGCGCCCAGTTGGCGCCCGATCTGAATGCGGTCAACGACGAGTGTGCGGCGGCGCTCGCGGGCGACGTGAACAGCGTCTACGAGTTCGAGACACCGCAGCAGATCTTCGACCGCACGGTGCCGAGCTGGTTCGTCGGGCTCATGATCCACCTGGTGCTGGCCGGGCTCGCGATGGCCGGGGCGATCGCGCGCACGCGCACCCCCGCCGGAACCCTGCCCACCGGCAGCCGCATCGCCTGAGCGGGGCATCGCCTGGGCACAGCGTCTCCGGGTCGTCGTCGCGTGACAGAATTGCGGCCATGGTCTCACCGGTGACGCCCCCGCGGGGGATGCGCGACATCCTTCCCGCCGAGAAGGCCATGCGCGAACGGGTGCTCTCGCGCATCCGCTCGGTGTATCGGGCTCACGGCTTCGACGAGATCGAGACGCCCGTGGTCGAAGACGCCGCACGCCTGTTCTCGGGGCTCGGCGGCGACAATGAGAAGCTCGCCTACGCGGTCATGAAACGTGGTTTGACGACGGATGACCTCGCCGCAGCCGCGACCCCCCTCGACCTGGCCGACCTTGGGTTACGTTTCGACCTCACTGTGCCGCTTGCGCGCTTCTACGCGAGCAACCGCGCACAACTTCCTGCCGTGTTTCGGGCTATCCAGATCGCGCCGGTCTGGCGGGCCGAGCGGCCGCAGAAGGGTCGCTATCGGCAGTTCGTGCAGTGTGACATTGACATCATCGGCGAGCCGGGCATCGTCGCCGAAGTCGAGCTCATCACCGCAACAGCCGCGGCGCTCGACGCGCTCGGCATTCCTGGCTGCAGCATCCGCATCAATGACCGTCGCCTGCTAACGGCTTGGCTGCACTCGCACGAGGTGCCTCACTCTCTGCAATCGGCTGCCTTGATCACGCTCGACAAGCTCGACAAGCTGGGAGTGCATGGGGTGGTCGCAGAACTCGAAGGACTTGGTGTTAGCGACGCGGCAAGCATGCTGGCGTGGATCGACCTGTCCGCGGGTATCGATGACTCCTGGACAATGCTCGCGGGGTCCGCGTACGCTGACTCCGCAGCGGCGCAAGAGCTCCTGGCAATCCGTCAGGCACTGCCGAACGTCCCACTAGTGTTCGACCCGTTTCTCGTGCGCGGTATGGGCTACTACACCGGCCCGATCTTCGAGGTAGTGCATCCTTCACTCGGGTACTCGCTGGGCGGCGGCGGGCGCTACGACGGCATGATCGGGCGCTTTCTGGGCACCGAGGTGGCGGCGTCGGGCTTCTCGCTCGGCTTCGAGCGCCTGATCGACCTCGTCGACCTCGACGCGGGCGACGACCTGAGCGCGTCGGCCCTGCTCTATGACACCGACGCTGATCTCGGTGTGGTCATGGCGCTCAAGGCCCAGCTCGTCGTCGGTGATGCCCGCGTTCGCCTGCTCAAGCGCCCGAAGAACATGAAGGCCGCCCTCGACCAGCTCGCCGAGGATGGCTTCACCCGTTTCGCCATCGTCGGCGCCGATCAGACGGCCGGCACGGCCGACGCCTCGTCGCTCGACTGGCGTAGGCTCGGATCCGCTCACTGACCACCACCGAAGGAGACACCCTCATGGCTGCAATCGAGGCCGTTGGCGCTCGCGAAATTCTGGACTCGCGCGGCAACCCGACCGTTGAGGTAGAGGTGCTGCTCGACGACGGAACCGTCTCGCGTGCCGCTGTTCCCTCCGGCGCATCCACCGGCGCCTTCGAGGCGTACGAGCTGCGCGACGACGACGCAAAGCGCTACCTCGGCAAGGGCGTACTCAAGGCCGTCGACGCCGTGCTCGACGTGCTCGGCCCCGCAGTCGAAGACATGGACGCCAGCGACCAGCGCCTCATCGATGCCGAGCTCATGGCAGCCGACGGTACCGACAACAAGTCGAAGCTCGGAGCCAACGCCATCCTCGGAGTCTCGCTGGCCGTCGCGAAGGCCGCGGCAGACTCGGCCGATCTGCCTCTTTTCCGCTACGTGGGCGGCCCGAACTCACATGTGCTGCCCGTACCGATGATGAACGTCATCAACGGCGGCTCACACGCCGACACTGGCGTTGACGTGCAAGAGTTCATGATTCTGCCGATCGGTGCTGAGTCGTTCAGCGAGGGTCTGCGCTGGGGTGTCGAGACCTACCACGCCCTCAAGGGTGAGCTCAAGGCCGGGGGTTTCGCCACAGGCCTGGGTGACGAGGGCGGCTTCGCCCCCGACCTCGCCGGCACCAAGGCGGCTCTCGACTTTCTGGTCGCCGCTATTGAGAAGGTCGGCTTCACACCCGGTAGAGATATTGCGCTGGGGCTCGACGTCGCCGCGACTGAGTTCTTCTCGGATGGTGTTTACCGCTTCGAAGGCAACACGCGCACGTCGGCCGAAATGGCTGCGTTTTACGCCGATCTCGTCGCGAGCTACCCGCTGGTCACCATCGAAGATCCGCTCGACGAAGACGACTGGGAGGGCTGGGCGTCGCTCACCGCTGACCTTGGCGCGAAAGTGCAGATCGTCGGTGACGACCTGTTCGTGACCAACCCGGCACGCTTGGCAAAGGGCATCAGTCTCGGCACCGCGAACTCGCTCCTGGTGAAGGTCAACCAGATCGGCACGCTCACCGAGACGCTCGATGCCGTATCGCTCGCGCAGCGCAGCGGCTACACCGCCGTGCTCTCGCACCGCTCGGGTGAGACCGAAGACACGACCATTGCCGATCTGGCAGTGGCCACCAACTGCGGCCAGATCAAGACTGGTGCGCCTGCCCGCAGCGAGCGCGTCGCGAAGTACAACCAGTTGTTGCGTATCGAAGAAGAGCTGGGCGATGCCGCGGTCTATGCAGCTCGCGGAGCCTTCCCGCGCTTCACCGCATAACCGCCTCCACACCACGAAGAGCCCGTCGTCCCCTTCCCGGGGTCGGCGGGCTCGACGCTTAAGCTAGACCCATGGCCCGTCAACCCCGCACCGTGCCCGTCGCGCTGCCGGTCGACGCGCCCGCGGCCACGCCGTGGTTTCGCAACCTGCAGATTTCGGGTTTTACCGTCACCGTTTTGCTACTCATCGTCGGCGCGCTCATCGTTCTGGCCCCCTCGCTGCGGGTGCTCGTGGAGCAGCAGAACGAAATCGCCGCGCTTGAGCGCCGCGTGGCCGAGCAGCAGGCGGTCGTTGACGAGCTGCAGACCGACATTGATCGCTGGCAAGACCCCACCTATATCGAGGCTCAGGCTCGTGACCGCCTGCTGTACGTCTACCCGGGCGACATCACCTACCTCATTGTCGACGACGGCCTTACGGTTGATGGCGATGGGGCTTCTCTCGTGAGCGACGAGATCCAGACGACTCGCATTGACTGGACCCGTGCCTTGCTGTCGTCCATCGTCACCGCCGGGCTCACCAATCTTCCCGCCAACCAACTCGTTTCGCCCGAGTTCGGGGGCGTCGAGTGAACCGCCCGCCTTTCGCCGCATTTTCTGACCACGATGTCGAGCTGGTCAGCGTGCAGCTCGGTCGCCCGGCGCGCGATGTCATCGGAATTCCCGCCCGGTGCGTCTGCGGCGCCCCCACCGTGGTGGCCACTCGACCTCGGCTCGCGAACGGAACCCCGTTCCCCACGCTCTACTACTTGACGCACCCGGCCGCCACGGTTGCGGCGTCGCACCTCGAGGCGAACGGCCGCATGGCCGAGTTGGCGGCAGAGCTCGACGTAGACCCAACGGCGGCTGAGGCCTACCGTGCCGCGCATGAGGCGTACCTTGCCGATCGCGCGAGCATCCTCGACGTCCAAGAAATCGCGGGTTACTCGGCCGGCGGCATGCCCTCGCGCGTCAAGTGCCTGCACGCCCTGATCGGCCACAGTCTGGCAACCGGCCCCGGGGTCAACCCGATCGGAGACCGCGCCCTGGCCGAGTGCGGCTGGAGCCCTGAGGTGTGCGCGTGCGCGCCCGACCAACGCGGCTTGTGACCCGGCCGCTCGCCGCCCTCCTGATCGGGGCGGGATTGTTCGCGTTCGTAGTGGCCCCGGCCGCTGCCCCGTTGCACGTGCCGTCGGCTGCCGCCGACGCCATCCGTGACCGCCAGTACTGGCTCGACGAGTACGGCATTCGAGACGCCTGGCAGGTGACGCGCGGCGAGGGCGTCGTCATCGCAATTATGGATTCGGGCGTGGATGCTGGGCACCCCGATCTCGCAGGCGCCGTGATCGGCGGCACCGACGTGTCAGGTCGCGGCGGGGCCGCCGGCACACGGCCGCTCAGCGGTCAGGGCAGCACGCACGCCACGATGGTGGCGTCTCTCGCTGCTGGCCGGGGGAGCGGACCGAGCTCGGGGGTGATCGGCGCAGCACCCGCGGCCTCGATCCTCAGCATCTCACTCGCCTTTGGGCCCAACGAGCGCAGCGGAGACGACCAGATCGCCGAGGGCGTCATCTGGGCGGTCGACAACGGTGCCGACATCATCTCGCTCTCGCTCACGCGCAATCAGGTCGACTGGCCCGAGTCGTGGGATGACGCATTCGTGCATGCCGAGCAGAATGACGTCGTCGTCATCGCGGCCGCCGGAAACCGCGCCAGTGGCACCGAGCAAGTGTCTGCACCCGCCACGATTCCCGGTGTGCTGACCGTGGGCGGTGTCGACCGGGCGGGCCGAGCGAGCGATAACGCTTCGTCGCAGGGGATCACGATCGGCGTCATGGCACCGAGTGAGAACCTCGTCGGGGCAGTTCCCGGTGGCGGCCACTCGTCGTGGCAAGGCACCAGCGGGGCAACGCCGATCGTGGCCGGTATCGCGGCGCTCGTGCGAGCCGCGCATCCCGACCTTGACGCTGCCGGGGTCGTCAACCGCATCATCAGTACCGCCCGTTCCGTCACGTCTACCGTGCCAGACCCTCTCTACGGCTACGGCCTTGTTGATGCCGCGGCGGCCGTGAGTGCCGAGGTGCCCGCCGTCGATGCCAATCCGCTCGGATCACTCGCCGATTGGATCGTGCTCCATCGTCGCGCCGAGTTCGCCGAGGTCACCGCCGAGGTACCCGCCGCCCGTCCGGCCCTCGGGCGCGCGCCCGCCGAGGCCGGGTCGTATTCGGCGTTCGGGATTCCCGGCGCTGGCCTCTCCGGGCTTGCGGCGGTCATCCCGCCCCTTGTGATCATCGCGGCCACGCTGACCGCGCTGGCTACGCTGGCTGCCGCCGCCACGCTGCGGTTCGTCACCCGGCCGCGCAGAGAGTAGATTATTGACGTCACCTCTACCACCTAGGAGAGCTTTTCTCGTGCCCAGAATCCTCATCGTCGGTGGCGGCTACGCCGGTTTCTATACCGCTCTGAAGCTCGAAAAGCACCTTCGGCGAGGCGAAGCCGAAGTCGTCATGGTCGACCCGTTGCCCTACATGACCTACCAGCCGTTTTTGCCGGAGGTGGCCGCCGGCTCGATCGAGGCTCGCCACGCGGTGGTCTCTCATCGGCGGCACCTGAAGCGCACCACGGTCATCACCGCGAAGGTCACGGGAGTCGACCACGCGAACAAGACCGCGACGATCGCGTCTGAAGAGGGCGAGCCTTTCGAGCTCGACTACGACCACATTGTCGTGACCGCCGGATCGGTTTCGCGCACCTTCCCGATTCCGGGCTTGGCTGACGAGGCCATCGGCATGAAGTCGATCGAAGAAGCCATTGCGGTTCGTGACCGACTCATTGATAACTTCCACCGCGCGGCCCTGTTGCCCGCTGGCCCCGCACGCGACCGCCTGCTGACGGTCGTCGTCGGCGGCGGCGGCTTCGCGGGAGTCGAGACCTTCGCTGAACTGCGCAGCCTCGCGAGCGCCCTGCTCAAGGACTACCCCGGCCTGACCATCGACGACACCCACTTTCACATGATCGAGGCCATGGGCCGCATCATGCCCGAAGTCTCGTTGAAGACCAGCCACTGGGTGCTCAAGAACCTCGCCCAGCGTGCCGCGACGGTGCACCTTGACACGCAACTCACCGGTGCGGTTGGTGGAGTTGTCGAGCTCTCGACCGGCGAGACCTTTGAGAGCGACCTCATCATCTGGACCGCCGGTGTCATGGCGAACCCGGTCGTGCGCAGCACCGACCTCCCGCTCGATGACCGTGGCCGTCTGCGGGCTCAACCTGACCTGCGTGTCGTCGACGACAACGGCGTCGTCGAGGGCGCGTGGACCGCGGGGGACGTTTCCGCGGTTCCCGACCTCTCTGGTGGAGGCATCGGCGGGTATTGCGTGCCCAATGCGCAGCACGCCGTGCGCCAGGGAAAGGTTCTTGCCAAGAACCTCACGGCCGCGCTTCGCAACGAGGCGCCGAAAGAATATGTTCACAAGAACCTCGGCGCCGTCGCCGGCCTCGGACTCGGCTATGGCGTGTTTCAGGCGGGCAAGATCTCGGTCACGGGATTCGCTGCGTGGATCATGCACCGTGGGTACCACGGCCTCGCGATTCCGATGTGGGAGCGCAAGCTCAGGGTTGTCGGCGACTGGACAGGCAACTTCTTCTTCGGCCGCGACAACGTCAGCCTCGCGGCTCGTGAGACCCCTCAGGCCTACTTCCAGAAGTTCGCATCGCGCCCCAAGGTGTAATCGGCGCAGTGGCTGACGCTCACCATAGGCTGGGGTCACTAGCCCCGGTAGCCCAATGGCAGAGGCAGGCGACTTAAAATCGCTTCAGTCTGGGTTCGAGTCCCAGCCGGGGCACCACGTGCACGCGCGACGCTGACGCCTCGCGGGGTTCGAGTCCCAGCCGGGGCACCACGTGCGCGCGCGACGCTCGCGCGAGCGTCTACCGCAGGATCGGCGCTACCCATCGCACCCACACGACCGTGGCGGTGAGTATGGCCGCGAAGGCGGCACCGGCGAGCACGAGCGCCGTGAGCGGGAACGCAGGACCCGACACGAGAATCGCACCCACAACGGTCGCCGAGACGAGGGCTGCGGCGGCCCAGGCCGGCGGTGATACAGCGTAGAGCGTGCGGCCCGGCAGCGGGCCGACGGGCAACAGCAGCATGAGCAACGATCCGAGCCCGCCTAGTGCGACTGCGGCAGCCGTCTCGCTCGCGAAGGACATCCAGAAGCCCGTGCTCGGGGTCAGCACGTCATGCACGGCCCAGCCGAGTAGCGCGAGTGCAGCTACCCCGCTCGATTGCGCAACAGCGATACCTGCGCTTGCCCGCCTGCTCGAGCCGAGCGCCGCGGCTGCCGCAATCAGCACGCCTGCCAGCAGGGGCGGCTGTAGCCCGCCGAATCGTGACACGAGCGCTGCGATCAAGGCGACGAGCAGGATGCCCGGTAGCAGCCGAACGCCCACGTCGACTCGAGCCATTCTCCCGGCAATGCGGGCCGGTAGCAGCACAGCGACGAGGTTCAACAGAAGGAGACCCAGCCCGATTGCCGCTGTGAGTCGCACGTAGCGCACATCTGAGTCGATGCCGCCCGAGAGAGCTGCGATCACCGCGGCCCCGCCGAGTGTTCCGGCCGCGACGAGTCGCGGTGAGAACAGGGCCCGGGTCGGTTCGACGAGTGAGGGGCCGCGGTTGCGCCCGGTAAGCGCGATGCGCGGCCTCCGCAAGCGAGGTAACACGTGGACGACGAACGCGCGCAGCGGCAGGGCAACGAACAACAGGTAGGTGATGCCAGCCAGCGGCGCCACCGCCAAGCCGCCGCGCTCGACGACTTGAGCGGCGGTCGGCAGGGATGCGCCGAAGCTAGTCGGGGTGCCCCAGTTCGAGCCGGCCGCGGGTGCGGGGCCTTGGGGAGTTGCCTCGGGTGCGGGCAAACCCGGGCCGCTCGGAGTCGGTGTGGGTGTCGACGACTCGCCGGGTGCGACCGGGGGAGCCACGTCAACGTCGGGCACCGACGAGGGCGCCGCGAATCGCACCTCGATGCGGTCGCTCGACGAACTGAAGTTGCCGGCGGCGTCGCGTTGCAGGGCCTGCACGATGAAGGGTCCCGCGCGGGGCCACCGCAGTGGGCAGGCCCAGCTGCCCGACGTGGTCACGATCGTCTCGCAGACGAGCGTGCCGTCGACAAAGACCTGCAACAGGGCATCGGGTTCGCCGCCGCCGCGCGCCGTCACGTTCGCCAGGGTTGTCGGGCCGTTGCGCGGCGAGGTGATCGTGGGAACGCTCGGCGCCGTGCGATCGATGACCGCGTTGACCGCAGAGGAGAAGCCCGAGAACTCGGGGCCAATCTCGACCGATGACTGCCTCGCGCGCACCTGGTACGAACCCCCCTCGAGGTCGACGACACACGACCAGAAACCGTCAGGTAGAGCGGCGGGGCACGGGTGGCTAACAGAGCCTCCTGGCCCCGTCGACCGCAACTGGATGCTCGCCCCGGGTTGCGCCGACCCACTGAAGCGCCCCGTGGTGATGAGGGAGCCTCCCGCGCCATCGAGTGCGGGGGCCGCGAGCACGCGCAGCGTGAGTGGCAGCATTGCAACGACGGAGGCGTCGGCGAGGGTCTCGTCGCCGATGAACTCGTGCACACCGTTCGGCACAGCGATCCCCGAGCACTCCCAGGTGAGCGCGGCGGGATCGGTGATCGTGCAGACCACTTGCCCGTCGCGGCGGATCACCAGGGTGCTACCCGCGTCTTTGATTCCCGTCAGCGTGACTGCTGAGCCGCTGACGAAGTCACTGGGGGGCACGTCAAACGCGGCCGCTGCCAAGGCCGATGAGGCTGGCATCGCGGCGAGAGGAACGGCGGCCAGTGCGCCGAGTGCGAGAGCCGCGAGAGTGCGCTGCATCCCGCGCATCCGTTCACCCCCGTTTTGACCACCCGCTGTCCATTCTCTCAGGTCGCCCCCTGTCGTCAGGTGCGGGGTCGCCCTATGCTGTCAACCATGGAATTCTTGGTTATTGTCGGCGTACTCGTTCTGATCGTCGTTATCGCGGGTATCTACCTCTGGTCGACCTACAACTCACTCGTCACTCTCAACGTGCGCGTCGACGAGGCGTGGAGTGACATCACCGTGCAACTCAAGCGTCGTGCTGACTTGCTGCCGAACCTCATTGAGGCAGTCAAGGGCTACGCCGCGCACGAGAAGCAGGTCTTTGAGAATGTCACCAAGGCGCGTGCCGAGACCCTCAGCGCACAGGGCCCGACCGAAGCTGCCGCGGCCGAAAACCACATGCAGACTGCGTTGAAGAGCATCTTCGCCGTCGCCGAGGCCTACCCCCAACTGCAGGCGAGCCAGAACTTCTTGCAGTTGCAGGGTGAGCTCGTCGACACCGAAGACAAGATCCAGGCCTCGCGCCGGTTCTACAACGGTGGTGTGCGTGAGCTCAACGTGAAGATCAAGCAGTTTCCGAACACGCTCTTCGTGCGGGGCTTGGGCTTCACCGAGCGCGACTTCTTCGAGGTCGCCGATGCTGCGGCGATCGCCGAGCCGCCGCGCGTGCAGTTCTAGCTCGCCGCGCCCCGACCCAGCGTCCGGAGGACTAGGTGTATCGCGCCATCGCGGCGAACAAGCGCAACACGGTGTTTATCATCGCGCTGTTCGTCATCATCATTGGGCTTCTCGGCCTGTTCGCCGACTTCTACTTCGGCGGCGGCTACTCGATCTTCATCGGCACGCTCATCGGGGCCACGCTCTACACCGTCGTGCAGTACTTTGCCGCGGGGTCTCAGGCCCTCGCGATGTCGGGGGCGCATCCGATCACCAAAGCTGACAACCCGCGGCTGTACCGCATCGTCGAAAACCTCGCGATTACCGAGGGGTTACCCATGCCCAAGGTCTACGTCATCGACGACCCGGCACCCAATGCTTTCGCCACCGGCCGTGACCCTCAGCACGCGAGCGTCGCCGCGACCACGGGTCTGCTCGAGCTGATGACCGACCGCGAACTCGCGGGCGTCATGGCGCACGAGATCGGGCACGTCAAGAACTACGACATCCGCGTCTCGACGATCGTGTTCGGGCTCGTCGTCGCCGTGGGGTTTATCGCCGACATCCTCTTTCGCATGGCGTTCTGGGGCGGCAACCGCAACAACAACGGCAACCCGATCATGCTCGTGCTCGGACTTGCCGCCATGATCATCGCCCCGCTCGTCGCCGCCGTCGTGCAGGCTGCTGTGTCACGCCAGCGGGAGTACCTTGCCGACGCCACCGGAGTGCTCACCACGCGCGACCCCGAAGCGCTCGCGAGTGCACTGCAGAAGCTCGGCGACTACGCGCGCCCGATGAAGCGGCAGAACTCGACCATGGCGCACCTCTACATCAGCGACCCCATGAAGCCGGGCATCGTCGACCGCATGTTCCAGACACACCCGCCGATTGCTGAACGCGTCAAGCGCATCATCGAGAACTCGAACCGCTTCTAGCGCGCTGCTGTTTCTTCGGCCTCGCCCGCCCCGCACCCGCCCCCTCAGCACCCTGCCCCACCCACCCTGCCCCACCCACCCTCAGCACCCTCGTTCTGGCCCGTTCCTCGCACTGTGGCTCGAACTTTCGACCCAGAACGCGAGGTTTCGGCCATAGTGGTCCGGCGGCGGGCCGCCAGAGGTGCCGGGAGGTGTCGGGATGCGTGTGGCTCAGGCGTGCGGCTCAGGGCGTGGCTCAGCGTGTGGCTCAGGTGTGGCTCAGTGTGTCGCTCACTGTGCGGCACTGAGCGCGGCGCGAACCTCGGCCGCGGCATCGCCCCAGAGGGGCTCGGTAACCACGACCTCGCCGAGGCCTTGCCACGCGGATGCCTGCCGCAACAGGGGCGCCACTCGAGCCGCGAACTCCGAAGTTGAGGCGGAGGCGCCCGGCTCGACCCAGGCCGACTGCACACGCAGCACGCCTGCCTGACGGTCGCTCTTGAGGTCGATGCGTCCGGCGAGGGTGTCATCGACGAGCACGGGCAGCGTGTAGTAGCCGTACTGACGCTTCGGCGCGGGCGTGTAAATCTCGATGCGATAGTGAAAGCCGAAGAGTCGCAGCGCACGATCACGGTTCCAGACCACGGGGTCGAACGGCGAGAGCAGAGCGGTTGTCTCGATGCGGCGCGGGATGCGCGTGCCCGGCACCATAAAGGCTGCCAGGGGGCGGCCTGCGCCGGGCGCGCCCGCGGAACCTGCACGCGTCAAACCTGCGCCTCGCGCGCCCGCAGAACCTGCACGCGTCAAACCTGCGCCCGCAGAACCCGCATCCGTCGGGCCTGCACCCGTCGCGCCCGCAGAACTTGCGCGCGCCCAGCCTTCGACCTCGACCTGCTCGACCTCCCCGGCGGCGAGGAGCGCGCGCAGGGCATCCTGCGTCGGGGCGATCTTCAGGCGGTGGTAGTCGGCAATGTCGGCGACCGTGCCCACGCCGAGCGCCCGCACGCTGCGCAGCACGAGTTCGCGCTGGGCCTCGACGCGCGGCACCGCCACGTCGTGCAGTGCCGCGAGCCCGACCTGCTCGGGCAAGGCGTAAACCCGAGAGAAGCCGCGGCGCCCGCCGCTCACGACGTCACCGAACGCGAACAGAAACTCGAGCCCTTCTTTCACGTCGCTCCAGCCCCACCACGGGCCGCGGCGCTCGGTCGCTCCCTCGTGCTCGACGTCGCTCACGGTCATCGGGCCTTTGGCGGCAAGCTCGGCGAGTAGCCAGTCGAGCATCGCCGTGTTCTCGCGCAGCCACGCATACTTCTGCGGGTACCGTTCCCTCAACGCGGCTCGCTTCCAGTGCCACAGGGGCCAATCATCGCTCCGGATGATCGCCGCTTCGTGCGCCCAGTACTCGGTGTATCGGCCTCGGCGAGCGAAGATCAGCGCATCGAGCGCTGCCGGGTCGTAGGCGCCGAGACGCGCAAAGACGGGCAAGTAGTGCGACCGCGCGAACACATTCACCGAGTCGAGCTGCAGTACCTGAAGCCGTTCAAGCAGTGCCGTCAAGTGCCGCGTGCCGACGACGGCCGGATGCGCGCGGTCGAAGCCCTGGGCGGCGAGGGCGAGGCGGCGCGCCTGCGCGGCAGTCAGTCGCGTCACACCTTCACCGTAGTGCCGCGGCCCGACGCCGCGAGTCGACCGTTTGTGTCGAGTCATTCGACGCGTACTGAGCAACTCGGCACAAACGCTCCCCTCGGCGATCGGAGCGCAATGCTTGCCGTTGCGTTGTCTCCCGGTAATGCAGTACGGGCAATCGCGACACCTTCGCTTCGTAGCGTACGAATCAGTCGCGGTTCTCCGTGCTCGGAACACAGCCTGAGCCGCCGCGGCCCACACACGGAGGATTCGTGAACACCACACGCACTCTCGCCGCAGTCGCTCTCGCGACCACGGCTGCACTCACGCTCGGCGCGTGCGCGACGACCGAGGCTCCCGCCTCGGAGGTCGACGCCGCCACCGCCACCAGCATCGCCGACTTCGGAACGTTCGCTGACCTCGAGGCCGCCGCCAAGGCCGAGGGCGCCCTCAACGTCATCGCGCTGCCGCGCGACTGGGCGAACTACGGTGAGATTCTCGACCTGTTCATCGAGCGTTATCCCGAGATCACCGTCACCGAGGCGTCGCCCGATGCCTCGAGCGCTGAAGAGATTCAGGCTGCCGAGAATCTCGCCGGGCAAGACACCGCTCCCGACGTGTTCGACCTCGGTCTCGCCGTCGCCCTCTCGAGCACCGACTACTTCACCCCGTACTTCGTCGAGCGCTGGGACGACATTCCGGCCGAGCTAAAGAACGCCGACGGCCTGTTCTGGGGAGACTACGGCGGGTACATGGCTATCGGTTACGACCCCGACGCGGTTCCGGCCCCGACGAGCCTGCAAGACCTGCTCGGCGACGAATACCGCGGCAAGGTTGCGATCAACGGCGACCCGACTCAGGCCGGCGCCGCCTTCGCGGCCGTGGGCATGGCCACCGTTCAGAATGATGGAACCCTCGACGACTTCCAGGCCGGCATCGACTTCTTCGAAGAGCTCAACGCTGTGGGCAACTTCGTGAAGATCGACCCGACCCCCGCCACGGTCGCCTCAGGTGAGACCCCGGTTGTTTTTGACTGGGACTACCTGAACAACGGCTACGCCTCTGGCCTTGACGGTCAGCGCAACTGGGAGGTCGTGGTTCTGCCCGGCACCGGCTACGCCGGGTACTACAACCAGGCCATCAACAAGGATGCTCCGAACCCTGCGGCCGCCCGGCTCTGGATGGAGTTCCTCTACAGCCCCGAGGCGCAGAACCTCTGGCTGAAGGGTGGCGCCCGCCCCGTGCTCGAGGCCTCAATGGTCGCGAACGGCGAAATCGACGCGGCGTTGTACGCGGCGCTTCCCGAGGCACCGGCCGACACCGTCGTGCCGACCGCCGCGCAGAGCTCGGCCGCGGCCACGCTTCTCGGCTCTGCCTGGGCAACTGCTGTCCAGTAACACGCCCGTCGTGGCGACGGTCGACCCTCGGGACTCTGCGCCCCGGGGGTCGACCCGCACGGCCGGCTTGATCTCATCCCCGGTCTGGGGAGTCGTGCCCTTCGCGCTTTACGTGCTGTTGTTCCTCGCCCTACCCACGGGCATCGCTCTCGGCACCGGCTTCGTCGACGGCGACGGCGCCTTCACACTCGACAACGCTGCAGCGCTCGCCGACCCCTTCGTCATCAGCGGCTTCACGACGTCGATCATGCTTTCGGCGGTCACCGCGATCATCGGTGCTGTGCTGGGCGCACTCGTCTGTTATGCCCTCATTGGCATGCGCTCCGAGGGAGCCTTGCGCTCGGGTATCGATGCCGTGAGCGGGGTTCTCGCTCAATTCGGCGGAGTCATGCTGGCCTTCGCTTTCGTCGCGACCATCGGCATCCAGGGATTCATCACGGTGCTCCTGCGCGACCAGTTCGGCATCGACATCTTTGCCGACGGCGTGTGGCTCTATGAGTCACCCGGGCTCGTGCTGCCCTACATCTACTTTCAGGTGCCACTCATGATCATCATCTTCATGCCCGCCCTCGAGGCGCTGAAGCCACAGTGGGCCGAAGCAAGCGCCACGCTCGGCGGCACGACCGCGACGTTCTGGTGGCGGATCGGATTTCCTGTGCTGGCTCCGTCGTTTCTCGGCTCATTGCTGCTGCTGTTCGCCAACGCGTTCTCGTCGTACGCCACGGCGGCCGCGCTCACAAGCCAGGGGCAATCGATCGTTCCCCTGCAAATTCGCGCCGCGCTCACGAGCGAAACCCTGCTCGGCCGCGAGAACCTCGCGGGGGCACTCGCTCTCGGCATGATCGTCGTCATGGCCATCGTCATGAGCCTCTACGCTCTGCTGCAGCGCCGCGCCTCACGGTGGCAGCGATGACCGGGATGCCCGGCGCCGGAACCCGCGCCGTCACCGGAACTGGCATTCCGACACCCGGTCGCCTGACCCGCTGGGGCATTCTGGGCATCATCGGGCTGATCTTCGCCGTGCCGATTGTGGCGATGGTCGAGTTCACCCTGCGCCGTGGGCTCGTGGGCGGTTACGACTTCTCGCGCTGGATTACCGTCCTCACGTTCAACCTCGGGCCCGAGTATCGAGTGCTCGGAACGGCAATCGGCAACTCTCTCGTGCTTGCGGCGGCGACCGTGGTTCTCATGCTCGTGTTGCTGGTGCCGACGATGATCGTGGTGCAGCTCAAGCTTCCGAAGCTACGCCGCGTGCTCGAGTTCGTGTGCCTGCTGCCGATCAGCATCCCGGCCATCGTGCTCGTCGTCGGCCTCGCGCCCGTGTACGGCGTCATCTCGCGCGCTGCCGGCAGCGGCGTCTGGACTCTCGCGCTGGCGTACGGCATCCTCGTGCTGCCATTCGCCTACCGAGCGGTGCAGTCGAACCTCGATGCGATCGACGTGACGACCCTCACCGAGGCAGCCCGCTCGCTCGGGGCGAGCTGGCCCGTCGTGATCGCCCGCGTGCTACTGCCGAACCTGAGATCTGGGCTACTCGCTGGCGCGTTCATCTCGGTGGCGGTCGTGCTGGGTGAGTTCACGATCGCGTCACTGCTCAACCGCCAGAACCTACAAACCGCGCTCGTCATCGTGCAAAAAGACGACCCATTCATCGCCGTGATCGTCACTTTGCTCTCATTACTTGTCGCCGTTGCCTTGCTGCTCGTCATCGGGGCGATCGGCCGTGGCACCACCCGGAGGACCTCATGACCAGCACCACGAACACCGCGCCCCGCGTCGCCGCCCCCGTCGCGTTCGTCGACGTCGTGAAGCGGTTCGCGGGCACGACGGCGCTCGACGGCATCTCGTTGGCCCTTGAGCCCGGCGAACTCGTTGCCCTGCTCGGCCCCTCGGGCTGTGGCAAGACCACGGCTCTTCGCGTGCTCGCGGGCCTCGAGCGTGCCGATGAGGGCCACATCCTCATCGACGGCGTCGACGTCATCGGCACGCCCACTAACAAGCGCGATATCGGCATGGTCTTTCAGTCGTACTCGCTTTTTCCGCACCTCACGTCGCTACAAAACGTCGAATTCGGGCTGCGGATGCGCGGCGTCGCGACAGTCGACCGCCGGCGCCGGGCGGCCGAGGCTCTGGAGCTCGTCGGTCTCGACCACCACGGTGGCCGCTATGCCCACCAGCTCAGCGGCGGGCAGCAGCAACGCGTCGCCCTCGCGCGCGCGCTGGTCACCCGCCCCCGAGTGCTGCTGCTCGACGAACCGCTCAGCGCCCTCGATGCCAAGGTGCGAGTGCAGTTGCGCGAGCAGATTCGCGGAATTCAGACTGAACTCGGCATCACCACGGTGTTCGTCACCCACGACCAAGAAGAGGCGCTCGCCGTGGCTGACCGGGTCGCCGTCATGCGTTCCGGCCGCATCGAGCAGATCGGCACCCCAGAAGAGCTGTATGCGCGGCCCGAGAGCGCCTTCGTGGCCGACTTTGTCGGACTCAGTAATCGAGTACCGGGCCGCGTCGTTGACGGCATCGTGGTCGTCGGAGCACAGCGACTGCCCTTGATTGACCCGTCGACCCCGGCGGGCGATGTGGCTGCCCTCGTGCGGCCGGAAGACGTTGTGTTCGCCGCAGCCGACGACGCGGATGCTCGGCCCGCCGTCGTGCTCGCCACCTCGTTTCTCGGCTCGTTGCGCCGCACTCGCGTGCGCCTCGACGATGGCGTTGAGCTGGCGGTACAGCACGGCGTGGGGCGTCATCCGGTGCCGGGGGAGGCCGTGCATGTTCGGCTCACTGGGCAACCGGTCGCCGTGGCGCGGGCCTGAGGTGGCGCTCATGGTGGGCGGACGCATGCCGGGTTGGGCATCCACAGCGGTCCCATGGTCGTCCACTGGCTAGTCCCGGGTCGCGTACTCGTAGACTGTCGCAATGTTCTGGCGATCGAAGCCCGATGCGCCCCCTCCTGCGGGTGCCGACGCTGTCGCGCCCGCAATGCGCACGGCGGCGGCCTGGTCGTGGCGGTTTCTTGTCGTCGTCGCGGCGATCGGGGTGGTCGTGTGGCTGGTCATCCAGTTGCGCTTGCTCGTTATCCCCTTGCTGATCGGCGTTTTGCTCGCAGCGTTGCTCGTGCCCTACGCCACTTGGCTGCAGCGCCGGCTGCGGTTTCCGCGATGGCTGGCCATCACTACCGCCATGGTCACGCTTATTGGCGTGGTCACCGCGCTGGTCTGGCTCGTCGTGGCACAGGTGCGTGCAGACTGGCCAAGCCTGCGCGACCGTTCAGTTGGTGCGTTCGACGACTTCCTCGCGTGGCTCAGCACCACTTTCGGCCTCAGCACGCAAGAGATCACCGATTGGGTCGACGCGATCGTCTCCGAGCTCGACTTCTCGACCGACGGACCCCTCGTGACGGGCGCCCTGTCATTCGGCTCAACAGCGGCAGAGATTCTGGCGGGCACAGTGCTCGTGCTGTTCTCCTTGCTGTTCTTCCTCATCGATGGGCGCGGCATCTGGGGTTTCGTCGTTCGCCTCTTCCCGCGCAGGGCCCGCCTCGCGGTCGATGGGGCAGCCCATGCTGGCTGGCTCACTCTGACGAACTTCTCGAAGGTGCAGATCTTCGTCGCCTTCGTCGACGCCGTCGGAATCGGATTGATCGCCTGGCTGCTCGGACTACCTTTGGCCCTGCCGATTGCCGTCGCCGTGTTCTTGGCCAGCTTCGTACCTTTCATTGGCGCGATCGTGACTGGTGCGCTTGCGGTGGTCATCGCCCTGGTCTACAACGGTCCGTTCATCGCTCTGCTCATGTTGGCGGGCGTAGTACTCGTGCAACAGATTGAAGGCAACGTGCTTCAGCCGCTCGTCATGGGCCCGGCTGTGCGGGTGCATCCGGTAGCCGTCGTGTTCTCCGTTGCTGCCGGAGGGCTCATCGCAGGTATTCCGGGCACACTGTTCGCGGTGCCGATCGTCGCCTTTGTTAACGTGTTCGTTCGCTATATCGCCACCGGTCGATGGCGCACGACGCCCCATCCGACCATGACCGATATGTTGCGACAGACCCAGGAGCGCCCATGACAGCCACCCTTACGATCGCCGGCCCGAGCCTCGCTGATGTCGAAGCCGCGCGCGTGATCGTTAGCCGCGTCGCCGAGATCACGCCCATTGAGACGTCTCACTACCTCAGCGAGCTGCTCGGTGCGCCGGTCGTCATGAAGTGCGAGAACCTGCAACGCACTGGCTCGTACAAGATCCGCGGGGCGTACCACCGCATGTCGCGGCTCTCTGACGAAGAAAAGGCGCGCGGCGTCGTCGCCGCGAGCGCCGGCAACCACGCCCAAGGCGTTGCCTTTGCGGCACGTGAGCTCGGTATCGCCGCCACCATCTTCATGCCCATCGGAGTAGCGCTACCGAAGCTGCAGGCCACTCGCCACTACGGCGCTGAGGTCGTGCTTCGGGGCCACACAGTCAGTGAACCCCTCGCGGCCGCGCAAGAGTTCGCTGCCCGCACCGGGGCCGTGTACATTCCGCCGTTTGACCACGCTGACGTGATCGCCGGGCAGGGCACACTGGGCCTTGAGCTTCTCGACCAGGTACCCGACCTCGAGACCGTCGTCGTGCCGATCGGCGGGGGTGGCCTGATCTCTGGCGTCGCGAGCGTACTCAAGCGTCGGGCTGCTGAGCTGGGGCGCACGATTCGTGTCATCGGAGTGCAAGCCACGAATGCGGCTGCATACCCGATCTCGCTCGCGGCGGGTGAAGTGACGGAGATCTCGATCGGGCCGACTATCGCCGATGGAATCGCGGTCGCCAAGCCCGGCAGGCTGAACTTCGAGATCATCAAAGACACCGTTGACGAGGTCGTGACGGTTGACGACGACGACATCGCCCGCGCCATGCTCGTGCTGCTCGAACGCGCCAAGCTGGTCGTCGAGCCCGCGGGTGCCGTTGGCGTCGCCGCGATTCTCACCGGCAAGATTTCTGCTTCTGGCATGACCGTCGTCGTGCTGTCGGGAGGCAACATCGATCCGCTCGTCATGGAGCGAGTGATTGCTCACGGGCTCGGTGCTTCAGAGCGGTACTTGAAGCTGCGCATCCCGCTGCCCGACCGGCCCGGCCAGCTTGCCCGCACCAGCGAGATCATTGCCGACCAGAATGCGAACGTCGTCGAAGTGCTGCACACGCGTCATGGTTCGGGCCTGGCAATCAGCCAGGTAGAGCTTGAGCTGCACATCGAGACGCGTGGCCCCGAGCATGCCGACCAAGTGATTGGGGCGCTGCGCGACGCGGGTTATGACCCGCGCATTCAGCATTAGCCGGTGTAGGTGCTCACATCGACGATCGTGACGGGGATCTCGCGCCCGTTGGGCGCGGTGTACGAGACCGTGTCGCCGATCTTTGCGCCCAGGATTGCTTGCCCCAGCGGGCTCGCCTCGCTGTAGACGTCGATATCGCTATCGTCGCCGACGATTTCACGGCTGCCGAGCAAAAAACGCTCATCGTCGCCCAGAATCGTCGCGGTCACGACGGTGCCCGGCTCGACAACCCCGTGCGCTGCGGGAGCTTCACCGACCGTCGCCGTACGCAGCAACTCCGCAAGCGTGCGGATGCGCGCTTCGATCTTGCCTTGCTCGTCTTTCGCGGCGTGGTACCCGCCGTTCTCTTTGAGGTCGCCCTCGTCACGCGCAGCCTCGATGCGCTTGGCAATCTCGGCTCGGCCCGTGGTCGAGAGGGATGTGAGCTCGGCGGTCAGGCGGTCGTGCGCCTCTTGCGTGAGCCACTGCGTGGTGGCGCCCGTGGTGTCGTTCATGACAATGTCCTCCTGACACAACAGAACCGGCCCACGGGCCGGTTCTGTCTCTCGGTTCAGACGATTTTACGGGAGCCAGCACCGGTAGGGCAAACCGGTGACTGGTCGCTCGGCCGTGCGGAGCGTCTCCACAAACACGCGGGTGCGCTCCGTCGAGGAGGGCAAGTCGAAAATACGCCACCCCACGATGCCGAAGCTCTCATTGAGAGCCTGGATGGCACACGACACGTCAGTGCCGGGTGCCGCTGAAATCTCCCAGCGCACATCGATCGAGGTGTCAGTGATGTTCGCGTAGCCGAGGTCTCGCGTCTCAAGCTCTGCGTTCGTGCCCGAGAGCCCGCCCCACACCACCCAGGCGGTGAACACCGCCGCGAAGATGACGCCAGCGATAGTCATGAGCCGCCGAGTGCGGCGCTCTGCGCCGGCGGTGCGGCCGTAGCGCTCGTCGAGGCGCTGTTGCGTGGTGCTCACGACCCTGGGGCCTCCATCGTGCGGCGCGGCACGAGTGAGCCGCTCAGGAGCGATCGCTACCCTTGACTAAAGAGTAGAGCGCCGAGGTGAAGGTTCTCTCAACCGGCTCATTCCGTATCCGACCACTTCAGGAGCATCCCGTGACCTGGTACACCCTTGCAGTGCTTGTGCGGCCGACGGGCATCGGCCCGAACCCGATTGATGGCCCTGGCACGCCGGCAGATTTTGATCCCAATACTGTGACTCCTGGCGTTGCGGGTTTCGTTGCCATTGCGCTCGTCGCGATCGCGGTCATCTTCTTGCTGGTCGACATGACTCGCCGGATTCGTCGGGTTCGCTACCGCGGTGAGATTCGTGAGCGGCTCGAGGCTGAGCAGGCGATGATCGCGGAGGGCGGACCGGCGGAACCGGCGCCCGAGCAGCCCGCTGAACGATGACGCGCGGTGCGACCGGGTGGCGCTAGGGCAATTTCGCTAGCCGCCGAAAGGCGGGTCGAGCGCGACGAGAAGCACGCCCGTCCAGTGGCAAAGGAACGCCACGACGGTCAGGGTGTGGAAGATCTCGTGGAACCCGAACACTCCGGGAACCGGGTTGGGCTTCTTGATGCCGTAGACGACCGCGCCCGCGGTGTAAGCCAGCCCGCCGACGATGACGAGCACCATCATCGCGACGTTCGCCGCGAACAGGTCGCCGAGATACAGCACCGCGGCCCAGCCGAGCATCACGTAGAGCGGCACGTAGGCCCAGCGTGGCGCTGAGATCCAGAAGACGCGGAACCCGATTCCGATGAGCGCACCCGACCACACGAGCACGAGCAACAAGTAGCCCTTTTCGGGTGGCAGCGCCATGATCGACAGGGGCGTGTAGGTGCCAGCGATGAGCAAGAAGATGTTGGCGTGGTCGAACCGCTTGAGCAGCACGCGCGTGCGGTCGCTCCAGGTGAACCGGTGATACGTCGCCGAGATGCCGAATAGCAAAAGCGACGAGAGCACAAAGACTCCGCTCGACCAGCGCGCCGCCGCGCCGTCAGCGACGACGATGAGCATGACTCCGAGCACGATCGCGAGCGGAAAGGTGACCGCGTGGATCCACCCCCGCCAGGTGGGTTTTTGATCAAGCGCGGCGTACTCGATCGACTCCTCGAGAAGCGGAACATTTGGTAGGTCGGTGCCGGGCTCGTCATCGACGTCATCCCGGCGGGAGTCACCGGTCGTAGGGGAGGTCATGCGGTGATGATACGGGAGCCACGTCGATCGAGCCCACCCCGTGGATGCCCGCCACAACGTCAGGCCGGTGGACTACCGTAGGGCTGTGCGATCGTCGAGAACACCCCGTGGTCGCGGCCTGCTCTACCAGCTCTACATGCGTCGCCTGCGTGGGCAACTCTCTGACGCGACTCACCCGCGTCACGTCGCCATGATCCTCGATGGCAACCGGCGGTGGGCACGTCTGCGCGTGGGCGGCACAACGGCCCACGGCCACCGCGCTGGCGCCGAGAAGATCGTGGAGTTTCTGCGGTGGTGCGACGATGCCGGCATCGGTGTGGTCACTCTCTACCTTCTCTCGACCGACAACCTCACGGGCCGAGACAGCGACGAGCTTCACGAGCTCATCGATATCATCGGCGCGCTCGCCTCCGACCTCTCCGGGATCGACGACTGGCGTGTGCAGCATGTCGGCAGTCGCGACGGGCTGCCCGAGGCTCTGCTCGCCACGCTCGACGATGCTCAAGAGCGAAGCGACGGCAAGCGTGGCCTGCACATCAATCTCGCGGTCGGCTACGGCGGGCGGCGCGAGATCGCCGATGCGGTGCGGGCGATCGTGCACCACCATGCCGAGAGCGGCGGCACGCTCGATGAGCTCGCCGAGCTGGTCACCCCCGCCAAAATCGCCGAACACCTCTACACCGGCGGGCAGCCCGATCCCGACCTCGTCATCCGCACGTCGGGCGAGCAGCGACTGAGCGACTTCATGCTGTGGCAGAGTGCCCACAGCGAGTTCTACTTCGTCGAGGCGCTCGGCCCCGATCTGCGCGAAGTCGACTTCCTGCGCGCGCTCCGAGATTTCTCGCGGCGGCAAAGACGGTTCGGGCAGTAGCACAATGTCGAGCGTCGACGGCTTTGCCGCCGGATTCTCTGAGGAGGCCGGCTACCTGAACCATCCGCGCCTCTCGCCGATCGGCGGGCACGCGCTCGCCGAGGAACGCGCAATGGCCGACGTGCTCTCACACGCACGATTCGGCTCGTTCGCCATTCTCGACGATCAAGACGAGCGCGTGCGCACCTCCGTTGCCGCGCTCGTGCGCCACCGGCCCGACCAGATCGTTTTCCAGCCCAGTACGAGCCAGGGGCTCATGCACGTCATGTTCGGGCTCACGGGGGGCGTCGCGGCGTCGTCGGGTGAGTTTCCGTCGGTCGGCTACGCCATGGCCCGCGCCGCCGAGTCGCTCGGTGTGCTGATGCCTCACACCATCACACCCGAGCACGAGCGCGTGACGCCCGGGGTCGTGCGCGATCAACTGGCGTCGTCAGTGGTCGCCGTGGTCGTCAGCCTCGTCGACTACAGCACCGGTCATCTCGTTGACCTCGAGGGCATCCGTCAGGTGATTGGCGACCGCCTTTTGATCGTCGATGCGATTCAGGGCGCTGGCATTGTGGATGCCCCATGGGAGGTCGCTGACGTCATCGCGTCGGGCGGCCAGAAGTGGCTGCGTGCCGGCCAGGGCACCGGGTTTCTTGCCCTAAGCGACCGAGCTCGGGAGCAGCTCACGCCCGTATGGTCGGGCTGGCTTGCCCACGACGGGCCCGAGCTGCTGCACGAAGTGGTCGAGCCGGCTGCCGACGCCTCGGCGTTTCGCGTCGGCTACGCCGACGCGTTCGCGCAGGCCCGACTCGCCGGCGCGGTCGACGCTGTCATGGCCGTGGGTGTGCCGGGCATCCGCGCGATAGTCGAAGAGCGCACCGCCCGCCTGATCGACATCGCCGACGCCGCCGGGGTCGAGGTCGTGTCGCCGCGCGAAGACTCAGAACGCGCGGGCATCGTCGTGCTCGAGCCACCCCCCGAGTTCGTGAGCGCCCTTGCCGCAGCCCTGCACAACCACGGCGTCTCTGTGACGGTTCGAGCGGGGCGCGTGCGGCTGGGTGCCCACGTGTCAACGGGCGATGACACTCTTGAGTTGTTCCGGCAATCTCTCGCCGAGTTCTCAACGCAGATCCGCGCCTGATCCGCACTTGACTTCGCGCGGAACCGACGCGCGAGATGACGGCTCGGTGACACGCGCGTGTCGCTCCCGGTCATCAGCGCACCCGGGCATAGCGTGACAAACATCAGGCATCGCGCCTGGTCGGGACGGCCGGAACGATCGTCCTCGCGATTCCCGGCCGAACCGCACACAACTGGTCCGGGGTCGCCCGCGTCCCCGGGGATGGAGCACCGGTGGCTGCTGCGAAGACCTCTCGTCTGAACCCGTCGATCACGAGCGACGAGAGCGAGGTGGCCCAGCGCACGTACGTGCTCGATACGTCGGTTTTGCTGAGCGATCCGAAGGCGCTCTTCCGTTTTGCCGAACACGCGGTCGTGTTGCCGGTCGTCGTCATCGCTGAACTCGAGGCCAAGCGCAACGACCCCGAGATCGGATACTTCGCACGCCAAGCACTGCGCAATCTCGACGAGTTGCGGGTACAACACGAGCGCCTCGACTTTCCTATCTCCGTCGGCGAGGCTGGCGGCTCGCTGCGGGTCGAGCTGAACCACTCGAACCAGTCGGTGCTCCCGAGCGGTTTGCAGCTCGGTGACAACGACTCGCGCATCCTCGCCGTGGCGATGAACCTCGCGAACGACGGACTCGATGTCACCGTGGTGTCGAAAGACCTGCCGCTGCGCGTCAAGGCAGCTTCACTGGGTCTCGCCGCAGAGGAGTACCGCGCCGAGCTCGCTGTCGACAGCGGCTGGACAGGTATGGCAGATGTCACACTCTCGAGCGATCAGATGGCGCAGTTGTACGACCGCGAGGTGCTGCGCACGCCCGTTGTGCGGGAGCTGGCGATCAACACCTCGCTGGTTATCCATAGCGACCGCGGCTCAGCTCTCGGGCGCGTCGTCGGTGACGATGAGATCGCGCTCGTGCGCGGTGACCGCGACATCTTCGGCCTCCACGGCCGTTCGGCTGAGCAGCGCCTCGCCATCGACCTACTGATGGACCCGCAGGTGGGGATCGTCTCGCTCGGAGGCCGAGCCGGCACTGGCAAGTCGGCGCTCGCACTGTGCGCGGGGCTTGAGGCTGTGCTCGAGCGGCAACAGCAGCGCAAGATCATGGTGTTCCGTCCGCTCTACGCGGTCGGCGGGCAAGAGCTCGGCTACCTGCCCGGTGATGCGAGCGAGAAGATGAACCCCTGGGCTCAGGCCACGTTCGACACGCTGAGCTCGGTGGTGTCGCAAAACGTGCTCGATGAGGTCATCGACCGCGGCCTGCTCGAGGTGCTACCGCTGACGCACATTCGCGGCCGTTCTCTGCACGACGCCTTCGTGATCGTCGACGAGGCGCAGTCGCTCGAGCGCAACGTGTTGCTCACGGTGTTGAGCCGCATCGGGCAGAATTCAAAAGTGGTGCTGACGCACGACATCGCGCAGCGCGACAATCTTCGAGTGGGGCGCCACGACGGGGTCGCGAGCGTCATCGAGACCCTCAAGGGTCATGGGTTGTTCGGCCACATCACTCTCACGCGTTCCGAGCGCAGCGCGATCGCTGCGCTGGTCACCGAACTGCTCGAGGGTAACGAGCTGGCCTGACCACCGCGCGGGCGGTCAGGCGCGATCGTTGCGCGTCGTGACCGCCCGTAGCAGTTCACCAACGGAGTGTGAGCGTTCGAGCGGGTGCCGCAGTGGCTCGCTCGTCACGACGCGGTAGCGGTTGCGCCTGCCTTCGCGCGATTTCTCGAGGTAGCCGCCCGCAACGAGTTCCGCGACGATGCGTTGCGTCGCGCGTTCCGTGATGCCGACGAACTCTGCGATATCCCGGATGCGCAGCTCGGGGTTCTCTGACAGGAACACGAGCACGTGCGTGTGATTCGTCAAGAAAGTCCACTCGGCCACGTCGCCACTGTACGGCGCTGGGCGACAGCAATGGCGGCAATTCTCGTACGAATCGATTTACATGACATAGATTACGTGTATTGTGATGCGCATAAGGAGGTCGCCCGTGACCCTGATCGACATCGCGACACCGGTGTGGCGCATTGATGCCGTCTCGATTCTGTTGCTCGTGCTCGTCGTGGGCATCGCTGCCGCCGTGCTGCCCTACGCGCACCGATCCTTGCGCGGAGACCGTCGCGGGCGCGGTGTAACGATCGCCATCGCGGCAATGCTCGTCGCCACCGCCGTCGTGAGTGTCTCCGGTCAATGGTGGTTGTTTGCCCTCGCCTGGAGCGCCTCCACCGCCGCGACCCTCGTGGCCCTGGGGCTCGGCGGGGGCCGACCCGCCATCGCTCGAGCAGCCCCCTGGTTGATCGGTGCCGATCTTGCGCTCTGGGCTGCGCTGGTGCTTGCGGTGACCGGCGCGCCCGGCGATGTGGTCGCACTGTTATTCGTGCTCACCGCGATGGTGCGCTGCGCGCTTCCGCCCGCGCACTCGTGGCTCGTCGACTCGCTGCACGCTCCGACCCCGGTGAGTGCGGCCTTGCACGGCGGCATTGTCAATGGCGGGGGCATCCTGGTTATCACCCAGATCGAGACAATCACGCAGAGCACCGTCGCCGTCGTCGTGCTCGCGGTCGTCGCGGCCATTGCGATCGTCACCGGCGTCGTTGCCTCGCTCGTGCGCACCGACATCAAGGGCCGGCTCGTGATGTCGACGGTCGCGCAGATGGGCTTCATGTTGCTCGTTGCTGCGCTCGGCCTCGTCGCCGCAGCACTGCTACACCTCGTTGCCCACGGCTTCTACAAGAGCTCACTGTTTCTCTCGTCGAGTGACGGTATCGATCGCCGCGCGGCTGACCGCAGGTCGCCGCGACCGGCGGCGCTCGCCATGAGCGCCCGCAGGCTTCGCGCCGGGGCCGGTGCCCTCGTGCCGGCCACGGTGCTCGTCGTCACAGCGCTTGCCGTGTACCCGGGTGGCCGCGGGGCCGCCGAGCTCGTGGTTCTCATCGTGCTCGCTAGCGCGTTCGGTGTGGCGGGTGCTCGCGCAACTCTGCTCATGCCGGGAGCCGGCCGCGCGAGCATCGCTGTGCTGACAGCATCCGTCGCCGCAGTGGCATTCGTGCTCGTCACCTCAGCACTGACTGCTGCGGTGAATACGGCACCGGCTGCACCGTCAGCAACAGGCTTCTCCGGCAGCGCGATTGCTGTGGGGTTCGCATTCGCCGCCATCGTCACCCTTCTGGGAGTCGCTGCGCTGCGCCAGTGGGCCCCCAGGAGCCCCGCGGCCCTGGTCGTGCTGGCCTGGGGCCACCGGGTCGGCGCTCCTGCCAGGCGACCGTCGTCCACGCCCGCCTCACGCACGAATGACCGCCCGCCGGTCGTCCACCCCGCCCCCGTGCCCGTGCCCGCAACGATCGGAGCCCCGGTATGACCGCCAGTGCCACCACCCCCAGCCCCACTACCTCCATCTCCCGCACCCTCCGTGTTCGGGCCCGCGCTGAAGTCGCCGCAGGCGTCATCGCGCCGTACTACGGGCTCGACGCGGCTATCGCGGTCAACCCTGTGCTCCCAGCGCTCGGCGATGGTTTCGCCGCGGCCATTGAGCACGCGGTTGCCGCGGTCGGTGCGCGCGGAACGCTGACCGAGCAGCAGTTTCGCGCGCGCCTGGCCGCAGGCCGCATCTCCGTCGATGACCTCGCGGCGGCCATCCGTCGTCGCGGTGCTGTCGGTGACACGCAGGATGCACGCGACGACGACGTTGTAGCCCGATTCTTAGCTGCGCCGACGGCGCTTCAGCACCGTGACGCGGTTGAGCTCACGACGGTCGATGAACTGCTCGCACGGTGGTGCCGCGCGGCACTCGCGCCCGAAGCGGCAGCCTGGCCTGTGCCGGTAGACGAGCTCGGTTTCTATGGTGCCTGGCGCGCCGTCGCCCGCCACGACCTGTCATTGCCCCGAGTAGCGCGCCGCCGCGTCGCCGCGCTCCCCGACGCTGAAGACGCTGCGCTCGCCGTGGTACTCGAGCACCTAGAGGAGCACGAA
>JBBRWT010000015.1:0-32098 GCA_038249035.1 Actinomycetales bacterium
CCAGGTGGGCCGGCTCTTCAGCGTGCAGGGCGCCTACTTGCAAGACTGGCTACTGGGGGCTGGCGACTACAACTGGCGCGTGTCAACCGCGGCTGGGGGCGCCTCTCGGGACTTCGCCGATATCGGATCGCACCTGTGCGACCTGCTCGAGTTCGTGACGGGGGAGCGGCTCGCGCGCTTGCAGGCGGTGACACGCACCGTTTTCGCCGAGCGGGCATCCACCGGCCCCGTCAGCACCGAAGACCTGGCCGGCGTACTCGCCCAGACCGGCAGCGGAGCGGTTGTCAGCCTGCTCGTCTCGCAAGTGGCGCCCGGTCGCAAGAACGGGCTCGTGCTCGAGGTGCACGGTGCCACCGAGTCGCTGCGGTTCGTGCAAGAACGCCCCGAAGAACTCTGGGTCGGTCGCCGCACGGGCAGCGAGCTTCACCTGCGCAACACCGACGAGCTGCACCCCGATGCCGCGCGCCTCTCAGTGCTGCCACCCGGTCACCCGCTCGGCTACCACGACGCGTTCACGGCGTTTGCGGCAGACACCTATGCCGCCGTGCGCGGGTCGGCCCCCGACGGCCTGCCGGTCTTCGCTGACGGCGTACGCGCCGCCTGCATCACGGATGCCGTGCTCGCCTCTGCGGCCGCCGGCACCTGGATCGACCTCTAGCCCGGCAGATTTCCGACCGGACTACGAAAACCCTCGACTGCCCCTCGACCGTCCCTCGACTGCCCCTCGACCGTCCCTCGACAAAGGAGTCACTCATGGCCACGCATCCCGTCACCCTGTTTACCGGTCAGTGGGCCGACCTGACGCTCGATGAGGTCGCGAAGCTCGCGAGCGAGTGGGGCTATGACGGCCTGGAGATCGCTGCCTCGGGCGAGCACCTCGACGTAGAGCGCGCCGTGCTCGACGACGCCTACCTGCAGGGGCGGCTCGACATTCTCGATCGCTACAACCTGAAGGTCTACGCCATCTCGCACCACCTCGCCGGCCAGGCGGTGTGCGATGACCCGATCGATTTTCGACACCAGGCGATTTTGTCGAGCCGGGTATGGGGCGACGGCGAAGCTGAGGGCGTGCGGCAACGCGCCGCGGAGGATCTCAAGCTCGCCGCCCGCGCGGCCCGGCGCTTGGGCGTCGACACCGTTGTCGGGTTCACGGGCTCGAGCATCTGGCCGTACGTCGCCATGTTTCCGCCCGTGCCCGCGAGTGTCATCGAGGGCGGCTACGACGACTTCGCCCGCCGCTGGAACCCGATTCTCGACGTGTTCGACAGTGAAGGGGTGCGATTCGCCCACGAGGTGCACCCCGGTGAGATCGCCTACGACTACTGGACGAGCGTGCGCAGCCTCGAGGCGATCGATCACCGCGAAGCCTTCGGGTTCAACTGGGATCCAAGCCACATGATGTGGCAAAACGTCGACCCTGTCGGCTTCATCGTTGACTTCGCCGACCGCATTTATCACGTCGACTGCAAAGACACACGGGTGCGCCCGCAGAATGGCCGGGCCGGTGTCATGGGCTCGCACCTGGCCTGGGGCGACCCCAGGCGCGGCTGGGACTTCGTGTCGACCGGGCACGGCGACGTGCCGTGGGAGGACGCGTTTCGGGCACTCAGGGCCATCGGCTACGCGGGCCCCATCTCGATTGAGTGGGAGGATGCGGGCATGAGCCGTCTGCACGGTGCCGCCGAGGCGGTGCAGTTCGTACGCTCGCTGCTGTGGGAGTTGCCTGAGCAGTCGTTTGACGCGGCGTTTTCGAACCAGGATTGAGCCGAGCCCCGAGGCAGCGGGGTACAGAAAGTGAACGACTGAGTCCCCCATACTGGGGACCGGTTTACCCCCGTTGGGGGACTGCGCCCGGCGTCAGGATGGTGCACAATCAAGGTGGGGTACAGATCGTGTCCCCCACAGGGTGGACTTGCCGGACCCGAACCGGCGAGGCGCCCTGGGACCTTCGTGCCCCTCATCCCGAGCCCCGGCCCCCGAACCCCCTACGGCGGCCGGGGTTCGTCTTCGCGCAGGGCAGGCTCAAAGGTCACTCATAGGCTTTTAGGCATTACTGGAGTTATGGCCGATGATGAGCTTCCCGATTCCCCCCGCCTCACCCGACCAGACGGGTCGCCAGTGCGCGCCTTGGTCGTCGACGACGAGCCGTCGCTCGCCGACCTGGTCTCGATGGCTCTCAAATATGAAGGGTGGGATGTTCGCACCGCGCTGACCGGTCAGCAGGCCCTGCAGCATGGCCGCGAGTTCAAGCCCGACATTGTCGTGCTCGACATCATGCTGCCCGACCTTGACGGGCTGGAGGTGCTGCATCGACTGCGGGCCGATGGCACCGACGTACCCGTGCTGTTTCTCACCGCGAAAGACTCGGTCGACGACCGCGTCGTGGGGCTCACCGCTGGCGGCGACGACTACGTCACGAAGCCGTTCAGCCTTGAAGAGCTCGTTGCACGCCTTCGCGGACTCATTAGACGCAGCACGCTCTTCGTGAGTGAGCGCGCCGACCCCGAGATTCGCGTGGGCGACCTCGTGCTCAACGAAGAGAGTTACGAGGTGCACCGGGGCGATGTTGAGATTGAGCTCACGGCGACGGAGTTCGAACTGCTGCGGTATCTCATGCGCAACCCGCGTCGGGTGCTCAGCAAGGCACAAATTCTCGACCGGGTGTGGAGCTACGACTTCGGCGGCCGTTCGAGCATCGTCGAGATTTACATCTCGTACCTGCGCAAGAAGATCGACACGCTCGGCCCCGCGATGATCCACACGGTGCGCGGCGTCGGATACATGATCAAGCCGGTTACCTGATGCAGGGAGGGTGGTCACTGCGTAAGCGGCTCGTGGCGGGCATCCTGGTGCTGCTCATGATGGCGACCCTCGCCATCGGCGTTCTGAGCGTCTACTTCTTGCGCGCCAGCCTCGTGGCGCAACTCGACGACGAGTTGCGGGTTATCGCACAGCGCATCGAGAGCATCGCGGCCCCCGGCCGTGGCCCGGCGCAGAGCCTCGACCGCCCCGGCCTGCCCACGGGCTCGCTCATCGGAGTCGTGCAGTCAAACGGCACGGCCGTAGCCGCCTACCTCGACAGCAACGCGACCGTGCGCGAGCTCAGCACCGTGCAGGTGCGCGTCATCGCCGCGCGCACGCTCGGAGACCCCGCGACAGTGCGACTGCCGGGCGGGCTCGGTGAGTTCCGCGTGCTCGCTACCGCCACGGAGGGCGGCGCCGTACTCATCGTCGGACTTCCCACGGCCGAGGTCGCAACCACAACGGCGCGGCTCGCGGTCGTGATCGCCGCGGTACTTGCGGGAATCCTCGTCGTCGCCGGTGTGCTCGGGCGCGAGGTCGTGCGTCTCGGCCTGCGCCCGCTCACCCGCGTGCGCGAAGCTGCGACCGCCGTCGCTACCCTGCCGCTGGACCGCGGCGCAGTGGCGCTGGCTGACCGGCTGCCCGTGCTCGACACCGACCCGAGCACCGAGGTCGGACAACTCGGCGCGGCCTTTACGCAGATGCTGGAGCACGTTCAGAGCGCCTTCGATGCACGCCAGGCCAGCGAACAGAAAGTGAGGCAGTTCGTCGCCGATGCCAGCCACGAGCTTCGCACGCCGCTTGCCGCCATCCGGGGCTACAGCGAACTGACTCGGCGTAGCGGCCATCTGTTGCCCGAAGACATCCGTCACGCGCTCTCGCGCATTGAGTCGGAGTCGGTACGCATGTCGGCGCTCGTCGACGACCTGCTGTTGCTCGCCCGCCTCGACGAAGGCCGTGAGCTGCGTCACGACCCCGTCGACCTCGCTGCGCTCGTCATCGACGCTGTCGCCGACGCGCAAGCAACGTCGCCCGACCACGACTGGAACGTGCGGGTGCCTGACCTTCCGGTGATCGTCTCGGGCGATCAGCACCGGCTGCATCAGGTCGTCGCCAACCTGCTCGCGAACGCACGCGTGCACACGCCCGAGGGAACTCGGGTGACGGCTGCCCTGGGCACGCTCGAAGGCCGCGCGATCATCACCGTCACTGATACGGGGCCCGGTATTCCGCCCGAGGTGCAGCCCGTACTCTTTGAGCGATTCGCGCGCGCCGACACCTCGCGGTCGCGAGCGACCGTATCAACCGGCCTGGGGCTCGCCATCGTTGCGGCAGTCGTGCAGGCCCACGGCGGCGAGGTCGCCGCCTCGTCGCGCTCGGGTGAAACCGTTTTTCGGGTCAGCATGGCCTTAGCGCCGAGCGCCGCGCCGATGGCCGTGCCGTCACCGGCAGCGTCACCGGCAGCGCCGACCGTCAGCACCTAGGCTCGACCCATGCGCATCGCCGTCACCGGTTCGGCCGGCAAGCTTGGGCAAGCTGTCGTCACCCACCTGGTCGAGACTGGGCACTCCGTGACCGGTCTCGACGCCGTCGGCGCCCCAGGTGAAGGCTTCGTTCGAGTCGATCTCACCGACACAGGGCAGGTGCTGGATGCCCTCGCCGGGGTCGAAGAACGCTACGACGGCCTCGATGCCGTCGTTCATCTTGCAGCGAGCCCCGCGCCGGGCATCCGGCCCGATACGGTCTTGCTGCAGGACAACCTGGCGATGACGATTGCGGTGTTTCAAGCGCCTCGCCGCGCGGGCATCGCGCGGATCGTGCACGCCTCGAGCGAGACCCTGCTCGGCCTGCCCCTCGTCGAAGACCCTCCCGCGGCCCCGATCGACGAGAGCCAACCGACGCGCCCCAACTTCATGTACGCGGTCGGCAAGCACCTTGAAGAAGAGTTCGGGCGCAAGATTGCCCGGCTCGAACCGGCGATGTCGATCACTGGGTTGCGCTTCAGCAACGTCATGGCGCCTGAGGACTACGCCGAATTCGAGACCTGGCAAGACGACCCCGCCGCGCGCCGCTGGAATCTGTGGGGCTATATCGACCGGCGCGATGGCGCGCACGCGGTTGAGCGCGCCATCGCCGTGCGGAGCCCGGGGTACGAGACCTACATCATCGCGGCGGCCGATACCGTTATGCGCCATGACTCGGCCGCACTGATGGCCGCTGAGTTTGCGGGTGTTCCACTCACGCGCCCCCTCGTGGGCCGCGAGACTCTGCTCTCGATCGACGCCGCACGCCGCGACCTCGGCTACGCCCCGAGCCACTCGTGGCTCGATGCCTTATAGGCGTCGTTTTTAGTCTTCGCCCTGCGCCTTCGTGAACGCTGGTGCACCATCAAACTCTTGCAGTAGCTCAATGTGCACCCAGTCGACACTGCTCTCGACGCGCGCGAGCAAGTCGCGAATCTCTGACCGACCCAGCTCGCCGTCTTCACGCAGCACGAACCGGCAGCGGTAGTGGTCGACAACGTCGATGTTGGTGTTGCCGTCGGGGTACACCTTGGTGCCGCGGTTCGAGATCATCTTGAGGCGCACCGGCAAGCCCTCGGCCAGGGCGTCGAGCTGTGGCCCGAGCTCGTTGGGCATGAGCCCCGACTCGACGAAGACGTCGACGCCGATAATGCGACGCTGTTCGGGCACGACCGTGACCGGGTTGGCGACCGGCTCGGGCATCGCCAGTGGGCGGCCGCGGCGGATCGTGTAGCCGTCGACGCTCTGACCGAGGTTGTCGATAATGACCGAGGCAAAGTCACTCGTCGACGCCCCGCGGTCGTATCCCACGACGTCGCCGGTGAGCACGCCCTTCTGGAGGGTCGCGAAGAGTGCGTTCTCGATGCTCTCCGCCTCGTCGAAGAACTGCAGGTGCTTGAGCATCATCACCGACGAGAGAATGACTGCGGTGGGGTTAATGGCGTTCTTTCCGGCGTACTTCGGCGCGGAGCCGTGCACGGCCTCGAAAATCGCCACCCCCGAGCCGAGATTCGCAGAGGGGGCGAAACCGAGCCCCCCCACGAGAGCCGAGGTGAGGTCGCTCAGAATGTCGCCGTTCATGTTCGTGGTCACGATCACGTCAAACTGCTCGGGACGCTTGACGAGCTGGTGCGCCGCGTTGTCGATGATCATGTGGTTGGACTCGATGTCGGGGTACTCCACAGCAACCCGCTCGAAGGTGCGCTTGACCTCACCTTCGGTGAGCTTCATGATGTTCGATTTCGTGGCGCACACGACAGACTGACGACCCTCGCTGCGTGCGAACTCGAATGCGGTGCGAACGATCTTCTCTGAGCCTTTTCGGGAGATCAACTTGAGGCACTGGGCGACACCCGGGGTCTGCATGTGTTCGATACCGGCGTACAGGTCTTCGACGTTCTCGCGCACGACAACGAGATCAACACCGGCACCTGAGTAACGAGTCGACACTCCGGGCAGCTCGCGCACGGGGCGGATGTTGGCATACGTCTCGAACAGCTTGCGCAGGGTGACGTTGGCCGACTTCTCGCCGAAACCGACGGGCGTACCAAGCGGACCCTTCAGTACCACTCGGGTGCGCGTGATCGAGTCGATCGTCTCTTGCGGCACTCCCGAGGCAATCCCCTGTCGGAACACGTTCTCGCCAGCCTCCTGCTGGTCCCACTCGATCGCCACGCCTGCGGCGTCGATGACGCGTTTCGCGGCGTCGATGCACTCTGGTCCAACTCCGTCACCGGGAATCACGGTCACCTGGGTCGACATGGGGGCTCCTCTTTTCGTCTAGGTCTCGCCGATGACCCTATAGAAGCAAAGCAATTCATGTCAATGATGTCGTGTTATCGCCGAGCGCGCGACGCGGTGCGTGCCGACGACGGGCATGGGCTATCCTGGGATGAGCCGCAGACCGCTGGTGACTGGGGCCCTTGCTTGCAAGGGTTCTGATCGAAGGTTCGCACTACTCCCTCGGGAGGGGCGACGACCCGCGCAGGTGTATGAACTGAAACCGAGCATCCGACTTCTGAGAACGGATGCTCGACCAAGGCTCGTGCGCATGCGCCGGGCCTTTCTCCATGTGCACTCCGAGTGGTCGCGGCCGACTACAGGAATCCCAACTAGAGGAGCACCATGGCGAACAAGGAAGCAACGGTCGCCGAGCTGAAAGAACTTTTCTCCAGCTCGACCGCCGTACTGCTCACCGAGTACCGCGGCCTCACGGTGGCGCAGCTGAAGACGTTGCGTTCGAACATCCGTGCAGACGCGTCGTACGCCGTGGTGAAGAACACGCTGACCAAGATCGCGGCCAACCAGGCAGGCATCGACTCGCTCGATGACATGCTCGCTGGCCCGTCTGCCCTCGCCTTCATTCACGGTGACCCCGTGGCCGTGGCGAAGGCGCTGCGTGACTTTGCCAAGGCGAACCCCACCCTCGTAGTGAAGGGCGGTTACTTCGACGGTAAGCCGCTCGACGCCTCTGAGGTCATGAAGCTCGCCGAACTCGAAAGCCGTGAGGTGGTGCTGGCCAAGCTGGCCGGCGCCGTCAAGGCCTCGCTGTTCGGTGCCGCGTACATGTTCAACGCGCCGCTGGCGCAGGCCGTTCGCGCCGTTGACGCGCTGCGGCAGAAGCAGGAGTCCGGCAACTGATTCTCAGTTGACCGGTTCACGACACGAAACAACCAGAAGGAGAAATCATGGCCAAGCTCACAACTGACCAGCTCATCGAAGCATTCAAGGAGCTCTCGCTCATCGAGCTCAGCGAGTTCGTCAAGAAGTTCGAAGAGGTCTTTGAGGTCACCGCCGCCGCACCCGTCGCGGCCGCCGCCGCCGCTGGCCCCGCCGCCGCTGCCGAAGAGGTCGAGGAGAAGACCTCGTTCGACGTTGTTCTCGAGGCCGCCGGCGAGAAGAAGATCCAGGTCATCAAAGAGGTGCGCTCGCTCACGAGCCTCGGCCTCGGCGAGGCCAAGGCCGTCGTTGATGGCGCTCCCGGCGTCGTTCTCGAGGGTGTGAACAAAGAGACCGCCGACAAGGCGAAGGCTCAACTCGAAGAGGCTGGCGCCACCGTTACCCTCAAGTAGTCATTGACTGCTGAACGTCACGAGCCCCGCCCGTCGCCAGACGGTGTGGGGCTCGTGTGCGTCTCGGGGCGGGGTCGAGCTCACACAGCGGCGTCGCGCCGCGCTGCTGTGCTCGACCGAACGGTCAGCGCGGTCGGCAACAGCAAGTGTTCGTCAGGCGGGGCGGCATCAGCGTGCTCGAGCTGGTTCAGCAGCAGTTCGACAGCACGGGCGCCCTGGGCGCCGGGCTGCTGGGCGAGAGTCGTGAGCCCGAACATCTCGGCGAGCGGATGGCCGTCGACTCCGATGACCGAGAGCTCGCCCGGAATATTGATGCCCAACTGCCGCGCCGCAACCGTGATTCCGATGGCGATCTCGTCGCAGCCGGCGAAGATCGCAGTGGGTCGCGTGCGCGGGTCGCCCAACACCGCGAGCCCGATGGCGTAGCCACCCTCGATCGAGAAGTCTGCTTGGCGGAAGTCGTCATCCACGATCACCCCGGCATCGCGAAGCGCCTGCGAGAACCCCGTATAGCGCTGGGAGTGCACTCGAAAATCCATCTGCTCGTTTTGGTCGCCGCCCACATGCATGATGCGGCGGTGCCCGAGACTGAGCAGATGCTCGGTCGCAAGCCTGGCGATTTCTACGTCGTCGATCGACAGCGAAGGAATGCCGTCGATGCGGCCACCGATACCGACGAGCGGCTTGCCCAGGGCTTGCAGCATTTGCACTTCGTGGGGGCTCAGGTCGATGGCCACCGAGATGACGGCGTCGACCCTTTTTCGCACGAGAAAGTAGTCGAACACCCGGCGACGCAAATCACGATCGGTACTCAACCGGTAGAGGGTGAGGTCGTAGCCTGCGCGAATCAGGGCTGATTCGATGCCTTCCAGCACCTCGGCGAAATACCAGCGGTTGATGTATGGAATAACGACACCGACATTGCGGGTGCGTCCGGTCACGAGGCTGGCGGCCGTGGAAGAGACCACATAGCCGAGCTCTGTCGCGGCGTCCTCGACCCGTCGACGAGTACCGTCGGAAACGTAACCCCGACCACTGAGTGCGCGCGAGGCCGTCGACTTTGAAACGCCCGCGATTCGGGCGACATCGGCGAGGATGCTCATGGCCTCGTGCCCTTCTTTGGACGGTGGCAGGGATAGTCGGTGGCAGGGATAGACAGTGGCGTCAGTGTAACCCGAATCGGGCCAGTGTGGAACCGGTGTCATGTGAGAACGGTTGCCGACGAGTCCAGCACCGCGCCGCGGGCCTCAGCAAACAGAGGGACTTAGGCAACAGATCGGTAACATCCGAGCGAATACGGGTTGCGGCCCGCGGGGTCGTGACGTACGGTGAGACCTGGAACCGGTTCCCGATGGAGTGTCCAACGGCCCTTCTGACGCCGACTTCCGCCTCTTGCACCACCACAATCACGCGCGTCGATCGGCGCGCTGACCAACCTCAACGAGGAGGAAACACATGAGTTCCACTCTCCGACGCAGGATGATCGCTCCTGCTGCGGCAATCGGAGCCCTGAGCCTCGTGCTCGCGGGCTGCGCGGCCGAGACCACACCCGACGCTGGCGGCAATGCTGACTGCGCCGCGTACGAGGCCTATGGCACGTTCGAGGGCGAGACCGTCGAGGTCTACGCCACGATCATCGACACCGAGGCTGACGCCCTGGTCGAGAGCTGGGCCGACTTCGAGGCCTGCACCGGCATCACCATCGAGTACAACGGCACGCAGGAGGCCGAGACGCAGATCAACGTGCGTGCCGCCGCCGGCGACGCCCCTGACCTGATGGTTATCCCGCAGCCCGGTTTGCTGCAGCGCCTCATCGCTGACGGCTACGTCGTTGCCGCCCCCGCGGCCGTTGAGGCCAACGTCGACGAGTTCTGGAGCGAAAGCTGGAAGGGCTACGGCACCATCGACGGCACCTTCTACGCCGCGCCGCTGCTCGCCAGCGTCAAGGGCTGGATCTGGTATTCCCCGACGGACTTCGCCGACAACGGCTACGAGGTTCCGACGACCTACCAGGGCATGCTTGACCTCTCGAACGAGATGACCTCGCGCAACGACGGTCCGTACCGTCCGTGGTGCGTGGGCTTCGGTTCGGGTGACGCCACTGGCTGGGTTGGCACCGACTGGGTCGAAGACCTCGTTCTGCGCGACGCTGGCCCCGAGGCGTATGACGCCTGGGTCGCTGGTGACCTGAAGTTCGATTCGCCCGAAATCACGGCCGCGTTCGACCTGGTCGGTGAGGTTCTCCTCAACGACCAGCTCGTCAACGGTGGCTTTGGTGGCGTGCAGTCGATCGTGACCACCACGTTCCAAGACGGTGGCCTGTCGATTCTCGACGGCACCTGCTCGATGCACCACCAGGCTTCGTTCTACGAGGCTCAGTGGGGCGAGGGCGTGACGGTTGCTCCCGACGGTGACGTTTGGGCCTTCATCACCCCGCCGATCGACGAGGGCGACCCGAATGCTGTCACCGGTGGTGGCGAGTTCGTGGCCGCGTTCAACGACAACGCAGCGACCGGCGCCGTTCAGGCGTACCTCTCGAGTGACACCTTCGCCAACGAGCGCGTCTCGCGCGGTGGAGTCATCTCGGCCAACAAGGGCCTCGACCCGGCACTCGCCGGTTCGGACCTGGCGCGCCAGTCCGTTGAGATCCTGCAGGGCGAAGACACGATCTTCCGTTTCGACGCCTCAGACCTCATGCCTGCTGCCGTCGGTACCAGCTCGTTCTGGACCGGCATGGTCGACTGGGTGACCGGTACGCCCACGCAGAGTGTGCTGCAGAACATCGACGCGACGTTCCCGCAGTAATCACTACCTGATGCACTGACGGCTGGCCCACCGAGCAAACTTGCTCGGTGGGCCAGCCTGTCAGGTAGCGTGGGTTCACCCCGAGAAAACCAATGGAGGTTTGAACGGTATGAGAGGTCTGTCAGCATTCTGGGTCGATTTCTTCGAGAAATTCGGCATCATGTTCATCGGTCTAGCGGCTTTCGCCGCCGTCGTGGGTCTGATTTTGTTCCTCGCGGATCGAGCGCCCAAGAAAGGGCGTGACTTCCTGCAACTGGCCGCCTTCGTCGGGCCTGCTCTTGTTTTGCTGGCGATCGGGCTTGTCTACCCCGCGATTCGCACCACCACCCTCGCGTTCTTCAGCCGTCAAACCGCGAACGGCAGCGACTTCGTCGCCTTCGACAACTTCGTCTGGATGTTCACGCAACCAGACATCCTCATCACTTTGGGCAACACCCTGATTTGGGTCGCTCTCGTGCCCACGCTCTCGACGATCTTCGGCTTGGCCTACGCGGTCTTCATCGACAAGTCCAAGGGCGAAAAGCTCCTGAAGTCGCTCGTCTTCATGCCGATGGCGATCTCGTTTGTCGGGGCCGGCATCATTTGGCGCTTCATGTACGAGTACCGCGAAGTCGGGTTCTCTGAGCAAATTGGTCTACTTAACCAGGTTCTCGTATGGCTCGGTCAGAGCCCGCAGCAGTTTCTGGTCAACTCCCCGTTCAACACCTTTTTTCTCATCGTCGTGATGGTGTGGATCCAGACAGGCTTCGCCATGGTCTTGTTGTCAGCAGCGATCAAGGGAGTGCCGGTCGAGATCATCGAGGCGTCGCGACTCGACGGGGCGAATGCGTGGCAGCAGTTCTGGAACGTCACCGTGCCGGGCATTCGCGGAACCCTGGTCGTCGTTGTCACGACGATCTCGATCGCCACCCTGAAGGTCTTCGACATCGTGCGCGCCATGACCGGCGGAAACTTCGACACCTCGGTCATCGCCAACGAGATGTACACGCAGGCCTTCAACCGTGGAGAGACGGGCTACGGCTCGGCGCTCGCCGTCGTGCTGTTCCTCATGGTGATGCCCATCGTCATCTACAACGTGCGCGTGATGCGCAAGCAGAAGGAGATCCGATGAGCACCGACGCCGCAACCGCCGCTGAAAATGCGCTCGACGCTCCACTCGGTCAAAAGCACGAGGCCGCGACGCGCGAGCCCCAGAAGATGCGCAAGGTCAAGCAGACACTGACCTCGCCCTGGGCGACCTTCGCGGCAATTCTCATCGCAACGTTGTGGACGATTCCGACCTTCGGGTTGCTCGTCTCCTCGATCCGCACGCCGACCGAGATTCGCAGCAACGGCTGGTGGAACATCTTCGTCAGCCCGAGCTTTACGCTGCAGAACTACATTGACGTTTTGACCGTTCAAGGAACCTCGTCGGCGAATCTCGGGTCGTACTTCGTGAACTCGCTCGTCATCGCGATTCCGGCCGCCCTGTTCCCGATCATTCTGGCGACCATGGCGGCGTACGCCTTTGCCTGGATCAAGTTTCGCGGTTCAGGAGCGCTCTTCGTGCTCATCTTCGCTCTTCAAATCGTGCCGTTGCAGATGGCTCTCATCCCGCTCCTGCAGATTTTCTCCGAGATTCTGGGCATCAGCGGCACGTTCCCTGCGGTGTGGATCGCGCACACCATCTTCGGCCTGCCGCTATGCATCTTCTTGCTGCACAACTTCATCAGCGAGATTCCTGGCGAGGTGATCGAGGCGGCACGAGTCGATGGGGCGAACCACACCCAGATCTTCTTCCGCATCGTTATTCCACTCTCGCTGCCGGCGCTTGCGTCGATCGGCATCTTCCAGTTCCTGTGGGTGTGGAACGACCTGCTCGTGGCTCTCGTGTTCTCGGGCGGCACGGCCGATGTGGCTCCGCTCACCCAGCGCTTGGCCGAGCTGGTCGGTAACTTCGGCCGCAACACCGAGCGACTGCCAGCGGCGGCGTTCATCTCACTCATCGTTCCGCTCATCGTGTTCTTCAGCCTGCAGCGCTACTTCGTGCGCGGTCTGCTGGCGGGCTCGACCAAGGGCTGACCCGCTCCGCGTCAGTAAACCTCACACCGGGATCCCCGGTGGTCGCACCTAGGCTCGCGTCATGAGCATGAGTGGTGGCCGCCGGGGATCGCGCGTGTCGAGCGGTGACATCTCGGCGCAGCGCGCGGCCAATGCCGAAGCGCCGCGCATCCCGAATCTGTTGCCGCGCATCGCCGAGCTGTTTCGGCCGCACCGCGCGCCGCTCGCCATCACGATCGCCCTTGTGCTCGTGTCGGCCGCGCTCAGCGTGATTCCGCCGCTGCTCACTCAGCAGGCGTTCGACCGCGGGCTGTTCCCGCCGGAGGGCACGCCGAACGTTCCCGTGTTGATGCAGCTCGTGTCGATCATGCTCGTGCTGTGGCTCGTCTCTGCGGGCATCGGTATCGGGCAGACCTATCTCACCTCTACGGTCGGCAACAGCGTGATGGCCCAACTTCGAGTGCGGCTCTTCGCTCACGTGCAGGCGATGGAGCTGGGCTTCTTCACCCGCACCAAGACGGGCATCATCCAGTCGCGCCTGCAGAACGACGTGGGTGGGGTTGCGGGCGTGCTCAGCAACACTGTCTCGAGCGTCATCGGCAACACGGTTACGGTCATTGCGGCGTTCGTGGCCATGCTGTTGCTCAGTTGGCAGCTGACCATCGTGGCCGTGGTACTGCTGCCCTTGCTCGTCGTCGCACAGCGCCGTGTCGGTCAGGTGCGCGCACGCATTGCCACCAAGACGCAAGAGTCGCTGAGCGACATGTCGGCGATCACCCAAGAAGCGCTGAGCGTGTCGGGAATCTTGCTCGCCAAGAGCTTCTACCGGCAACAGAGCGAGGTCGAGCGGTACCAGGCCGAAAACGACACTCAACGCGGACTACAGGTGCAACTGTCGATGAGTGGTCAGTGGTTCTTCGCCACGGTCAACGTGTTCCTCTCCGTGATCCCCGCCGTCATCTACCTCGTCGCCGCGTGGCTGATTCAGACGGATGTGGTGGTCACGGCGGGTACCATTGTCGCCTTCACGACGGTGCAGGCTCGCCTCACCTTTCCCCTGATGGGCCTCATGCGCGTAGCGCTCGACCTGCAAACCAGTGGGGCGCTTTTCGCTCGCATCTTCGAGTATCTCGACTTGGTACCGCGCATCACCGAAGACCAGAACCCGCGCGATCCTGAGCCGGCGCACCTCGGGCGCATCCGTTTCGACGCCGTCGTCTTTCGTTACCCCGACGCTTCCGACGACAGCCTGCCCACGCTCGACCATGTGTCGTTCGACGTTCAACCAGGGCAGTTCGTCGCGTTCGTCGGCCCCTCGGGCGCCGGCAAGACGACCATCTCGTATCTCGTGCCACGGCTGCACGACGTCACGAGCGGAACGGTCGAAGTCGGCGGAGTCGACGTGCGGCGCCTGCGCCAGCAGAGCCTGATCGAGAGCATCGGCATCGTCAGTCAAGAGACCTACCTCTTTCACGCCACGATCGCCGAGAATCTGCGGTACGCCAAGCCCGATGCAACGGATGCGGAGCTTGAGGCAGCGTGTCGTGCGGCGAGCATCCACGACACCATCGATGGCTTTCCCGATCGGTATGACACGGTCGTTGGTGAGCGCGGCTACCGCTTGTCGGGGGGCGAGAAGCAACGGGTGGCGATAGCGCGCGTGCTGCTGAAAGACCCGCCCGTACTGATTCTCGATGAGGCCACGAGTGCCCTCGACTCCGTCTCGGAGCGGGTGGTGCAGGGTGCGCTCGATGCCGCTAGTCGCGGGCGCACGACCATCGCGATTGCCCACCGCTTGTCGACCGTGAGTGCGGCCGACGTCATCCATGTGGTCGATCACGGCCGCATCGTCGAGAGTGGTCGGCACGGTGAGCTCATCGCGCTCGGAGGCGTGTACGCCCGCCTCGTCACACAGCAGTCGGCCGACTACGATCGAGCAGCGAGTAGCTCTGACATGTAGTCGAGTTCTTTCGACTGCAACTGCACCATGCCCCGGGCGAGTGTCGTGACCTGCGGGTGGCCGCTGCGAGCGATGACGGCGTCAGCCATATCGACGCCACCCTGGTGGTGGGCGATCATCAATTCGAGAAAGAAGCGCTCGGCCTCGACGCCCGTCGCATTTTGCAGTGCCTGCATTTGCTCGAAGCTCGCGACGCCAGGCATGGGCTCGCCGGGCGTATGCCCCCCGTGGCCCTCATGGCCCGCCGAGCCGTCGATGACGGGCCGCGAGAGCCAGTCCATTTCGGGCTCGCTCGACGTTTGCGGCAAGCCCCAGATCGCCAACCAGGCGAACATCTGCCCCTGTTGTTGGGCTTGCGCGGTGGCGATGTCGAGTGCGAGTAAGCGAATCTCGGGGTCGTCGCTGCGGTCGCGAACGAGGAGCGCCATCTCGACAGCCTGCCCGTGGTGCACCTGCATATCACGCGAGAATCCGGCCTCGGCGCTCGACTCACCGGGCATAGGCGCCGTGCTGGTGGCCGTCACCCGGCCCACGATCGCACCAACGACCAGAGCCACGAGTACTAGCAACACGCCCGCCACGATCAGCCGCGGGCGGCTGAGTGCGGGGGCGGCGGTTGCCTCGGCCGGCGAGGTGCTCACGATCAGGAGATCTTGCCCGGGCCGTCGAGAGCCTGACTGCACAGCGCGCCGGGCTCGGGCGCGTCGGGCGACTGGCGGTACTTGATGATGAATTCTCTGAGGCGCGGGTCGTCGATTCCGTCGAGCGCCACTTGCACGCCCCAAGCGCTCGCCACGACGGGTGCATCCAGGCCCGAGAAGGGCGACAGGATCATGTACGAGCGCGGCATCTGCGAGCGCAAAGTATCGAGATCGCCGCCCGACACCTGCTCAGGGTTGTAGGTGACCCACACGGCTCCGTGCTCGAGCGAGTGCACCGCGTACTCGGCAGGCACCTCTTCTTCGTAAACGCCGCAGTTGAGCCAGGTGGGGTTGTGTGGCCCACCGGCGGGCGGGCTCATCGTGTAGTCAACGGCACTCTGCACGTGTACCGCCTCGAGCCCGTCGAAGGTCTGCAGCCCCTCGACCTCGATCGTCGCAGGGTCGACGGGCGGCGTTGCTGAGGTCACGACGATGCCGACGAGCACGGCCACGACGGCCACCCCGCCGACGATCGCCGCGCCGACGCCGACGCGCTGGTTGCGCTTCTCTTTCGCCTGCTTGGCTTTGAGGTTGGCGACCTTCTCGGCGCGGCGCTTCTCGCGCTGTTGCTTGATGGTGAGGTCGTCTGAAGAGGTGTCGTCGGCCACGGTGCGGGCTCCTGTCGGGGTGCTGCGGGCAGGTAAGTCGAGCGGATCGAGCACGACTGTTCTCCATTCTCCCAGAAAACTGGCAAGCGGATGCTGTGAGCATCGCCCGACTACCCTCCCCAAATCCCTCGCCGGTCGCTACTGTGAACTGATCCCAGTGAATCGTGAGCCCTCGGGCACCGACTGTCGAGGAAGCCATGTCACACGCCGACGAAGAGCGAGCCCGCCCGACCGGGCATCGCAGCGCTCGCGCACGGCGCCGAGGCGGGCTGAGCATCCAGTCAACTGTTTTAGTCATGTTGCTCGCCGTGAGTGTCACGTCGAACGTACTCGTTGGCGTGATCGGCTACGTCAACGCCACTGACTCGTTGCGTGAGGCAGCCTTTCAACGACTCATCGAGGTGCGCGATTCGCGAGCACGCGAGATCGAACGACTGTTCGCGACAATCGAGAGCACCGTGGTCGTTCACTCGCGAGGGCAGAGCGTGCTCGATGCGACAAGCGCTTTCAGCGCTGCCTTCGAAGAGCTCGAATCGATTGAGCTCGACGAGCAGCAACGTCAGGAACTCTTCCGCTACTACGACGAGGTTTTTGGGCCTCAACTCGGCGCAGCCACGGGATCGACCACCGACGCGTCGGCTTTCGTGCCGTCAAACGCGGCGGCTCGCTACTTGCAGCTTTATTACACGGCTCCGCACGCCGACTTCTCTTCGGCCCTCTCGGTCGACGACGCGGGCGATGGCAGCCAGTGGTCGGCCGTGCATGCTCAGTATCACGACTACTTTCGATCGATGACGACCCTGCTCGACTACGAAGACGTGCTGTTACTCGACGCCCGTGGGGTTGTCGTCTATAGCGCGTTTAAGGGTGTCGACCTCGGCACCAACCTGCTTACGGGGCCGTATCGATTCTCGACTCTCGCGGGCGCTTACGGTGACGCTGTCGGCGGCAACCTGATCGGTGAGGTCACGGTGACCGACTTTGAGGACTATCCGCCCTCGCTCAACCTGCCCGCGGGCTGGGCGGTCACTCCGATCGCTCGTGATGGCGAGATCATCGGCGCCATGGCTGTTGAGCTTCCCATCGATCGCCTGAGCAAAGTCATGACGGCTGACGGCGATTGGAGCCAGGGTGGCCTGGGGGATACCGGCGAGGCCTATCTCGTGGGTCTTGACGGGCTCATGCGCTCCCCGTCGCGATTGCTTCAACAGGATTCCTCGGCCTACGCCACGGCCTCTCTCGCGGCCGGAACCGCACCCGAGATCGTTGACCTGGCCGTGGCCCGTAACACGACGCTGACGTTGCAACCTGTTCGCACGGCTGCGGTCGATACTGCTCTCGCCGGGCGCACAGGCACCATCATCGCCCCCAGCTATCTGGGTCGCGAGACCCTGGCAGCTTACGGACCGATCGACGTTCAGGGGGTCGACTGGGTCGTCGTGGCCGAGATAGACAGCGCCGAGGCCTTCGCGCCCGTGACCGAGTTCACTCGCAACCTCGTCGTGTCGTCAGCAGTGCTCGCACTCGTGGTGTCGGTGCTGTCGCTACTGCTCGCGCGCATCTTCGTGAGCCCATTGAGGCGCCTCGCCCACGCGGCGCAGCGCATCGCGGCGGGCGAGCCGGGCGTGACGGTCGACGCCGGTTCGAGCGACGAGCTGATGAGCGTCTCTGCAGCATTCAACGATATGAGTCGCAGCCTGCAGGTGAAGGCTGACCTTCTCGACGAACAGCGAGCCGAGAGTGAGCGACTGTTGCGGGCGCTCATGCCCGAGCCGGTCATCCAGCGGTATCGCGATGGCGACCAAACGATCGCCGAAGATCACGTTGACGTCTCTGTGTTGTACGCCGACATCGTCGGGTTTGAGGATTTCAGCCGTGATCGCGGTTCTGAGGCCACGCTGGAGACCCTCAACGAACTCGTGCGGCAATTCGATGAGGCGGGCACACCCTTCGGAGTCGAGCACGTGCGCACAACCACCAAGGGGTATCTGGCAAGTTGCGGACTCACCGTGCCGCGCATCGACAACGCCCGCCGCATTGTCGACTACGCGATCGAGCTCACGCGCATCGTCGACCGGTTCAGCGCACAATGGGGCGTTGCACTGTCGCTTCGGGCCGGTGTTGACCGCGGAGAGGTGAGCAGCGGTCTCGTGGGTCGAGCGCACATGGTCTACGACTTGTGGGGAGATGCGGCGACTCTTGCGTTCCGCATCCAGTCGGAGCGCACCGAGTCGGGCATCTTCGTCACCGATCGCGTCGCAGAGGCACTGCCCGCGACCGTGCGCTTACTTGACGCCGGTGTCATCGCGACGGCACAGGACGACGAGCGCGTCTGGCGAGTCGAGATCGAGCGCCCGGCGTGACCGAAATCTGGCGGGAGAGCTGGTTCTGGCCCTCGATTGCGGTGATCGTCGGCCTACCGGTCGTCTTGCTGGTACTCGGCGAGCTGCAAGAGGCTCTCGTTCAGCGCCGCAGCCCGGCCGCGCGCGTTGTGCGCTTGCTGCGCAACTACGTGGCACCCGTTGCCGCGCTACTCGTGCTCGTCTCGCAGACCGGCGGCACCGAGATCGATGCCTCATGGAGCCGCATCGTTGCGACGGTGCTCGGATTCCTCGTGATTCTGGTGCTCATTAATGGCCTCAACGTGGCCCTGTTCACTACAGCCCGCAAGGGCACGTGGCGCGACCGGCTGCCGTCGATTTTCATCGATGTCGGCCGGTTTTTGCTCATCACCGTGTCGATCGCTGTTCTCTTCTCGTGGGTCTGGGGCGCTGACATCGGGGGGCTTTTCACGGCCCTCGGTATTGGCTCGATCGTCATCGGCCTTGCCCTTCAGAACGCCGTTGGTTCGGTGCTCTCGGGGCTCCTGCTGCTATTCGAGCAGCCGTTCCAGCTCGGCGACCACCTGCAGGTCGGAGATGTACGAGGCCGAGTGGTCGAAGTCAACTGGAGGTCGGTACACATTCGCACGATCGGGGGCGTCGTCATTGTTCCCAACTCAGAACTTGCCGGCGCCTCATTCTCGAACCTCTCGCGCAAAGACGGGCCGTACTCGGCCTGCGCCATGGTGCAGTTTGCGACTGACGACCCGCCCGCTGTTGTGATTCGCGTGATGACGCGCGTCGCTGCCGACCTGCCGATGCTCGTTGACGGCGAGGCGCCGAGCGCCGACGCGTTCGCCGCCGGAGAGTATGAGATCACGATTCCGGTGGCCTCCCCGAGCGAGGAGTACGGTGCCCTCTCGGAATTTCGCCGACGCCTCTGGTATGCCGCGCGGCGCGCTGGTCTCAAGCTTGACCGCGACTACTACGTCGATTACGACTCGATCGAGAGACGCCGAGCCATGCTGACGCGGTTCTGTTCGGCTCTATATTGCTCGCCCGATGAACTGCAGCAGTACGCCGACCGGGTGCGCATCGAGCTCTACGCCGAGGGTGAGAAGTTGCAACACATCGGTGAGGTGCCCGACGGTATTCGGCTTATTGACTCTGGGTCGTCGCTGATGGTGGTCGAGGCGGCCGGCGGTGTACGAGTTCCGGTCACCGAACTGACGCGCGACGAGATCGTTGGCTTGACGTCACTCACACGGCAGGGCATCAACGCCGCTGTCTACGCGACGACCGAGGTCACGGTGCTCGCGGTTCCCGTCGACGTGCTCGACAGCCTGGTCCACGAGCGACCCGAGCTCGCGCGCGACTTTGGGCGCGAGATCGATAACCGTCGTCAGCTCGTGACTGAAGCCTTCGTCAAGGCTGGCCTGGCACTGCCTGCCGGCCAGCGCACGATCGCCTACTGACCCTCGGGCATCGATCCCCACGGGGTGACCGGCCAGCCCCGTGACTGGCCAGCCCCGTAACCCGCCCAGGCGCGCTGATAGATTCGGCCCATGAAGTACGCCGAAACGGTCGTCGATCTCATCGGCGACACTCCCCTTGTTCGCTTGAACCGTGTGACGGAGGGCATTACGGCGACGGTGCTGGCCAAGGTTGAGTACTTGAACCCCGGCGGCTCGTCGAAAGATCGCATCGCCACGCGCATCATTGACGCGGCTGAGCGCGAAGGCCTCTTGAAGCCCGGTGGCACGATCGTTGAGCCGACAAGCGGAAACACCGGTGTCGGCCTCGCGCTCGTCGCGCAACAACGCGGCTACCGCTGTGTCTTCGTTCTGCCCGACAAGGTGGGCGAAGACAAGCGCAACGTGCTCACTGCTTATGGTGCCGAGATCGTCGTGACGCCGACCGCCGTGATGCCAGAAGACCCCGAGTCGTATTACAGCGTCTCTGACCGGCTCGCCCGCGAGATTCCCGGCGCGTTCAAGCCCAACCAGTACGCGAACCCGAACGGCCCCCTCAGTCACTACGAGTCGACGGGCCCCGAGGTCTGGCGCGACACCGACGGCCGTGTCACCCACTTCGTCGCGGGCGTCGGCACGGGCGGCACGATCACGGGCACCGGCCGCTACTTGCGCGAGGTCAGCGCCGACCGTGCGGGCGGCCGCGTGCAGATCGTCGGCGTTGATCCCGTCGGCAGCGTCTACTCTGGGGGCACGGGTCGGCCCTACCTCGTCGAGGGTGTCGGCGAAGATTTTTGGCCGGAGGCGTACGATCCGGCAGTCGTCGACCGTATTGTCGCGTCGAGCGATCAGCAGTCGTTCGACATGACTCTGCGTCTCGCTCGCGAAGAAGGGCTACTCGTCGGCGGCTCGTGCGGCATGGCGGTGGTCGGCGCCCTCGAGGTGGCCCGTGAGCTTGGCCCCGATGACGTCGTCGTGGTGCTACTTCCCGACGGTGGTCGCGGCTACCTCGGCAAGATCTTCAACGACGGCTGGATGCGTCGCCACGGCTTTTCGCATGCGACCGGCGCCCCCACCGTGGCCGACCTGCTCGGCACACCGCCGCGCCCGCTCGCTCACGTGCGCCGCGAGCACACGGTCGCGGATGCCGTCGCGGCACTCGGAGCGCACCGCGGCGCCCTGCCGGTCGTCTCAGCAGAACCTCCCGTTGTGCTCGGTGAAGTTGTCGGCTCGGTCGACGCCCGCACGCTGCTACGGGCGCTCGCCGCCGGCGCGGTGACGCCCGCCGATCCGGTGACCGCGGCGATGGGGCCGAGCCTGCCGCTTGTCGGAGTACACGAGAGCCTCGCTGCGGCGGGGGAGCGCTTCGGTGATCGTGGGGCTGGCGGTCAGCATCCTGAGACCTTGCTGGTGCTCGACGGGGGTAACCCGATCGGATTGCTCGACCGTATAGACCTGATCGCCGCGCTCGCGGGAGGAGACCGATGACCGACCACGGAGGTCACAAAGACGACCGACCCCACCACGACCCGCACATTCTGCAGGGCTTCGCAACGCGGGCGATTCACGCTGGTCAAGAATTTGACCCCACGACGGGTGCGGTCACGCCTCCGGTGTATTTCACCTCGACGTTCGTGCAACGCGCCATAGGAGACCTGCGCGGCGGCTACGAGTATGCCCGTGGCGGCAACCCGACGCGTGACGCGCTCCAGACCCAGCTCGCCTCACTCGAGGCAGGTGCGCGCGCCTTCAGCTTCGCGTCGGGGCTCGCGGCAGAAGACGCGCTGTTGCGCGCGGTGCTCGCCCCCGGCGACCACGTGCTCATGGGCAACGATGTCTACGGCGGTACGCACCGACTGGTGCGGCGCATCTTCGGGCGCTGGCAGGTCGGCCTCACGACGATTGAGTTGAGTGATCTCGACGCTACGCGTGCCGTACTCAACGAGCTGCGCCCGCGCGTGCTCTGGCTCGAGACCCCGAGCAATCCGCTCATGAAGATCACCGACATCACGGCGCTCGCCGAATTGGCGCACGCGGTCGGCGCGCTTGTCGTGGTTGACAACACGTTCGCGACGCCGTACCTGCAGCAGCCGCTCGTGCTCGGCGCCGACGTCGTGGTGCATTCGACGACGAAGTATCTCGGCGGGCACTCCGACGTGCTCGGCGGCGCGGTCGTCACCAACGATCTCGAGCTGGCCGAGCAGGTGCAATTTCACCAGTTCGCGGCCGGTGCCGTCTCGGGCCCCATGGATGCCTGGCTCACGACACGCGGCATCAAGACTCTGGCTGTGCGCATGGACCGCCACAGCGCCAACGCTCACGCGATTGCAGAGTCGATCAACGGGCATACCGCCGTGACCCGGGTGTACTACCCGGGCCTGCCCGAGCACCCCGGCCACGAACTCGCCGCACGACAGATGCGAGGTTTCGGCGGGATGCTCTCGCTCGAGCTCGCCGAAGGAGCCGCCGCCGCGCGCGCCTTCGCCGAAGGCCTGCGCGTGTTTAGTCTCGCCGAGTCACTCGGCGGGGTCGAGTCGCTCGTCAACTACCCGAGCGAGATGACTCACGCTTCAGTGCGGGGTACCGAACTTGAGGTGTCAGATGCGATCGTGCGGCTTTCGGTGGGGATCGAAGATGTCGACGACTTGCTCGCTGACGTGCGGCAGTCCCTCGCCGCTCTGTAGTGCCGAAGGCACACCACCCCGCTCACGGTGACCGCGGCGTGCATAATGGGATGCGCCGATGTGAACGTACACATCGCGACGCGAACGGACGATGATGACCACCGAGACCGCCCGCCCGGCTGAGCCGGAGCGCGTGCGAGCACCGAACATCCGCGATGTCGCGCGCGTAGCCGGGGTGTCGTATCAGACCGTCTCACGCGTGCTGAACGACAGCCCGAACATCCGGACCGAAACCCTTCAGCGCGTGCGCGACGCGATTGACGAACTCGGCTACCGGCCGAACCAGGCTGCCCGCGCGCTCGTGACCAGCCGCTCGCGCACGATCGGTGTTCTCTCGGCGCAGACAGTGCACTACGGACCGGCCACTGCGATCAACGCTATTGAGAACTCGGCGCGCGATGCTGGCTACCGCCTCTCGATCACGAATATCAGTTCGAGCGACTATGCCTCGATCAAGAGCGGGCTCGACTACCTCATGAGCCAGTCGATCGAGGCGCTCGTCGTACTCGCCCCTCAGGTGCGGGTGTTCGAGGCCATCAACGATCTACAGGTGGGCGTGCCCTTCGTGACGCTTGAGGCCACAGGGCTCACCACCTCGCACTCGCTCTGGGTCGACCAGGTGATGGGCGCGCGCATGGCGACCAGGCACCTGATCGACCTTGGTCACACCGAGATCATGCACATCTCGGGCCCGCAAGACTGGATTGAGGCCGAGGCGCGCATGCAGGGCTTCTTGCGCGAGCTCAGCGATGCCGACCTCCGCACGCGCGCCCCCATTCTCGGCGACTGGACGGCCTCGTTCGGCTACTACGCGGGGCTCGAGTTGCTGAGGTATCGCGACTTCAGCGCCGTGTTCGTCGGCAACGACCAAATGGCGCTCGGGTTCATGCACGCGTGTCGCGAGTCGGGATTGAGTGTTCCGGACGACATTTCGATCGTGGGATTCGACGATATTCCTGAGTCGGCGCACTTCGCGCCGCCGCTCACGACGGTGCGGCAAAACTTCGCCGAGATCGGCCGCCGTGCCGTGGCGCTTCTACTCGGTGAGCTGCGTGGCGAGACGGAGATGAGCCATGACCCGGTGCAGCCTGAGCTGATCGTGCGCCAGTCGACCGGTCGTCTTACTTGACGCCCAGTCACGCCCTCGCAATCGCGGTCGTTATCGACTTGTGACCGTTTCGCACCGCCCGCGGGCTTGACAGTTGTGACCGTTTCGCAGGTAGAGTTCACACACCCGATGTGAACGGTCACAACTGCATCACGACGGAGCGGTCAAGGCTTGAGCCCGACCGCAACCCCAGAACCACCCCGGCGTCGGGTTTCCGTCGCCGCCGCGACGATGGAGTCCCGTGAGCGCGCTGAGCCCCGAGGTGCAGGTCGCCGTAGCGCGCGTGCGCGACGAGGTCGCCGCTCTGCACGCCGAGCTCGTGCGCTACGGTCTGGTCGTCTGGACGGGAGGCAACGTCTCTGGTCGAGTGCCCGGCGCCGACCTCTTCGTGATCAAGCCCAGTGGCGTTGGCTACGACGAACTCGATGCCTCGAGCATGATCTTGTGCACGCTTGACGGCGAGGTCGTGCCCGACACCCCCGGCAGCGATCGCAGTCCGTCAAGCGACACCGCCGCGCACTCCTACGTCTACCGGCACATGCCCGACGTCGGCGGGGTCGTTCACACGCACTCGACTTACGCCACCGCGTGGGCCGCGCGCGGCGAGCCCATTCCGTGCGTGATCACCGCGATGGCCGACGAGTTCGGTGGCGATATTCCGGTCGGGCCGTTTGCGATCATCGGTGACGATTCGATCGGCCGCGGCATCGTTGAGACCCTGCAGGGGCACCGCTCCCGCGCCGTGCTCATGCAGAACCACGGCCCATTCACGATTGGTTCTGATGCGCGCGACGCGGTAAAGGCCGCCGTCATGCTCGAAGACGTGGCACACACCGTGCACATCGCCCGACAGGGCGGCGAGCTCGTCGCGATCGCGCCCGACGCGATCGACGCACTGTTCGAGCGCTACCAAAACGTGTATGGCCAAACGCACGCGGTCACGCAGGGGGGTGTGCGCCAATGAACACCACTACCCCCGCCGTCACCATCAGTAGCGGTGCACAGATGATCACCGAGGGCCGTGCCGTTCTCGGCATTGAACTCGGCTCAACCCGAATCAAGGCATGTCTGGTCGGTGATAACCCCAACGAGGTTTTGGCGACCGGGTCGTACGAGTGGCAGAGCCAGTTCGTCGACGGCGTCTGGACCTACTCGCTCGACGCCGTTTGGGCGGGCCTGCAGGGTGCTTACACCGCGCTGGTCACCGACGCCCGCGAGCGTCACGAAACCACCCCGACAGCGTTCGCGGCGATCGGCATCTCGGCCATGATGCACGGCTACCTCGCCTTCAATGAGAAGGATGACCAGCTCGTGCCCTTCCGCACGTGGCGCAACACGAGCACGGGTGAGGCCGCCGCGGCGCTCACCGAACTCTTCGGCGTGAACATTCCGCTGCGCTGGTCGATCGCTCACCTGCACCAGGCGGTACTGAGCGGCGAGAGCCACGTCTCGCAGGTGCGCTTCATCACGACTCTCGCCGGCTACGTGCACTGGAAGCTCACCGGTGAGCGCGTGCTCGGCATCGGCGACGCGTCGGGCATGTTTCCGATTGACGCGGCCGGCGCCAACTATCACGCCAACCTGCTGGCAAAGTACGACACTGCAGTAGCTGAGGCCGCTGCAGCTAAGGATGCGGTCGCGGGCTCGGTCGGTGCGGGCGCGGCTCTCGCCGGCCCGATCGTCGGGATGCTCCCCTCGATCCTTTCCGCGGGCCACCCGGCGGGCATTCTTACCGCTGCCGGCGCCGCCCTGCTCGACCCGACCGGCGCCCTCACCCCCGGGGCAGTGTTCTGCCCGCCTGAGGGAGACGCCGGAACCGGTATGGTCGCGACCAACGCGGTCGCCCCCGGCACGGGCAATGTGAGCGCGGGCACCAGCATCTTCGCCATGGTCGTGCTCGAGCGCCCCCTACAGCGCGTGCACCCCGAACTTGATGTCGTGGCGACGCCTGCAGGGCATCCGGTTGCAATGGTGCACTGCAACAACGGCACGAGCGAACTTGCCGAATGGGTCGGCGTGTTTCGCCGGTTCGCTGAGCTCGCGGGCTCGACGGTCGATGTCGACGAGGCCTACCGCCTGCTGCTCGCCGAGGCTCTCGACGGCGTCGCCGACGCCGGTGGCGTACTCGCCTACAACCAGGTAGCGGGTGAGCCTATCGCACGCCTTGTCGAAGGCCGCCCGCTCATCGTGCGCACGCCCGACAGCACGCTAACTCTCGCGAACACCATGCGCGCACACGTCTACGGTGTGTTCGCTACCCTCACTCTCGGCATGCGCGCTCTGCACGACGAGGGCGTAGAGATCGAGCGCATGCAGGCGCACGGCGGCCTGTTTCGAACTGCCGGAGTCGCCCAGCGGTTTCTCGCTGCGGCTCTTGATGCACCGGTGGGGGTCGCCGCGAGCGCCTCGGAGGGCGGGGCGTGGGGCATCGCCGTGCTCGCCTCTTTCACTGCCTCCGGCGGAGGAGACCTGGCCGGCTATCTCGAGTCCACGGTCTTTGCGAGCACCGACATGAATCTTGTCGAGCCTGACCCCGCCGATACCGCTGGCTTCGCCGCGTACCTCGTGCACTACGAGGCCGGCCTCGAGATTCAGCGCCGCGCCGTCGACGTGTTACCCCAAGGAGTACTGACGTGACCCGCAGCATTGTTCCCGACCTCTCGACGTACGAGGTCTGGTTTCTTACCGGAAGCCAGAACCTGTACGGCGATGAGACGTTGCGCCAGGTCGCCGAACAGTCGCAGCAGGTCGTCGCGGGCCTGCAGGCTGCAGCGAGCATTCCCGTATCGATCGTCTGGAAGCCGACCCTTGTTGACAGCGCAAGCATCAAGCGGGTCATGCAAGAGGCGAACGCGGCGCCGAACGTCATTGGCGTGATGGCCTGGATGCACACCTTCAGCCCGGCCAAAATGTGGATCGCCGGCCTCGATGCGCTGCAGAAGCCGCTACTGCACCTGCACACCCAGGCCAACGTCGAACTGCCCTTCGCCACAATCGACTTCGACTTCATGAACTTGAACCAGGCCGCGCACGGCGACCGCGAGTTCGGCTACATCGTGTCGCGCCTCGGGGTGGCTCGCACGACCGTCGTCGGCCACGTGTCAAACCCGACCGTCACCGACCGCATTGCGGTGTGGGCTCGCGCGGCCGCCGGCTGGCACGCGACCCACGAACTCAAGCTCGCCCGCTTCGGCGACAACATGCGGTACGTCGCGGTCACCGAGGGCGACAAGACCGAAGCCGAGTTGCGCTTCGGCGTGCAGGTCAACACATGGGGCGTCACCGAGCTGGCCGACGCGGTGCACGCCGCGGTTGACGCCGACATCGACGCGCTCGTCACCGAGTACCTCGACCTCTACGACGTTGCCGCCGAACTGCACCCCGGGGCCGACCGGCACGACTCGCTGCGCTATGGCGCGGCGATCGAGATAGGTCTTCGCGGCTTTCTTGAAGCCGGCGGATTCTCTGCTTTCACCACCTCGTTCGAAGATCTCGCCGATCTGAAGCAGCTTCCCGGTCTGGCCGTGCAGCGCTTGATGGCCGACGGGTACGGCTTTGGGGCCGAGGGCGACTGGAAGACCTCGGTGCTCGTACGCGCAGCCGCCGTCATGGGAGCGGGGCTGCCCGGCGGCGCATCCCTCATGGAGGACTACACATACCACTTGGAGCCCGGCCACGAGCTCATTCTGGGTGCCCACATGCTCGAGGTGAGTCCTTCACTGACGTCGGCCACACCACGGCTCGAGGTGCACCCCCTTGGCATCGGCGGCAAGGACGACCCGGTGCGACTGGTCTTTACGGCCGACGCAGGCCCCGCCGTCGTCGTTGCGCTCAGTGATATGCGCGATCGGTTCCGTCTCGTCGCGAACGTCGTCGAGAACGTCGCGCTGCCCCAGCCGATGCCCTACCTGCCTGTCGGACACGCGGTGTGGAAGCCCGCGCCCGACTTCATTACTTCCGCTTCAGCCTGGCTGACGGCGGGGGCCGCCCACCACACGGTCATGACCACTCAGGTCGGCGTCGATGTCTTTCGAGACTTCGCGCAGATGGCCGGCGTCGAGCTGCTCGTCATTGACGAAAGCACCACGCTCGAGGGGTTCGCGCGCGATATGCGCTCGAACGCCGCCTACTACCGATTGGCACAGGGCTTGTGAGCACAGGGCTTATGAGCACCGAGCCTATGAGCCCGGCGCCAATCACCTAGATCTCCGGGGCCCGCCCCGGGAACGGTTCTCGACTCGCAGTCGAGAAGAGAACCGCAGCACCACACACATCCCCTTATGAAAGGACACACAGTGAAGAAGAACCTTCTTCTTTCGGCCGTGGCCATTGGCGCAATGACCTTCGGTCTCGCGGCATGCTCGGCTCCGGTTGCAGACGGCGGCGACGGCGAAGGCGGAGGCCTCATCGGCGTCGCCATGCCCACCCGCTCGTCAGAGCGCTGGATCGCTGACGGCGACGCCCTCGTGGCCGAGCTCGAGGCGGCCGGCTACACGGTCGACCTTCAGTTCGCTGAGGACGACATCCCCACCCAGGTCAGCCAGGTCGAGAACATGATCACCAAGGGCGCTGAGGCCCTGATCATCGCCGCGATCGACGGCACCACGCTGACCGAGGTACTTCAGACCGCTGCTGACTCGGACATCCCGGTCATCGCGTACGACCGCCTCATCCGCGACTCGGGCAACGTCAACTACTACGCGACGTTCGACAACTTCCTCGTTGGCCAGCAGCAGGCCTGGACCGTTCTCAACGGCCTTGGCTTGACCGACCTAGAGGGTGGTGCTCTCGCGGACGCACCGGCCGGCCCGTTCAACATCGAGCTGTTCGCTGGCTCGCTGGATGACAACAACGCGTTCTTCTTCTTCAACGGCGCCATGGATATTCTCCAGCCGCTGATCGATGACGGAACGCTCGTCGTGAAGTCGGGTCAGGTCGACATCGAGCAGGCCGCCACGTTGCGCTGGGACGGCGAAGTCGCCCAGAGCCGCATGGAAGACCTTCTGACGGCGAACTACTCGGACGGCACGAAGGTCAACGCCGTTCTGTCGCCCTACGACGGCCTCAGCCGTGGCATCATCTCGGCTCTGACCGACGCTGGCTACGCCGTGGGTGTCGACTTCCCGATCATCTCGGGTCAAGACGCCGAGGTTGACTCGGTCAAGGCCATCTTGTCGGGCGAGCAGTACGCGACCATCTTCAAGGATACTCGTGAGCTCGCGAAGGTTGCTGCTGGAATGGCCGTCGCGCTTCTCGAGGGTGGCGAGCCGCAGATCAACGACACGACCACGTACGACAATGGCGTGCTCGTTGTGCCGTCGTTCCTGCTCGGCCCGGTGCCGGTAGTTGCAGACAACGTGGAGTCGGCTCTGGTCGACACCGGCTACTGGACGGCTGCGGAGCTCGGTCTCTAACGAGACTGCGCCAATCGGTTAATCACCACCAGTTGCATCTGGCCGGTGGTGGGGAGAGCTATTAGGCTCCCCACCACCGGCTCTTCCCCCCAACGACGTAAGGAAGCGGGCAGTACGTGACCCAGAACATCCTTGAGATGCGGTCGATCACCAAGACCTTCCCCGGTGTGAAAGCGCTCTCCAACGTCACCCTCGAGGTGGCACGCGGAGAGATTCACGCGATCTGTGGCGAGAATGGCGCCGGCAAGTCGACCCTCATGAAAGTGCTCTCGGGGGTCTACCCGCACGGCACCTACGAGGGCGACATCGTCTTCGAAGACGAGGTCGTCGAGTTTCGTGACATCCGTGCCAGCGAAGCCAAAGGCATCGTGATCATTCACCAAGAGCTCGCGCTGAGCCGCTACCTTTCGATCGCCGAGAACATTTTTCTCAACAATGAGATCAAGGGCCCGCTCGGCCTGATTGATTGGCAGAAGACGAACCTCGAGGCGAAGAAGCTTCTGGCCCGGGTCGGGCTCGATGAAGACCCGTCGCGTCGCATCATCGACATCGGTGTGGGCAAGCAGCAACTCGTCGAGATCGCGAAGGCCCTGTCGAAGAAGGTCAAGCTGCTCATTCTCGACGAGCCGACGGCCGCCCTCAACGACACTGACTCTGACCACCTGCTTGACCTGATGCGGCACCTCAAAGAGCAGGGCATCACTTCCATCATCATCAGCCACAAGCTGAACGAGATCAAAAAGGTCGCCGACTCGGTCACGGTGATTCGCGATGGCAAGACCATCGAGACTATTCAGCACGCTGACGTGACAGAAGACCGAATCATCAAGGGCATGGTCGGCCGAGACCTTGAGCACCGGTACCCCGACCACACCCCGCACATTGGCGACGAGGTTTTGCGCGTCGAGAACTGGACGGCCCACCACCCGCAAGACGTGAATCGCGTGATCGTCGACAACGTCAACCTTGACGTTCGTGCCGGTGAGATCGTCGGCATCGCGGGTCTCATGGGCGCCGGGCGCACCGAGTTTGCAATGAGCCTGTTCGGTCAGACCTACGGCAGCCGCATCACAGGCAAAGTCTTCAAGAGTGGGGTTGAGATCAAGACCCGCACGGTCGACGAAGCAATTCGCAATGGAATCGCCTACGCCACTGAAGACCGCAAGATGTTCGGCCTTAACCTCATCGAAGACATCAAGCGCAACATTTCGATGGCCTCGTTGCGCAAGCTCGTTCGTTTGGGTCTGGTCGACGACAACGAGGAGTACAAGGTCGCCAACGAGTACCGCGAGAGCATGAATATCAAGGCCCCGACCGTTCTCGCCAAGGCGGGGCAGCTTTCGGGTGGCAACCAGCAAAAGGTCGTGCTCTCGAAGTGGATCTACAGCAACCCTGATGTGCTGATTCTCGACGAACCGACGCGCGGCATTGATGTGGGTGCCAAGTACGAGATCTACACGATCATCAATCGACTCGCGAGTGAGGGCAAGGCGATAATCGTCATTTCTTCTGAGTTGCCCGAACTACTGGGTATCTGCGATCGCATCTACGCCCTCTCTGAGGGACGGATCACGGGCCAGATGCCCGTGGCCGACGCCACCCCCGAAGCCCTCCTCAAGCTCATGACCCTGGAGAAGCAGCGCTAATGTCTGAAACCACAACGAAAACCCCGGCAAAATCATCCGGCGGCATAAAGCTCCCGTCCACCCTGCAGCTGATCGTCACTGACCTCGGCAAGAACGGCATCTTCCTCGCCCTCATCGCCGTTGTCGTGCTGTTCTCGATCACCACGAACGGTATTCTGCTCAGGCCGCAAAACCTGTCAAACCTGGTCGTGCAGAACGGCTACATTCTGATTCTTGCCATCGGGATGGTGCTGGTCATCGTCGCGGGCCACATCGACCTCTCGGTCGGCTCGATCGCAGCGTTCATCGGTGCCGTCTCGGGCGTGCTCATTCGAGATCTCGGTTTTCCGTGGTGGCTGGCCATCATCGGCGCGCTTCTCGTCGGCCTCATCGTGGGGGCCTGGCAGGGCTTCTGGATTGCCTACGTCGGAATACCCGCATTCATCGTCACCTTGGCGGGCATGCTGATATTTAGAGGCCTCGCACTCATCACGCTCGGCAACTCGAACATCGGCTCGTTTCCTGAAGAGTATCGAGCACTCGGCAACGGCTTCATCAACTTGCCCCTCGATCTCGGGGGCGGCGAGATTGACGTGTTCACTCTTCTGATTGGGGCACTCGCCATCGTGGGGCTCATCGTGCAGCAGGTGCGCACGCGAGCGGGCCGCCTGAAGTACGGGCAAGAAGTCGACCCGACCGTGTGGTTCGTGGCGAAGATGGCCTTCGTGTCAGTGGTTATCGGCGGCTTCGCCTTTGCGCTCGCAAGCTTCAAGGGCATTCCCGTGACGCTCGTGGTGCTCGCTGCACTCGTCATGATCTATGGCATTGTCGCGAACCGCACCGTCTTTGGTCGGCACATCTATGCGGTTGGTGGCAACCGCCGCGCCGCTGAACTGTCGGGCGTCAAGACGCGCTCGGTCGACTTCTGGTTGTTCGTCAACATGGGCCTGCTCGCCGCGCTCGCTGGCCTCGTGTTCACCGCGCGCCTCAACCTGGCAGGCCCCAAGGCCGGTGACGGCTTCGAGCTCGAAGCCATCTCAGCAGCTTTCATTGGTGGGGCTGCGGTGCAGGGTGGCATCGGCACCATCGGCGGGGCCATCATCGGCGGTCTCATCATCGGTGTGCTGAACAACGGTATGTCGATCATGGGCATCGGTATCGAATGGCAGCAGGCCGTCAAGGGCCTTGTGCTGCTACTCGCTGTTGCCTTCGACGTCTACAACAAGCGCCGTTCTGGAGCCAGCGTCGCACGCTGATACTGGGCTGCGTGAACATTTGGGCTCGTAGAATAAAGGGTGCGGCCAGTTGGCCGCCCCCTTTATTCGTTGTCAGGAGTCGCCTGCGTGTCGACGGTCGTTCACCCCGGAGACTCGCTGAGCCGCAGGCAACGGGCGGTCTACGTCATCGTATTGGGCGCACTGACAGCGCTCGGTCCGTTCACGATCGATCTCTACCTACCGGCC